>CAXIBU010000008.1:0-30813 GCA_964021555.1 uncultured Verrucomicrobiales bacterium | reverse complement strand
GGGCGGTGATAACAAAAAACGCCTCCCCGAAGGAAGGCGCTTTTCAAAATTCCTAGTTGGGAAGGTAGCGATTACTCGCCGGCTTCTTCAGGAGCGTCGCTGTCGTTGCCGATGGCTTTGACGGTGACCTTGAGCTTGGTGACGATGTCACTGTGGACCTTGACGTCGATGTCGTAGGTGCCAGCTGATTTGATAGGCTTATCAAGAGAGATGGAGTGGCGGTCGATTTCGATACCAGCTTCTTCGAGCTTCTTGTGAATGTCCTGATTGGTGATCGAGCCGAAGGACTTGCCGCCCTGACCGGTTTCAAGTTCGAGCTTGAGGTTGAGCTTCTTGATTTTGGCTGCGACCTCGTTGGCTTCGTTGAGCTCCTTCGCTTCACGCTCGGCGCGGGCGGTTTTGAGGGCAGCGATGTGCTCGAGGTTAGCTTCGGATGCTTCGTAAGCTTTGCCTTGAGGGATGAGGAAGTTGCGGGCGAAGCCAGCGCTGACTTCAACAACATCGGCTTCAGCTCCGACGTTTTCGATTTTTTCCCGAAGGATAACAGAAGTGGTGGCCATGGGTCTTTGGATAAAAAGTGTTCTAAAAAATTGGCGGGCGGAAGCCGTAAGTCTTGAAGTTTTGGATGTCAAGCTCTTCTGAGCAAATGCGTGAGGAAAATCCGTTAAGCGCGGATTTCCTGTAATCACAGTCCATCGATCTTGATGCAAAAGTAGATGCCCATCCACAAGCAAGAGAGCCAGATCACAATCAAGTGAACGATCCCGTAGGAACGAGCTCCTGAGGTTTCGTTCTCGTGGTCCTCGTCTTTTCCGAAGAGCTTGCGACGGTGCTTGATGACGAGGAGGCCGCCAATCGTCCAAAAAACGGTAAATAAAATGAGGATGGCTTGCAAAATCTGAACCATGGGTCTCAGTTCGCCCAATTGCCTCAAAAATGCGAACGAATTTCCAAAATTTCTCAAAAGAGCTCTGAAGGTTGGGTGCCAAGAAACCTGTAGATTCATAAATTTTCGGCTGTCGTTCACGGTGAATCTGCGATAAGTATTTTTACGATGAAAGAGTCCCTCAGTTATCAGCAGCTTGATGATCTTCGGTCAGTGGCGAGCTTTTCGGATTATTTGGACCGGATCGAAGGAGTCGCGACGGCTCTTTTTGGCTCCGGCGATTATGGGGTGATGACCTGTCATCTTCGCGAGCATCGTCCTGTTCTGGAGGGCTCTGCTGCGCAGAATCCACTGTTTCAAAGGATCGCCGTAGGCTCAGAGAAGGCCTGCAAGGCTGGGGCTTTTGCTCAGTCCGAGGGAAATGGTCCGACCAAGCAAGAGATGAAAGATGCGATCAGTCATCTGCTCGCAGACGAGTTGGCCGACTCTGACCGAGCGGTCAAGGTGGCGCGCTTGTGCAAAGGTGAATTTTTCAGTGCCTTTCTGATCGGGATCAAGAGTGACGCAGTATTTTCCGAGCTGGAATCCGAGCGATTTGAGCATTTGGGGCTATTCAGTGAGCAGTTGATAGGCCGGATGAGCTTGATCCAATACGACAAAGAGATCCGTCGTCAGCTATTTGCTTTTCGAGCCGAGTGCCCGGCAGCGTATTTTCAATATGACAGCAAGAATGGCCTGGTCCCAATGAACCACCAAGCGGTCGAGTATTCGGAAAAGCACTGGGATCAGGATGTCCCTGCATTGATGTTGAATGAGGCCGATATTTCCCGGGTCGAGGCAGTGATGGCAACGAGCTGGATCAGCCCTGTCGAGGCCTTTTGGGCGGCGATGGAGCTCGATATGGGTGGAGGAAATGCGGAAGTTTACGTGATCCCCAGGGCACAAGGGGATGCGATCGTGATGTTGCAAACGCGTCCGAAGCGCGAGGCCCTCGCGAAGGCATCCGATTATCTGACAAAGCGCCAGGAGGAGATCATGGAATGGATCGCTGAGGGTAAGACCAGCGGAGAAGTCGCGGTGATCTTGGATATTAGCCCGCGAACCGTTGAGAAACACCTGGAGGCGATTTTCCAACGTCTCGGGGTGGAAAATCGGATCACGGCGATGCGCCGTTATTTGGAACTGAAGGGGCTGATCGAGGCTTGATTAACTGCAGCGGATGAGTGCCTCAGTATTTAGACTGCTGGTAGGCGCGATAATTGTTGTAGGCGAGGTAGCCCATCAGGAACATGAGAAAGACGCTGCCAGTATTTAGTCCGTAGAGGGCGACGAGGCCACCTGTCACCATTCCGACCTTGAAGGTGAGTTTGGGGGACTTCGAAAATGTCTCAAAGAGCTGGCCTCCGTCCAATGGCATGATGGGGAGTAGGTTGAGGATGCCCCACCAAAAGTTGACGAAGATCATGGCGCTGAAGAAGATAAACAGACCGGCATTGTTGATTACTTCGGTGTTGAGAGGGGCGAAGGTGATACCGACAGCCAGAGCAGAAGCTAGGTTCAAGCCGTCCGCCGCTCCGTAAGCGATTGTCATAGCCAAGATCGTTAGAGCTAAGAGGATGAAGCCTGCTCCGGGCCCCATGGCGATCATCCAGCGGCGGCCCTTGAGTGAGAAGCGACCGCCGTAATTGTAAGCGAGGCCTCCGAAGCCATTGAGTTCGATAGCTGCGCTGCCTCCGCCGGTTTTCAGCCCAGTGAGAGCATGTCCAAGTTCGTGAACGAGGATAGATAAGAAGATCACGACCGTCCAAATGATCAGCATTTGCAGCATGCCCTGACCAGGTTCCATGCGAAAAGCGCCAGAAACAAACAGGGGCAGAATCCAAAAGAAAGGCTGCACGCGGACTGGTATTCCGAAGATGGTGAAATTCAGCATTTGGCGCGGAGCCTAGGCCGAGATGGCGATGGTGCAAGCTTACGAATGGGAAAAGTGCGAGCTTGTGGCTGGCCTTTCCTTGGCTTGACCACGGGGAGGATCGCGCCGTAGCATGGATCATGCGGCATTTCCTTTTTCTGTTGGCCCTACTTCCTTTCGTGGCGAGTGGCGCGCTGATCTACGACGAGGGAGGAACTGATCCTGATCTTTCGAATATCGCCTCCAGTCCGACCTCTTTGGGGATCCTTCCCTTGGGTGAAAGTGACGTCGAGCTCATCGTGGGTGATTCCGGAAGCGGGGCGGATACTGATTATTTTGTGGTGGAGGTTGGCCCGGGGACGGTTCTCACTTCAATTTACTTGGTGGACTATGATCCTGGAGCTAGTTCGGGAAATGTGGGTTTTCTGGGGTTCCAGGATGGTGTGGGGATTTTTCCCGAATTTCCCGGCCCGCTGGATATCAGCTATTTTCTGTATGGCTCCCGACAGGTCTATGACCCGACTTCCTCTGATCCGGAGATCGACTTTCTTGATCTTTTCTCGGAGTCGGTCGAGGCGACCGATCCGGCCTTGTTTGGCAGTGCTCTGCCGGCTGGTGTCTACACGTTTTGGCTGAATGAGACGGGGGCTGAGACGGTGAATGTGCTGAGCTTCAATGTCGAAGCGATACCAGAACCGAGTGCGCTAATTTTTGGTCTGGTTGCGGGTGGTTTGGGGCTCATGAGGAGGCGTCGGGCGGTCAGTTAGAGAGGTGGAGCGACTTTTTACTTCGATTACGCGGAGATTCTGCCAAGGTCATCTGGTTAATTCATAATCATCCAATTACGCCATGAAATCACACATTGTGCTGATGTTCACCGTGGCGTCGCTGCTTTCCCCTACGCTTGCGGCTCCTGTTGATCTCGACCAGAACGGCCTAGCAGACGCTTGGGAACTCAAATTTGATGCCCAGGGGTTATTACCCGATGGAGATGAGGACAGCGATGGCTTGAGTAATTTGGAGGAGTGCTTGGCGGGAACCGACCCTTTCAGCCCGACGTCCTTTTTCAAGGTGAGCTCAGTGGTCGCTCAGGATGGGCTGACCCGTGTGGTGTGGCCTACGGTGGCAGGAAAGGAGTATCTTCTGCAGGTCTCAAATTCGCCTGTGGGCCCAGAGTGGACGGGCGAAGGCGTCTGGCGAAGGGGTGCCGGCGCGCCGATGGAGCTCGCCTTGAGCCCTAATCGGCCGGTGCTCGAGCCGGGGAGGGTGATTCGTGAATTCTGGGACTTGGAGGAAGGCTCAGGCTGGGCGCTGGATCGCTTGAGACGGGTGATTGAAGATCCGCCGACATCGACTTTTGCGCTGAATAGCTTGAGCTTCACCGAATTTGATCCAGACCAGGATCGCCATGGCTCGCGCATTCGGGGCTACCTGATTCCTCCCGCGACGGGAGAGTATCAGTTCCACATTTCGGGTGACGACCATTGCCAGATCTCTCTTTCGGATAGCCAAGATCCTGCGGGACTTGAGGTAATGGCCTCGATCGACGGCTACAGCCGCCTTGGAGAGTGGGACAAATTCGATAGTCAGCACTCGCGCAAAGTGAATTTGGTCGAGGGGCAGATCTACTACCTTGAAGTGCTGCATTTTGAGGGCGGAGGGGAAGATCACTTGGCAGTGAACTGGGAGGGGCCGGGAATTAAATTTTCGACGATCCCAGCATCAGCCTTTTCGTCGTTTGATGATTCGAGCCCCCGCTTGCTGGGTGATGGAACGGCGCAGTTTTTCCGAGTGCTGGTGCGAGACCGGGACGGTGATGGCGATGAGGTCAGCGACTACGAGGAATTGATTGTCGGGTATGATCCGGCAAACCCTAGCTCGGCTGGGGGTGGCCTGGGCGACCGAAATGCCCTGGCTGCAGCGCTGGCGAGCCCGAATCGGGTCGGGGTTCAGGCGAGTGTGGCGACGGCCTATGAAGCTCCGTCACAGGCGGGAAGTTTCACAATTTATCGCAATGGCGGGCTCGGTGAGATCGAGGTGAATTTGCAAGTCGCGGGAAATGCGAGCGGCGATGACTTTGATGTCCTGCCCTCGACGGTCCGCTTCGGGCTGGGGGTAAGGCAAGTTCAGGTGCCTTTATTGGCGGTGGCAGATTCACAACTGGAGAATGATGAACAAGTGACCTTGCGGGTGGTTGATGGCACGGGCTATCAGGTGGAGGGCAGCTCGGAGGCGAGCATAGCCATCGAGGATGGCCCGCCGACTCTGCATGGAGCGACTTTGACGCCGATCGCCGGAGTAAACAGCATTGGCAGTGGCTCGGCGGTATGGTGGCAATCTGCCAACCAGTCCCGGGCGAAGGTGAGCTTCGGGATCAGTAATTTGACAGGCGAGTTGAGCGGAGTGGATGTGTTGCTGCATCCACTGGATGGGGGTGAGGCGCAGTTGTTGCTCACTCTCGCGGCGCAGAATCACTACGAGCAGCTTATCGATCTTCAGGCACTTCCCGTTGGGATGATCGAATTTGCAGCGGCGCTTGAGGGCGGGAGGATCGAGATGCGAGTGAAAAGCTCGGTGAATCCCGCGGGAGAACTCAGCTCGAGAGTGCTTGCCTCTGACAGTGGGGCCTTCAGCCCACCAGCCAGTGCGCAGGGTTCGCCGCCGGCAATGAGTGCCAGTGAGGCTGCGAGGTTCCTTTCGCAGGCAAGTTTCGGTCCGACAGAAGCAGAGATAGCGGAAGTCCAGAGACTGGGTTTCGAGGGCTGGATCGATGCCCAGATGGCCCTGTCGCCAAGCCTTCACACACCTCTGATCAGTCAGCGCATAGCGGAAGAACTGAGCGTGGGGCGTAGTGAGCGGATGGAAGAATGGTTCCGAAATTCGGTGCTAGGTCCAGATCAGCTCCGGCAGCGGGTGGCTTTTGCTTTGTCGGAGATTCTCGTGATCTCGGATGAGAATGGCGATCTGAGTGGTCAGCCTGAGGGTGTCGCGAATTATTACGATCTCTTGGTCCGGTCAGCTTTTGGTGATTACCGGCAGCTGCTCGAAGAGGTCTCCTTGAGCCCGATGATGGGCCTCTACCTGAGCCACATCCGTAATCCGAAGGCGGACCCCTATCTGGGTATCGACCCCGATGAGAACTACGCCCGCGAGGTGATGCAGCTTTTTTCGATTGGTCTGTTTGAGCTCAATCCTGACGGCTCGGCCAAAATCGGGCCGGACGGTCAGCCGATCCCGACCTACGACCAGACAACCATCACCGAGACGGCTAAGGTCTTCACGGGGTGGGGCTGGAATTCGGATGACCCTGAAAATGATTCGTTCTGGTATCACACCCGAAACTACTTGGATCCGATGACCAACTACCCGGACTACCATGATCTGGGCGAAAAAGTCGTCGTCGGAGGAGCGGTGATCCCTGCGGGGCAGAGCGGGCAGGAGGACCTCGATCAGCTCCTGGATCTTCTATTCCAGCATCCTAACACCGGACCGTTCTTGGCGAAGCGCCTGATCCAGCGGCTAACCACATCGAATCCTAGTCCCGGTTACATTTACCGGGTGGCGCAAGCATTTGCTGATGACGGCAATGGCACACGGGGCAACCTGGGGGCGGTGGTCAAAGCGATTTTGCTCGATCCTGAAGCGAGAGACCTGAGCTATCGGACCCTGCCGGGCTATGGGAAAGTCAAAGAGCCGATACTGCGAATGACGACTTTGCTGCGCGGGTTTGAGGTCCTGCCGGCGACTGGAACTTTTCGATTGAGATACGAAGAGAATAATCTTGGTCAGGCCCCACTGCGCTCGCCGACGGTCTTCAACTTTTTCCTACCCGACTACTCCTTGCCTGGACCAGCTCAAGAGGCGGGCCTGTTCACGCCGGAACTGCAGATCCTGTCTGAGGCAACGATCATCCTGGTCTCCAATCGGCTAATCGATCTCACTGATAGCTCGGGGATCGGCCGTAATGACGATCAGATGGTCTTCGATTACGCCGCGCTGCAGGCGATGCTAAATGATGACGAACCCGCGCCGGGCTTAGACGATGGGATCACTCAAGGTATGGTCGCTTTGGTGGATAAGATCGACTTAATCATCTGCGACGGCTTCATGCCGCCTGAACTGCGAGCCGAACTCTTCGAGGTCATTCAAGCAACGACCAATAGTAATCCAGATACGCAGCTTCGGAACCGTGTCCGGGCAGCCCTGTCTCTGGCGGTGATTTCCCCGAGTGCCGCCTTTTTGAAATGATCTTTGGATCCCACGCAAACCGCGAACTATGAATGTATTTACCAGACGAAAATTCCTCAGGCAGGGGGCCTGTGCCGCTGTGGGGATGGGGGCGCTTGCCAACCAAATCCTCGGACTGCGCGCGCTCAATGCAGCGATCGATCAGAGCGGCAGCGCAGGCGATGATTATCGAGCACTGGTGTGCATTTTCCTCTATGGGGGCAACGACGCGAATAACTTGATCATCCCGCGCGGCACGAGCGAATACGCCGCCTACGCCGCTGCGCGCCAGAACCTAGCCATCCCGCGATCAGAACTGCTCAGCATTAATCCAGGACAGGGCGACGGCCGAGAATGGGGCCTGCACCCCGCGCTCGGGGACCTCGACGAGTCGGGCAACTACGTTCCCGGTGGACTGCATGAGCTTTTTGAGCAGGATAAACTCGCCATCGTCGGCAATGTCGGGACTTTGGTGGCACCGATCACGCGCGCCGAGTGGCTGAATGGCAGTGCGACGGTTCCGTCCCAGCTATTCTCTCATGCCGATCAGCAGGTGCAGTGGCAGACCTCGGTCTCTCAAGGCATCAGCCCGACTGGCTGGGGCGGTCGCTTGGCGGACCTGTTGCGACCTCTGAATTCGGGGTCGATCTCGATGTCCATGAGCCTTGCAGGCACCAATACGTTTCAAGTCGGGCAGGATGTGACGCAATACCAGATCAAGCCATGGGGAAGCATCGCTCTCAGGGATTATCAGCATGCGACGGATAATCCTGACCACAAGCCCTCGCGGGCAGTGGACAACTTGCTCAACCTGGCGCACGGAAATCTCATCCAAGACGCTTATTCAGGCATCCAAGCCAGAGCGATCAAGAATGACCGCTTGCTCAACGAGTCCTTGGACGAAATTTCGCCGGAGGACCTGACTTGGTTCGATAACAACTTCACCACCAGCAATTCCCTGTCCTACCAACTGCAGATGGTCGCCAAGCTGATCCACGCACGGCAATCTCTTGGGATGAAGAGGCAGATCTACTTCTGCTCGGTCGGCGGTTACGATACTCACGGCGAGCAATTGCTCTCGCACGCGAACTTGCTCAGTGAGCTTTCGCTGGGGCTGCGTGAATTCTACGATTCCACGGTGCATTTTGGCATTGAGGACTGTGTCACGACCTTTACCTCTTCGGACTTTGGGCGCACCTTCCCGACCAATGGAGAAGGCTCCGATCATGGCTGGGGCTCGCATCAGCTGGTTATGGGCGGTGCCGTTCAGGGCGGCGAAATCTACGGAAATATGCCGGTTCTTGAAGTCGATGGCCCGAATGATACCGGGCGCGGACGCTGGATCCCGACGACATCGGTGGATGAATACGCGGCGACTTTGGCTAAATGGTTCGGTCTGCAGGCGAGTGACATGGGCCAGGTTTTCCCGAATATTGGTCGTTTTTCCCGTCCGGATATGGGCTTCATGGGCTGATGTCAGATCACCTTTCCAAGTCTCAACTTTCGCTATTGTTGGTCATTTTGATCGCTGGTGGTGCACTGGTGGGCTGGTGGCTGAATGGCGGCAGAGAATCCCGACCTGAAGAAGGGCCCATCATTGAGGGCGCGGCAGACCCAATCGTCGCTCCGGCAAACCTCGGGCGCCCTTCCATCCCAGATCGGGAATCGCCGATCGCACGGGAGCTAAACTCGCCGGAGGGCAGCATCGAGGAAGATCTCAAAATCGTTCACCTCTGTCTGCGTGAATTTCGTGAGATCGTGCGACAGGGTAATCCCGTTGGAACCAACGAGGAAATTACCCGCAGCCTGAGTGGGCGCAATCCACGGCTGTTCGCGCCATTACCTGCTGATCACTCGGCGATTTCCCCTGATGGCGAGCTTCTTGACCGCTGGGGCACCCCGTATTTCTTCCATCAACTCTCGGCAGATGTGATGAAGGTCCGTTCCGCGGGGCCCGATCGCATCATGCGCACCGAGGACGATATCGTGCAGTAAATGCTCAGCGCTTCTCGGTATCCGGGATCACGGGGGCCTCTGGCTGGCCGACGAAGTGCGGCGACATGATCTGGATGTTCTCTCTGGCAAAGACGTCCTGAATTTTGCCGTAGAGCTCGGTCATGATGCGTGGCTTGCGCTGCGGATCGTCAACATTGAAGACGACGGTGTATTTCACGGCGAAGTCGCCGAGCTCTTCTTGAAGGATGCGTGGAGTGGGCTTGTCACGGATCTGCTTGCAATTGCCCACTGCCTCTTCGAGTAGGCGGTGAACCTGACGCCACGGTGCGTCGTAGCCAATGCCCACCGAAATCGCAAAAATGGCACCGTCCTTCTTGGCCAATCGAGAGAAATTCGTGGTCTTCTGGGTCATGATCACAGCGTTCGGCACCGTGACGAGTTCCCCGCGGGGCGTCAGCACTTTGCATGAGAGCAGCCCAACTTCCATCAAGGTGCCCTCGACATCCGCCATGTGAACGTATTCGCCGCTGCGGACCGCTCCGGAATAAAGGACAACGAAGCCGCTCACGACCTGATTGACCAATCCGGTTGAGCCTAGCGAAACCATCAATCCAACGAGCACGCTGATCCCTTGAAAGGCGGCGCTATCCGAACCGGGAATGTAAGGGTAGGCAACTACGATACCAATAATCCACAGCAGCGCATTGATGACCCTTTGGGTCGCCCTTCGAGTATCGTCCTGCAGCCACTGGCTAGCCGAATTGTCAGCCGATTCCGCGAGGGAGCTGAAGGTGTATTTCACTAGGCGGATCAAACCGCGGAAGATCACGAAGATCAGGCCGAGAACGATGAAATTCGGGATGCTGCGGATAAAGCCAGCGCCTACCGAAGTGAGCACTCCTAGAACTTGCCCGCCAAGGGCTCTGCCCCAAGATTCCGTGTAGGGAAACTGGTTGAGCACGAAGATCAGGTAAAGATAGACCGAGATCGCCAGGACGATCCAGCTCAGGAAGAGTAGAAGCTTCAGCAGCGACTTAAGGGTCTGTTCGCGAAAGTCGACACCGCGCACGATAAGCTTCTTGTCTTGGCTGATCCAGCGAACGCAGAAACGGATTACCCACCTGCGATACCAAGCCAGCACCTTAAATATCACCACAAGGGCAAAGGTCAGGCCTATGGTGATGCCGATCCCGAATAAGAGTGTCTGTGGCTCGCCCTGACGACTGCGGGCATCGATGTAAGCGCGAAGATTGTTGAGAACTTCTTTCTCTGCCTCGCGGAGGCGCGAGCCTTCTGTCAAGTCATCCTCGTAGAGCTTGAATAGGAAATGATCTCCAATGGTAAAATAAATGCCCGGTGCGTCGCCGCTGCCATCGTATTCTGAGCGCAGCGGCTCTAGCAGCTCGTCCTTGGGGATTCTTTCAAGATTATTACTGGCAATCTCAGCCCGCTGCTGAGGGGTCATCGCCTGATGCGGCGCGCGGAAGGTAACAATGTCCCGGTGCCAGACCGTCGCGGTCGCCTCCTCCGCCTGCGCCCACAAGGATTGAGTGGACAGAGCGAAGAGAATAATCAGCAGGATGCTGCGAAGGGCATGGCGAAAGATCATTGGCAAAACGGTTCCCAAAGACTCAAACCTCTTAGCGCCCACGAATCCAGCCTGATCTTTGCTGCGGTGAGATCGCTGACGGTAGTCCCGCCAGCAGTGCACCATCGAATTTGACTATTTGATGAGGAGTGAGCCATCGTCATTCGTGACGACGGTGTGAGTTATTTGGCGCCCGTTGCTGAAGTAGATGGTGAACGTGCCTTCGGGACCGATACGGGTAGGGCCGATCTCGAAATCCAGGGAATCGGAGCGGTAATTCAAGGGAGTCAGTGACTCCATGGATTCCCGCTCGGCGGGTTGATAATTAGGCGTATTAGAGGCATGAACATACGGTGACCTCTGCACGGAACCGGATGATTTGCTCTTCGAATAGAGCTTACTCACCAAATCGCCCTATGTAGACATTGCCCCTGCTGCCTCATTTAAGAGGATACTCTGACGGCTTGGTTTCGGGTTTGGTTTTCTGCCAGTGGAGGCGCGCCTTCACCGGTAAGCGCCTCTTGCTCCCAAGCGAGGTCTTCGAGACGCTGTTTGTCGAGCTCGCCGTGCCTGACCCAGAAGTTCTTTAGCTTCTTCTCGACCAGGCCTTTCATGTTCAAAGGGTTGGTTGATTTTCATGGCTTTGCACCAGTCGTGCACGAAGTAGTTGAGGAATTCGCTGCCATTGTCACTGTCTACCCCGAGCAGTCAGAAGCGTTGGGCCCAGGCGGTGTCTTGAATTTCTTCCAAGGTGTTGTGTTCTATGTAGTTCCAGACGGCGCGGACTTCGGCCCAACCGGGGAGGATGTCGACGGAGGTAAGCGTCAGGATGAAGTTTTCACTCATATGGCCACCACTGCGTGCAACCGTGTCGATCTCGGCTCTGTGACCGCCCAGCTTTCGGCCCCGATTCCCACTGATTCTTTCACCGCGTTATTGCCCCAATGCGGTCGGATGCAGCGGCGGGCATTGGTTTTTGCCACGCTTAGAATGCGGTCTATGCTTTCCGCTCTCATGCCGGGTAGTTGCGCACGTGTCGTGGTCTGAAGCTTGCGATGGTCGATCCGAAGAGGGATCATGTCCTTCATTCGCTTGCCTCTGGGCTGCTCCATTTCCAGCCATGTGTTCTTGAGGGCTCGCCGGGCCGAAGCACCACAGGTTTTCCCGCGCCCCAGTTGACTGCGTTGCCCAGGCTGGCGTCGTTTACCTGGGAGCACTTTGTTGCCGTATTTGCGCTCGAAGCCGGTGACTTCGACATACTCATCGAGTAGCCGGCTGCAGGCTTGGCTACCCGACATCCCGGCATATCTTTCACGCATCTTTTCGGTGTATTCATCAATGCTTTCGCGACTCATTTCCATGGGTGGCACCATGGTGCCTTCTTTTGTGAAGCAACGGGGAACCTTTCTTCACAGTCATCTGAATGCCTCGGTGTCTAACGATGTGAGGCAACACGTGCCCTGCAAATCAAATCACTGGAGGCAAGATCTTAATTATGATAAAAAGCATGATGACAAAAATTCTCCCTATTATCCTTTGGTTCGCCATATCGGTTGCCATCAAAGCGCAGCAGCGTCTGCCGCAGAATCAGAACGAGTTCCATTCCCAGAGGGCTGAGATGGTTACTACACTGACTGCTGAGATATTGGAGGACCCAGATAAGGCAATTGAGACTTTCAAAAGGTTTTTACCCGTTGCTGAACATGCTGAAACGAAAAAATATGTGAATGAGGCTTCATTGGTAGACTTGCTTGATTCTGTTCAATTCAATTTCTGCAATCACCCTTTTTCCACGGAGGATTCTTTGAACATGTTCCGCTTTGTTGTCGAGATGCGGAAGCAACGACTCTTAGATAATTGGTGGTTGAGCTACCGTTGGTGTGGTGAATCTTTTCAGCTAAATCGAGGTCTGCTGAGAGCAACTATGGAGCCAGTAGGGAGAGAGAAAATCGGTAAACACCATTGGTCAATGGTATCGGATTCCAGTCGGTTCTATCGCTCCGCTAACAAAAAGGAAGCGTCCTTGATATTTAAACTTTTCGACATCCTTTCTGAGCAGTTTGAGGAAGAAAGCGACATCGTGTATATCTTGGATGCATTCTACATGCGCCATTTTGAGCAGTTTGCCGATCTCGGAGTCCAAGAGGAGAAAATCAGAAAAGCGTATGCCGAGCTGTCTAAGAGGAAACCTGTTTCAGCGGAACTGGCGATGATGTTTCTTCAAGTGAACTCGAAAATCAGCCGTGTAAATGGTATAAATATGTCTGATGAGATTGCTCTAAAAGAGCGATATAGGATCCGTTTAGAAGGGGCCAAAAGACTAAATAAATTCCTCAATGATCAATCGGTGAGCTTGATGATGAGAGCCCTCCTTGCACGCGAATTTAATCAGTTATCTGTTGGGTTTCACCCCAGTTTCAGTAGGCCTTACCGATACGATCTTACTTTTGATTTTTGGGATGGCTCGATTAGGAACGAAGCTGGAAAATTAATCTTTGACGGAATCTTATCAGTTGCTGAAGAATTGATAGAATCCGATGAGGTAAGACAGCCCATAGGTTGGATGTGCTTAGCAAATCATCTTTCGACAATCCGTATTAGCCGTTTGGGAGGTGCCCGCTTCTATGATCCTGAGACTATGGAAAGGCTAGCAAACTTATTTCAGAAAGTAATTGATTATCTTCCTAGTGTCGAGGGGAGAATAGCACGGGTATCGATTATCAATTGTCTCTCTGGGGCTTGTGCGGATATGGGGTTGGACGATAAGCTTATTCAACTATATCAAATGCCAGAGCTTTTCGATACGGGTTCTAAAACGATCGTGCCAACTGCCCAAATTTGTCACATGTCTCATCTTGGATTGCGAGACGAGTTCCTTGATTTATTCTCTCGACCTGGAATTGAGTTTGATTCTGATTCGGAGATAATTGATGGCAGGAATCTAGATAAAATTGCGGAATTGATTCGGGAAATCAAAGATCCCGAGCGAAGGCAACAGCTAAGGACGGCGATTTTCGATTCTGAGTTGACGGTAGAGTCTTTATTGAAAGGATGTGACGCATATACGAAAGCGAATTGGTATTTGAGGGAGTCATTTGCTGATGACGAAATTGATATGCGGACAAGGCAATGTTTGATCGTAAACGCGTTGTTTCATGAGACACTATTAATCGCCTTCGAAGAAGATATCAGATCACTGAACATCAAGCAGAATGCTTTGGTTGATTGTATCAATCAAAGACCGATTGAATTATCCGAAATAGGCCCCGTTATTTCGATGTTATGTTTGCGTAGCCTAGGAGACGATCTACCGGAAGTGGCTAATGAGTTGAATTCTGTAATAGACCGGATTGGGGCAGGAAAATATAATCAGTGGGAGCTTGCTAAGGCCGAACTTTATCTACGACTTTACTCATATTATTTCACCCGAAGAGCTTTTGGCGTCATAGTTCTGGGTGATCGCGAGGAGGCTTTGAAAATGAAACCCTTGATTCGAGTTCACCTAAAATTGGCGGCGCTTCAGTTTGTGAAAAAGGTAGACGATCATGCCTTTTATGAATCAGGAGCGATGTCTTTTGCACTCATCGGTTTGCTCGGGGAAGATGATTTGCAAGAGACATGGAGTGATGGTTTAGATCGGGAAGGTCTTGATAGGTTGAAAAAGAACTCTTTTGAGCAGCATCGTTCAGTTGTCGCGTTACGCGTTGCTTTAGAGCGTTGTGGAGGTGATACCGTTGATTCAGTTGAATTTTTTGAAATGTATAAGTCCTTGGTTCAGATGGATGAAGTGCGAAATGCGCTCGGATATTTTGATTCAAGCTTTAACATGTATTTGCACCAAACTTGTTTGACGACGGATCAATTGGTCGACTTGCATGAGCATGCTCTAGCTTATGAAAAAGACCCGATTCTGAAAGCACGTCTCGCATTTCGTGCTGGGATGTATCAGAATATGACAGGGCAACACGAACGTGTTATAAACTCGTGTGAGATAATCTTGAGTGAGATCGATCAATTGAAAGAAAAACGAATGCTGCGGATCCTGAATTCAGGATATTTTCGTAAACTCGATGCCCTGAAGGCACTCGGACGGCTTGAAGAGATGAAAAAATTCGCAAAGACGGTTGATCCTGAATCCTTGGACGAAGAACAAATTAAGCGTTTGAAGCAATATGAATGAGGTTGGCTTTATCGCTCCAACCACCTTCTGCAACGATGACAGTTTCGACCTGATATCCATTTTTTAGATCGGAGCCATCGAAATCTAGCCACCTTTCGATCCTTATCTATGAAATCTCGTTGCTCGATTCAAATGTGATGCGGCTTTGTGTTTCCTTGTCAGAGCTGCCGGGGCGCGATCCAACTTGAGCCATCGTCATCCGTGACGACGCTGTGAGTTATTTGGCGCCCGTTGCTGAAGTAGATGGTGAACGTGCCTTCGGGACCGATACGGGTAGGGCCGATCTCGAAATCCAGGGAATCGGCGCGGTAAGTCTCTTGAAAACAATACAAAGATCCGTTTCCTAAAAAAGCTTGGCTAACCCCGATCCGGTAACGTGGTTCGCCGTCAGGACAGAACAAAAGAGGGCCCTCGTGAAGGTTGATACCGGGAGCTAGAGGCTGAGAACCAGTCGTCTGCCAAACTTCCGCAGAATCTGGGTTCGCCTTCAAATGCAGAGAATAAAGAACCGCGCAGACTGCGAGGATTAGGATAGCGGTAATTCCCCGTTTCATTAAACGCCCGATCTCGAAATTCTACCCGCCTGCGACAATGGTGATGATCTCAACTTGGTCGTTTTCGGTGAGAGCTGCCTCGGGGTATTCCTTGGGGAGGAGGGCTTGCAGGCGATGCTCGACGACGACTGGTCGTCCATCCAGGCCTAGCTCAATCAGGAGCTCGGCGATGTTGGTGGCGGCTTTGACTTGGTGTGGCTTGCCGTTGAGGTGGATGTTCATTGGCGGAATTAGGCGTTGAGGATGGCGTGGTCCCAGTCCTTCCAGACGGGCTCGAAACCTTGCTGGCGCAAAACCTCTGCGATCTCGGCTGGGGTGCGCTTGTCGTCGATGGTGAATTGCTCGGTGGCCTTTTGACAGCCGGACTTTTGCTCTTCTTCAAGCTCGACGCGACGACCTTTGACGGTCAAGTGAAGGTCATCGCTGCCCGCGCCAGTGTAACCACCTGGTTCCGTGTGTGAGCCTGCGCTCATGTGAGTGATGCCGAGCGGGATCAGGGCATCGCGCAAGGCAGCGGGCTCGCGGGTGCTGCCGACGATGGCAACCTGAGGGAAGACGATGCGAAAGGCGGCGATGAGCTGAACCATCACGCGGTCGCTGAGGTAGCGATCGGGGTCCGGCTCGTATTGGTAGTTGCCGGCGTAGGGGCGCATCCTGGGGAAGGCGATGGAGTATTGCGCCTTCCAGCAATGGCGATACAGGTAGTCGAGGTGAGCGGCGAGGGCGATGGCCTCGGTGCGCCAATCGGCGAGACCGAACAGAGCTCCAATGCCGATCCGGCGGAAGCCACCGGCGTAGGCCCGCTCGGGGCACTCCAAGCGCCAGTCGAATTTCTTCTTCGGGCCTGCGGTGTGGAGCGTCTGATAGACCTCGCGGTCGTAGGTTTCTTGGTAGACAATCAGACCTTCGCCGCCATGATCGACGATCTCGGCGTATTGATGGTCTTCCATTGGCCCGACTTCGATGGCGACAGTGGGGATGAATCCCTTGATGGCATCGATGCACTCTTGCAGGTAACCATCGCTGACGAATTTTGGATGTTCGCCTGCGACTAAGAGGATGTTGCGAAATCCCTTATCGTAGAGGAATTTCGCCTCGGCGACGACCTGCGGCACGGTCAAGGTGGTGCGCAGGATCGGGTTGTCGCGTGAAAATCCGCAGTAGCTGCAGTTATTGACGCATTCGTTGGAGACGTAGAGCGGGGCGAAAAGTCGCATCGCCTTGCCGAAATGCTGGCGGGTGATCTGCGCCGCTTGGCCGACCATTTGCTCGAGTTGCTGATCGGCGATCGGCTCGATCAGGGACATGAACTTGCGCACCCGCGGCGAAGCGTCGTGCGGCAGTGCATTGAAGCAATCGACGAAGGACACTAGCTTACTTGGCGGGTTTGATGTCCAAGAGCATCTGCGCGTTGCTGTGATACTTCTTGAGGAAGAAAAGCAGGCGCTCCATGGCCTCGGTCGGTCGGTGCCCGGCGAGCCCGCGTCGGATCAGAGAGATCTTCTCTAGCTGATTCTCGGGCAAGAGCAGTTCTTCACGACGAGTGCCGGATTTGAAAATGTCAGCGGCTGGGTAGATGTAGTGCTCGGCAATGCGGCGGTCGAGGACCAGCTCCATGTTGCCAGTGCCTTTGAACTCTTGGAAGATCAGGTCGTCCATCCGGCTGTTGGTGTGGACCAGGGCGGTGGCGATGATGGTCAGCGATCCACCGCCACGGGTGTTTCGTGCGGCGGCAAAGAGTTTGCGGGGCAGTTCGAGCGCACGGGCATCGATACCGCCGGACATGGTGCGGCCTTTGCCAGATTGGCTGTTATTGTAGGCGCGGGCCAGGCGGGTGATGCTGTCGAGTAGGATGAAGACATCCTGCCCAGCCTCGACCAAGCGCTTGGCTCGCTCGATGGCGAGCTCGGCAATGCGCGTGTGGCTCTGCAGGCGGGAATCGTTCGAGCTCGCGTAGATCTCGGCATTTGGCAAGCTGCGCTTGAATTCGGTGACCTCTTCAGGGCGCTCATCGATGAGCACGACCATGAGGTGAATTTCATCCTCGTATTTCTCCTGCACCGCCTCGGCCATGTGCTGCATGACAGTGGTCTTGCCGGAGCGGGGAGGGGAGACTAGCAAGCCGCGCTGCCCACGACCCACGGGAGCCATCATGTCGACGATTCTCGTGGTGTAGACGTCCTGGGTGGTCTCGAATGAAATCCGGCGGTTCGGGTTGATTGCTTTCAGTTCTTCAAAGTGAGGAAACTTAATCGTCTCCTCGGGATCCATGCCATTGATCTTTTTCAGTTCGGTCATCTGCGGTCCGCGCGGGCCATCCTGGGAAATGCCCTCGATCCACATCCCGACTCTGAGCCCGAACTGACGAATGATGTCGGGCGAGACAAATACGTCCTCACGAACTTGCGCGAAGTCCTTTTCAGGACGTCGCAAAAAGCCGAAGCCCTTGGGGGCCAGCTCTAGCAGGCCATCGCACGGGACTGGAGGTCCAAGTGGCTTTTTCTCGCGAGGCTCGCGATTCTGCTCCTCACCACCACGACGATTATTGCGGCGTCCGCGGCGGTTGCGGCCACGCTTGCCACGATCTTGCTGGTCGCGGTCGTCGAATTGTTTCAGTTCCGCCGCGGCTGCGGCCTTCTCGGCATCAGTCTCGGGGCTGGCCTCCGCATTTTCATCGGACTTGTGGTCTGTCCGTCCACCGGACCTGCGGTTGCTGCGGCGACCTCTGGAATCGGAGTTCTTGGTTCGAGATGGTCTTTCCTGGCGATCAGTTTGAGATTCGTTGGAGGAATCTCCGTCGTTAGACCCTGATGGCTCGGAAGCTGGCTCTTGCTTAGCGGCGGCTTCTTTCGCCTCGTCGCTGCGGCAGTCGCGCACTCTGACTCGTCCGGCGCGGGGTTTTTTCCCAGCTGGTTCGGCCTCGCTTGGTGAGCTGTTGTCAGAAGAGGGGCTATCAGTCGCAGGTGTGCTGCTCTTTGGCTGGTCCGCCTCCGTCGCAGGTGTTTTAGATGCCTTTGCCTTGGTTTTTTCGACCTTCGCAGGTGCCTCGGTGCTGGCTGGCTTCTCAGGGGCTTGCTCAGCTTTGCTTGTGGCCTTTTTGGCGGTCGCTTTCTTGGCCACGGTTTTCTTTGCCGTTGCCTTCTTGGCTACCTTCTTCGTCGCCTTTTTGGCGGTCGCTTTCTTGGCAGTTGTCTTTTTAGCGGCCTTTTTGGCTACTTTCTTGGTGGCCTTCTTTGCCGCCTTCTTGGCTGGGGGGCTAGCACTTGTGGCTTCGCTGCCAAAGAGATCAGGAGTATCTTGCGAGGAGTCGCTCATAATTGAGATGTAAAAAGGAAGTCGTTCCGGATTGCCGGTGGAAAGTAAGTAGTGCTCCTCGGTTGTGCCCGAACCTAATGGTCCGCTCGGTCACTTGGAGAAGTCGTTGCCATTCAAGGGAAAGTCTAGCTTACACTTGAAATTAGCCCTTGGTGATCCGTGCTGAATTGCAGGGGTGGCACCGGAGGATCTACAGGGAAGGAAAGACGGGCGAAAAGTGCCCTGATCTTGTGAGGTCCTGGGAAAGAGTTCCGAGGGATTTACCTGTCGACTGAATGACCATGACCGCTCACGGAGGAGAATCAAACACTTTTTTCCGGATGAGAGCTTGCCTTTGTCCTTGCCAGTCGGGAATCGGGGCGATAAACCCGCCACAATCAATCGGTGACCGCGGGACATGAACTTGCTTCCCGACTAACTCCTTAACCAACCTTACTTATGGGCCAGCAACACAGCAAACAACTCAAACGCAAGCGCCGCGCTAACTACTTGAAGCGCCAAAAGGCGATCAAAGCAGCCGCAATCGCTTCTTCGACCAAGTCCGACAAAAAAGACAAGCCTGCCAAGAAAGCAGCTGAAAAGAAAACGACGGCCAAAAAAGCCGCCAAGAAGGCTCCAGCTAAAAAAGCCGCCAAGAAGGCAGCGAAAAAAGCACCAGCCAAGAAGGCCGCTAAGAAAGCAGCCAAAAAGGCAGCTCCTAAGAAAGACGCTGAGTAATCTCAACGATCTGACAGCATTTTATCGAAGCCGAGCTCAAGTGAGCTCGGCTTTTTCGTGTCCGATTGGTCCGTCTGCGAGACCGTTATGTCCTACCTCATGGTGTGGGCTCGAGCAGCGACGGGGTGATCAGGAATCCTTCGCCAGCCGTGTCGACGGCGAAGAGCTTCTGGCCACCCTCCAACCACCAAGCCTTCTGAAGTGGCGAGCCATTCGGTCTGAGCCCCGCTAGCTTGGCAGCGGCGGCTCCAGACCGGATCGAATCCAGACAAGACTCCCAAGTTGGCTCGGTAGGGTCTAGCTTGCCGTCTTTTATTAGGGGCACTAACTGGTCTTGTTTAGGATTTGTCGTGGTGATCCACTCATTGTCCTGTTTGACAAACAGAGCGAAAACGTTTTCTCGGCTATGGATCGCCCAAGCTTTTTGTTCTGGAAATTCGCTGATCTCTAGGCTGCCTTGGGGGACCTCATCGATCATGGCTGAGGAAACTAAAAAACCTGTTTCGGGTTTTTCGAAAACAACTACTCGGCTCGTGAAGCCTCGCTTCCCTTCGTGGATGACCAAGACTTGCTGACCATCCTTTGAGATCCGTAATTTGGGCATCTGGCTGCCGAAGTTCATAAGCAATCGAAAACGGTTGCCGCGTGGAGCGTCGAGATCCAATTCCCAGAGATTATTCTTGTCTGAGCTGAAGAACAGGCGAGATCCGACCACCCCGTGAAGTTGTCTGGGGCTGATGCTGTCGAGCATCGGCACAACGGAATTGTTTGCTTCGTCGGTAAGCGAATTCATCCGGATTTCAATATGCCTGTTAATCATGTCTAGAGTGAACAATTTGCCTCCGTTAGCCGGCGAAAAAACACTCTGCTTTCCAATCGCGAACATTTTCAGCGGATTGATTCCTGCCCGCTCCGGTATTCGTTTCTTCCGCATCGCTGCCAATTTAGGATTTCCGATAATCAAGTGACTGTCTGGATCGAACCCGAGGAAGCCAGCGTCTTTCCTGTAATTAGCCTCCAAGATGGCCTCAGCAGAGCCAGACGGGAGTCGGTCGAGGTGCCATTCGACGAAAGTCCAACCTTCTACGGACCAATTGGTTGCTCCTTCCGAAACGAGTCTGATCTCCCTTAGGACTTTACCCGAGGAATCGAGCAATTTGAGTCTCGGTTCGTAACTGTGAAATCCAAGTTTGGTTTTCGGGATCCACGCCGACAGGCTTAATCCCTGCTCTGGAGTGACCGCGATTCGACCTATCTCCCGTTTGAACGCCCCGACAACTGGCAGGCTGACTCCTTGTCCGGCGAAATTCCACGTAACAAGCCCTCCAAAAGCATCAGACAAGCCTCGAGTTGACGGATCCAGTGATAGCTTGAAAGGTGTATCAGGTGTGAAAGGAATGACTTCAATTTCTTCGGAGAAGAAAGTTTCTGAATCTTCGGGGTCGATCGCTATGATTCTCAAGCGCTCAGCTCTTTCAGGGAGAGCAATTTTGCCTTGGAATTCCAGGGTTTCGAATTCTGCAACCTCTTTAAAAGGGCGCTGATCTTCACTGGCTAGTAGCTTAATGATTATCGGCGATGTCATCGAGGCATTTGGGCGAACCGTAATGATTTCTTCAAGATTACCGCGCTTGTGGAGAGGGTAGGATTGGTAGTTCAATAGTGACCAATACAGCTGCCGAGTGCCCGATATTGGATCGAAACCGAGAGTGGCATGCGCAGAGGTCACTTTCGCCTCGCCTGTTTCAATCTTCACTTTTAGCTGGAAGTTTTCAGAATCTAGAAAGGCACCCCAGTTGAGATGATCGTTAGCGTCATATTTTGCAAAAAATCCTCTTAAATGATCAAGCGCAGGATCGATCTCTGAAATTCGTGCTCGCTTACATAAAACAGTGAGTGCAGTGATTGTCTCCTTAGTCGAGTGGTGGGAAGGAGTGAGCATCTCCTTTGTTTTGGCGGGCGAGCTTTGCCTTATGATCGACTTACAGATCTGGCGAAGCAGAGGGTGGACGCGGTCCAATGCACCTTGTTCGGGGTAGTAATATGCAGCTAGAATAAATTGTAGTTGAAGATGAGATTTCTCAAACTTTGGCCCCTCTTGAGCTTGTTCAAGGTGAGCGATCAGGTCGTTCCAGATTTCATCGTTTGAGCCGTTGATGATCCATCGATGATGGCTTTCCGATGTGCTGAACTGATAGCGTAACTGTGCAATCAGGCGTTCTGGATCTTCAGCTTTAGCCAACCGGAACCAGTCAGCGAAACTATGTAGAAATGCTGAGGAGTCTTGGCCTTTAAGGGCCTGGGAAAGCTGCGAATAGGCCTCGCGAGTGCTTGAGTAAGACTTGGGACTATTATGATACTGGTTACGGTAGCTCTGGGCGAAAAAGTCGTTCTCTTTCAGCTCACCGTGGTAGAAGCTGCTCATGAGCATGGCTAATGGATCGGCTTCGAGGGATTCTTCGGATTCCCATTCTTTATGAACGGCTTTTAATGTATCGGGTCCCGGATTTTCAGAAAGATCGATGAGGCAGATGTATCGATGCAGTGAACTTTCCCTCGCAACCAATAGCCGCCAGTCAGGGCCGTAGAGTTGTTCGAAGGTGATGAGATACCTCGCGATGTCATGAAGGTAAACTTGGCCTTTTTGCTGTTTGGCTTCAAGATGGGCGTTAGCCCACTCGATGAAGCTTTCGTAAATCACTACTTTTTGCTGAGCTGTTTTGATCAACTCGGCAAGTTGGGCGTTGAGCGGGTAGCTAGAGCTCGAATAGGCGGCCATTTTGATGAGCCCCTGATCGACCCAAGTTATAAAAGTTTCAGCGAATTTTTTCCGTGCGGCATCACTTAGCTTGTCGCTGCGGGATAGCATCGACTGGAGCCCTTGGTGGAAGGGGAGTCCTAGATTAAGCAATTGATTGGCGACCGGTAGAAGTTTTATGTCATGGTCCTCGAAGAACAGTTCTTGAAACTCGTCTGAATTGAAACGATTAGACACCCATGCAGGTTCTTCAGGTAATTGAGTCATTAGTATGGCGATGATACCATCATGCTCGTATTGGTAGCGATAGCCGTCATAAAGAAAGTCCCGATAGGCGAATGATTCAGGGATTGGGGTTCCGTTCAGTTCCACTGGAATTGCTTCGTCGGGGAGGTCATGGCCCGAACAAGTATCGAGAAATAGGTAGTGGTCAATTCGTTCTCTAGGGCTGAGATTTTTTTCAGGTTTCGCGCGCTTGCGAACCCAATCGCGCAACTTTTTCGCTTCGTTCATCGAACGGAGGTAGGGTGCTAGATCCTCCTTTTTTAACATGGTCGCTGCCCAAGGGGAGAGTTTGGTCGCAACCAAACAGGAATCGAGATAGGCTTCTGCGACAACCACATCGATTGGTGGTTTTCTAAAGGTGGACATGTTGACTTTGTCAAAATTATCAAGAGCTCTATTTCTTTCGTATAATGAATCTGAGACTTGTTTAAAGCGTGCGCGCAATGAGGGGTTACCAGTTCGACTGCTTAGGGTTGTGATTTGATTAGCAAGTCGGAGCAGCTCATGAGGAAAGGCGAGAGCGGTAACGTCTTCGATGTTCTTGGGTAGCTGGGCTTCGGGTGCGTGGACTTCAAGACGAAGCCGTAGTTCTAGTTTCACGCGAGCTACAGAAGGATTGGTGATCGAATTAATGGCTTCACGACAGCGTTCGGGTGACTCATCCAATTTGCAAGAAAACTGCTGATATCTCCAGATGGCGACGGCCAATCGATTCGAGGTTTCCCTAGACATTAGTTCATCGAATTGGCTCAAGAACTTGTTGGCCCGGCCTGAACGAGAGGCCCGGAGGGCAGTCTCCAACGTGTTGTGGTTGTCGAGTCTCAAGTCATTGACGGGATTGGCTGGTTTCAGGTCGAACAAAATGGCCGATGCGAGAAAACTACGAAAATGGCGAACTCCTGTAAGGCGGGCAGCCTTCTCTGGTGCTGTCTTGCGTGGTTTGTCAATTAGACCGAAACTGGGATCCAAGAATCTAGTGGCATAACTTCGCCTTAGTGGCTCGTATTTTTCGGGTGATAGGGCCACGAGGCGAGCGAAGTGAGGTTCTATGACATCGAGCGTGATGCCATATCCATTATTTCCGGAGGTAGATCTTTCCAAGAAGGGAAGGATTCGTTCAAGAAACTCGGCAAATGCATTCGCATTGTTGGCTCCAATGACTGCCTTTTTTCCAAATTCTGAAACTCGCTGACTGTCATCCGTGAGGAAATGAATCAATAGTCGGAGATGGGTGGGAAGTTCTTTAAGGACTGGGTTAGAGTCAACAAACTCACGTTGCCTTTCATGGGACAAATCACGAATGCTTGCGGCAGTGGTATTAACCGTGTCCCAGGCTAGACTTCCTGCGGCTTGCTCCTCATTTTGTTTTAACCACCTACGAAGGGCCCCCAAGGGTTTTCTGCTGGACGTTTGGTAGGTTAGTTTGACTGTTGCCTTGCGGATCAGTAAAGCGTGCAAAGAGGGGTCGTCGATACCCTTCCGGAGAAATGAAAGAAGGTGAGCCTGGTCGAGCCACTCAAACGCGGGGCATGATTTTAGCATTTCAAACAGAGTCGCAGAGTCGATGTCGACCCAGTCGCGAAATGTCGCATCGGCGACCGGGCTGTATCGGTTCGCTGACTTAGCTGTCTCATTGAGAAAATCCCGGGATTCTGGCCAATTTTCAACGATTTGAACCCACAGGGCTCGGCTGGCCTCAGGATCTTTTAGAAACTTAGCATCCGTATCCCATAGTGAGGCTGTTTGTGCTGAGTTGAAAGTAGCGATTTGCGAGGGCTCCAGTGTTTTTGCAAATTCGATGGCGGCTTTGGTGCCCCTTAGTTGCTGATAAGTATGGAAGCGCAGTCCCGGTTGGTCTTCGGGTAGTGAGTTGATGTAGGCATCGATGTAGCTGCTGTCTGGAACCAAACTCAAGCGCACTGAGCTAAGGTCTAATCCTTGCCCCTCGAGTGCTTTGATAAAGTCCTCGACCTTTTCCGCTCCATGACGGATTCGAACTAGGCTAATCTGTCGGTGTAGGTGATATTGGTCTAAAGTCTCAGGACAGGCAGATTTCAATAGAGTTTTGTCCTGCAGTTCCCAAGCAAGTCGACTGATCCAGAATCGGCGTTGTTTGGTGAAGTTTTTCAGGGTGACCCGCTTCGCAGTTTCTTGGTCGCCTGCCGCCAGAGCAAATTCAGCAATGAGCTGTTCGCGGGTCATGTTTCGGGTGAAAGTGCTGTCGGCTGGTATCTTTTCAATTGAGACTTTCATTTCCTCCCATTCCTCAGAGGTCAAGGGCAAGCAAAGGGCGTTGTAGAGAAGGATATCGCCGTTAAAACTCGGGTGCCGGAAAGCACTGCTTAGCGTCTCACTCAGGCGGGCGGAATTTGTCTCCTCCTCGGCTGAGTGCACCGATATTGTCAAGAAGGCGAATAGAATGGGCAAAAGTGCCGACCATTTGAACATCGGCAAAGCTACCTTGGGGATTTAGTCTTTCCAAGGCCTGATAGACCCTTTGTTGAATTAGGCCTCCCGTTAGTCCTGCGCAATAAGATAAATGTGGACATGGTGGGTGAAATACTCCACAAAAATTCTCATGAAGAAGATCAATCAGATGACTCGTGCGGGCCTTGTTGGTGCTCTGATCAGCGGGGGCGCTAGTGCCGCGGATCCGGTGGCCCAGTGGTCATTTGATAACCCGGAGATGCCGACTAGTTCCTCTGCGAACAATGGGCTCAACGCTGCCCTTGAGTCGGTTTCAGGTGGATTTGACGGAGCTCTCTGGGGTCAGTTTACCCGGCCTTTCAATAATACGAGTATCGCTGCGAGCCCGGCGGAAGGGGGGCTGGTCTACTTTGATAGCTCTGGCGCGGGCAATGATCCGCACCTGATTTCTGCATTTGTGCCTCCCTCGGGTGGGGCAGATCGGAGTTTTGCCTTTTGGATGCGCTCGGCAGGGGCTCAGCCGCACTCGGGATTTTTGATGAGCTACGGGGCTAATAGCAACGGGCAACGGTTCAGTATCCGCACCATTGGCGGCAATCTTCGGGTGGAGATTGAGGGTGATGGAATCGAGGGCACGGCGAATGGCGTTAATTTGGAAGATGGTGAATGGCACCACGTGGCGGTGACTTTGACTGATCGTGATGGCGACGATCTCGCAGAACTGGGCGACCTCAGGCTCTATGTTGACGGGGCTGAGGTGTCGGGGCTGCCGGCGAATGCGTCTGTGATCGATACCACACACAATACCGGTAATGGGCGTTTGGTGTTCGGTAATAACATGCATGCGATTCCCACCAGTGGTTTTCTGGGTTCTCTGGATGAGGTGCTAATTTTTGATCAAGCGCTGAGCGCTCAAGAGGTTCTCGACTTATTCAACGTGGCCGGGTCGCCGCCGGCAGGTCGGAAGGACCTCGTTTGGACTGGAGCGGCAGCGGACGATAATTTCTTCAATGAGGCGAATTGGGATCAAGATCCTAATACTGACGGAACCCAGCCCGCCGACCCCGACACCTTGGACCCAAGCAACGGCATTTTTGCCAATCTTACCTATGACGGGCCGGATTTGACTCTCTCAGGGCTTGGTCTTGATGGTTCTTCGTTGAGCATCCTCGGAGGTGATCTGACGCTCAGCTCAGGCGGAGTCAATTCGCTGACTTCGGCAAATTCGTCTGTGTCGATTGGTGGGGGATCGCTCACTGCGACCTTCTTGGCCCAGGTCAGTGTGACTTTGACTGGCACGGGGGAGATGACTTTGAGTGGGGCAGGCAATCCGCTGAACAATTCGACGGTGAATTTCGTGACGCCAAGTAACGCGAAATTGAATTTCACCGGTGAAACCGTGCAAAGTGTCACGAGTGAACATTTGAGTAAAATCTCAGTGGATGGAGCGCCTGCGGTGTTGGGTGAGAACCTTACGCTCACGCTTGTCGAGGGGGTGGCGGTTGTGGAGCTCCTGGTGACTGACTCCGATAACGATTCCATGGATGACATCTGGGAAGACCTGAATTTCCAGACCTTGGATAGGGACGGGACTCAAGACTTCGACAATGACGGGCTCAGCGACCTGGATGAATTTCTTGCGGGGACACTTCCAAAGGTCCAGGACAGCGACGGAGATGGGATCTTCGATGGTGCGGAAGTGACTGCGGGGCTAGATCCTTTGAGTTCGGATACCGACAAGGATGGTTTAAGTGACTTGGTCGAAACGAATACCGGCATTTTCGTTTCCAGGACTGATACAGGAACGGACCCGCTAAATAAGAATACGGACGGTGATCGAATTGCTGATGGAGCTGAGGTCTTCCGAGGATTCGATCCGTTGGATGCCAATTCATTTCCAGAATTGCCCAATGTCATCTTAATTCTAGCTGATGATCTGGGCTACGGTGAGCTGGAGGCTTATGGGCAGGATAAGATTGTAACGCCACGGCTCAAGCAGATGGCTGATGAAGGCATGATCTTCACCGACTTTTATTGTGGGTCTGCCGTCTGCGCCCCGACCCGCGCGATGCTCATGACTGGTAAGCATGCGGGCCGTGCCTACATCCGCAATAATGGCGAAGTGGGTAATGGCTATCAAACCCCACTCAAGCCGGGCACGGAAACGATTGCCACGATGCTCAAGCAGGCCGGCTACGCAACTTCAGCAATTGGCAAATGGGGGATGGGAGGACCCGGAACCACAGGCCACCCCAACGAACAGGGATTCGATCACTTTTTCGGCTACCTCGGTCAGGTGCAAGCTCACCACTATTATCCTTCCTATCAATGGCGAAACAACGAACGAGTCTATCTCAGCCCTTCACTGGCAAGTGCGAACGGGGGGACCTTGGAAGTGCCAGGAGCGAGTAATGAGACGGGATTCAATGACAAATCCTTGAGCTTGGGTAGCAAGGCCAACAATGGCAACGTTCACTCTCACGACCTCCAGACCAAGGAAGCAATGGACTGGATCCAAGCACACTCGGATGAGGCATTTTTCATGTATCTCGCCTACCCTATTCCCCACGTATCAGTGCAGGCACCGGGGCATATCGACGACTTGACGGATGCAGACGGTCTGGTCTTTGAAAATGATCGTGGAGGCAATGCCGGCCGCACTTCGGTCGATGAATTTTACCCGATTGATCCCGCCACGGGGTTGCGCCCATTTGGCGCTCCGATCTCGCATCCGGGGTCTGGCAACTATTCACCGACAGACGACAAACGCCACGAATACGCTGCGATGATCTCTGCCATGGATCGCGACATTGGGCGCATCGTGGATCAGTTGGAGACGCTCGGACTGGCCGAGGACACGCTGATCCTTTTCACCTCAGACAACGGCCCATGGGGTCAGAATGAAGTTGATCGAAACTTCTTCGGCTCCACAGGTGGCCTTCGTGGCGGCAAAACGAATATTTACGAAGGCGGTATCCGCGAGCCCTTCATTGCGTGGTGGCCAGGCAAAGTGCCTGCCGGTCAAGTCAGTGGCCTTGTGGGGCACCATGACGACCTGATGGCGACCATTGCCGAGTTGACTGAAACCCGATACGCGGCCGATACCACAGGGCGCTCCATTCTCCCGACTTTGCTAGGTAGGCCTGACGAGCAGATTCCACGTGACACCTTCTACTGGGAATTTTCTTCAAGTGGGGGGTGGAGTCGCGCGGTTCGTCACGGGGATTGGAAACTCCATCGCGTGATTGATAAAAACACAGGGGCTGTGCGGCTATTGGAACTCTTCGATCTCGCTAATGATCCCGCGGAATCGACTAATATTGCTAGCCAAAATCCATCAATCGTTGAGGAGCTGGAACGGTTGATGGATGCCTCACACGAGCCTGCCGAGCTATCACGCTTCTTCCGACCAACCGACGAGTTCCCCGTCCGTTCAGGTGTCACGGTCTCGCACTCTGGTAGCGGTTTCAACTTGAGCGGAAGTGGCTATGTCAGCGTGCCGATGATTCAAGATCTCAGTGGGGAGCTTGGCTTCAAACTGTCCTTGAATCGTGGCACCTCGTTCAGCTTTGGTGCCGGGAGTGATCCCGCTGCTCACGTTGTAATCAATACCGCTGGCGACGAATTTACGATTACTTATGGCGGGCAAAGAGCGAGCATTCCCTACTCCGCTTCTGCTCCAGAATTCACCGAGATTGAAGTGACCTACAATCCTGCTAACGGACTGGTTTCCGCAGACTTTGCAGGAGCACCTTTGAGCCTGCTGCTTGGCAGCGGCCCAAGCGTGATCGATTCATTAAGTTATGGAATTAGTGGTGGGACTGAGAGTTTCGTCCCAGCGACCGTATGCCTCCCTCTGAATACGCCTGGTGCTTTGATTCGGGTTGGGCAACTGGGAGAAACTCGATTTGAGCTGAGTTACGAGCGCCTTTCCGATGGCAAAAACTATCGCTACGAGACGAGTTCAGATCTTCATAGCGAGCGCTGGGTGCCCGTTGTCCCATTGATCGATCAAGCACTGAACCGATTCGGCTCACAACAAGAGGTGACCACCCAGTTCCTGCGAGACCCGTCTGAACCGACTCGCTTCTACCGGGTCATTGTCGAAGACTAACGATTCACAAAGTTACCGGACCCGGTCGAATTCGGGGGCGACGGCGCGTTTTTTCCAGCGCTTCAACTGAGCCTTCAGCTCTTCGTCAGATTCGGGTTTTTGCCCGAGGTCTCCGGTTTCTTTGATCCATTTAGCAAGCCATTGGCGGTGCTGGGCTAAAGTCTCAGCGTGGGCGGGGTCCTTGGCGAGGTTCTTCAGTTCGTTGGGGTCTGCCTTTAGGTCGTAGAGTTCCTCTTCTGGCTTAGGTTCGAAGAAAATCTGCTCTTGCAGGGGCGTGAGCTCTCCAGCCTGGTGCAGCTTGTGCAGCTCCTTAAAACTCGCGTAGCCGTCACGATAGTTAGGGGAAGTAAGCGGACGCTCGGGGTGGAAATTCTTGATGTATTTGAACCGAGGTGAAATGACCGCGCGGATCCGATCGATCGTATAATCGAGGCGATCTCTAGCAACGACTGTGTAATCACGTGCTTGGTAGTCTTTGGCTAATACTGCGCGCCCTTCCATGTAGTCGGGAACCTTAATATCACATAACTGCAGGCTGGACGGACCAAGGTCGATCAGGTTGACGAGATCACTGCGGACTTCGGCTTTCCTTTCTGGCAAGTTCGCGACGACCAGGGGCACACGAACCCCTTCTTCAAACAAGAACTGCTTGGCGCGCGGCAATTGATAGCCATGATCGGTGAAGAAAAAGATGATGGTATTGTCCCATAGTCCGTGCTCTTTCAGGGCGCTCACGAGCTTGCCCAGTTCTTCATCCATTAGTTTGGTCTGCTCGAGGTGACGAGCGATCGCATTTCGGAATACGGGTGTGTCTGGGTATTGAGGAGGAACCGCGACTTTGGCTTGGTCGACGCGACTCTTCGCCGGAAACTTACCGCCAGCCTCACCGCCGACTTTACCTCCCCAAAATTGCAATTGACCGAAGAAGGGCATGTCCTTGAGTTGGCTCATCCATTCGTAAGAATTGGTTTTGACGATTTTGGCCAATTCCGGGCTGTAGAGCTCTGCTGGGTCGAACTTGAAATTGTAGTCGGTCTTGCGGTTGTTAAAGGTGCTATAACCGGCTTCACGAAAGAGCTGGGGGATGGTCACGAAGCCCTCGGGCAAGTCCTTTTTAATCTCCGTTCGATGATTGTGGAATCCACCAGTCGTCTGCATGCAACCGGTCATGACTGCTGAACGGGTTGCCGAACAAACAGGTGCGGGCGCGTAGGCGCGAGTGAAGCGCACGCCTTTTGCCGCGAGCGCATCCAAATTCGGTGTTTCAATCAAGGTCTCGCCGTAGCAGGAGAACCAGTCATTCATGTCATCGACATAAACCCAAAGGATGTTCGGCTTTGCCGCTGCGGATAAGGTCAGGAGTAGAAGACTCGATAGAGCAAAAAGGACGCGTTTCATGAGAGCTTGGGGTGTCGTTCGAAATGAATTTTCGTGGGCTCAGTGGCCACCGGTTTCAGCGAGGATCTGCTTGGCGTCTTCAATGACCGCCTCGGCGTCTTTCGAATCGAATTCTTGGACGAGTCCCCAACGATAACCAAAAGGATCCGCAATGACTGAAGCTCTGGCGCCCCATTCCTCATCTGCGGGTTCGCGCAGCACTTTTGCTCCAGCTTGGCGGGCTTGCTCGGTGATGGCGTCGCAGTCACTGACGCCGAGTGAGAGTAAGTTTGAGGAGAGCGTGCCCGGAGGGATCGGGGCGGCTTGATATTCTTCCGCGGCCTCGGAGAGCATGATGGTCACAGAGCCAAGCTTGAACTCAGCGTGCATGACTCCGCCGTCAGGGGACTCCATTCGAAGCTCGATTTCAGCGTCGAAGGCCCGTTGATAAAAGTCGAGTGCCGCATTTCCATCAGCGACGGTGAGAGAGACAATGATTCCTGAGATTGTAGACATG
>CAXIBU010000007.1:0-32177 GCA_964021555.1 uncultured Verrucomicrobiales bacterium | reverse complement strand
TGGAAAATGAATGATAACGAGATTCCATCATGAGACCATAAATACCACTTTCACCTGAGTGCGGAAACTCTTTTGACCGAGCTCTTGGATAATAAAAAATCCCAGCCCCTGAAAGCCAGGAGCTGGGATGATAAGGAATCTACTGCCAGTTGGCCCTTAGCCCTTGGTGCGCTGAGCGCGAACTTCATCAAGTTGAGCGAGTAGCTCAGCCTCTTTAGCGGCGAGCTCTGCATCCTTCTTGGCTTGGGCCGCAGCATCGATCAGCTCATCAAGGCTGTTGAATGTTTGATCACCGACACGGATGCTAACTTGAACATCGACACCATCATGGGGTGACTTGACCGCCTTGATGTGACCGTAGATCAATTTGGTGACGGCTTGCTCAAGAGCGCGATGGCTCTGAGGTTCAGCGATGGTTTTTTCGACAGGACCACTGTTGGTGCCAGCGCCTGACTTTGAAGTGCGTGAGCGGGAAAGCCCCGCGCTCTTGCGAATGTTACTGACGGAAGGAACGGAAATTCCTGCCTGCTCAGCGATTTCCTTGATGGTTTTCTGACCTTGATTGGAGAGCTCAACCACGAGGTCTCTGGTCTCTTGTGAAATTGACTTGCGTGCCATGGCGGTGCTTTGACCCAGCCAAAGGACTCAGTCAAGCCCTTGGATTATCCCATGCGTAGAAAATCTAATATTTTCATTCAGAGACTCTCATTCATCCAATATCGGGCGCCAGAAGATCTCTTTAGTTCGCGCCTTTCCTGGCGGAATTTCCCTTCGTGCTTGGTCGTCCTCCCGCTGACCCGCTTCCTCCACATACGGAAACTTGAGCGCTTGAGGCTCTTGCGCATGAGTTCGATCACTTTCGCCTCACTAAGTCCTGTCTTTCGCTCAATCTCATCAAAAGTCGTCCTGTCCTCCCACGCCATGCGAATCACTCGGTCCTTGAAGTCTTCACTCAAATCTCTGAATCGGTCGCCCATGTTCCAACAAAGCACGGGCTTTCACTTGGTCAAGTCGGCTGGACATCATTAATGCGTGCTCGGTCGGATCTGGTAAATCATTGACATTTCCGCATATTAACGTGTCCTGTCCGCCATGACTTTTAAGGAACTTGGACTTTCAGAACCAGTCCAACAAGCGGTGACCGAATGCGGCTACACCAACCCGACCCCTATTCAGAGCCAGGCAATCCCTCAGATTCTTGAAGGCAAAGATCTGATTGGAGCCTCTCAAACCGGCACCGGCAAGACCGCCGCTTTCGCTCTGCCATCACTTTCCCGTATCAAGCCCCTCGGTAAACCACAGATCCTCGTTCTTGAGCCGACCCGTGAGCTCGCCGATCAGGTCGCTGAACAATTCATCGAATACGGCAAACACACTGGCTGCAAAGTCGCCCTGCTCTACGGTGGTGTCGGCTATGGCAAGCAGACCAAGGACCTTGAAGTGGCTGATATCGTCGTCGCGACCCCTGGCCGCCTCGTTGATAGCTTCTACCGCGGCACCATGCGCTTTGGTGAAATCAAGACTCTCATCTTGGATGAGGTCGACCGCATGCTCGACATGGGGTTCCTTCCCATCGTCCGCAAGATCGTCAACCTCTGCCCTTGGGACAATCGTCAGACGCTCTTCTTCTCGGCCACCATGCCCCCCGCGATCGAGACCTTCGCCAACTGGTGCTTGAAGGATCCGGGCAAAGTCGAGATCGCACGGCGCGAGGTCGCCGCAACGGTGAGCCACGCCTTTTACCCCGTCTCAATCGACCAGCGCGATGACCTCCTCATCGCCCTCCTCGACCAGACCGACTACAAGTCAGTCATGATCTTCACCAGGACCCGTAAGGAAGCCGACAGCCTGACCCAGCTGCTCAAGCAACGCGGACACGAGAAAGTCACCACCATGCACTCCGACATCGCCCAGCGCGATCGGATGGATGCCCTGAAGGGCTTCAAAAGTGGCGACTACGACGTGCTGGTCGCGACCGACGTCGCCGCACGAGGGATCGACATTTCGGGGGTCACTCACGTCATCAACTACCGCGTCCCTGAGAACTCGGAAGACTACGTCCACCGCATCGGCCGAACTGGTCGTGCGGAATCCGAGGGTGATGCCTTTACTCTTCTCTCTGCTGACGAAACCGATTTTGCTGATTCGATCGAACGCTTCATCGACAAAAAAATCGAGCGCCGTAAGTTGGATAACTTCGACTACATCTACACCGCTCTTCTCGACAGTGGTGGCGGCTATCAGCGTAAAAAGCGCGGAGGTGGCAAGCCACGCCGTCGCCGCCGTTAAATTCCATCGCTCTCTCGCTGCATGCGCGTCCTCGCCATCGATCCCGCCGTCCGCAATACCGGATTTGCCGTGCTCGAGGGTGAAGGGAATTCGATCAAGGCTCTCGAATACGGAGTCATTAGTCTCGGGCGCAAGCCCATGCAGAGTGCCTGCCTCGCCGCGATCTGCCAGGGCTTGCTCAATCAGATCAAGCGCTGGGAGCCCGATGAAATGGCAGTGGAGGGCATCATTTATGTCCAGAGCCATCGCACCGCTATCAGCATGGGTGCCGCCCGCGCCGCCGCGATGATTGCCGCCGGGCAAAATGCGCTACCAATCTTCGAATACGCCCCAAAACGCGTCAAACAAGCCGTCGTCGGTCGTGGAAATGCCGACAAAGATCAGGTCGCCTTTATGGTCCGGGCACTCCTATCTTTGCAGGAAACGCCCTCTCACGATGCCGCCGATGCCCTTGCCATCGGCATCGCCCATCTGTCAGCACAGGACCCACTGAAAGCTCATCTCCTTGACCGAAGGCAAATTTAGGGCATTTTCGAGCACATGCGGGCACTCTTTCTTTTTCTACTCAGCTGCTCCTTCGGGCTGACTCTTAGCTCTCAAGCTGGCGTCTTCGGCGATATCGAATTTGGCGACGGCTACACAGCGGTGCAGAACAAGCTGATGAAAAGCGAGCTCGCTGATACCGACCTCCCCGAGACACTGCTCGGGCGCACCGGCATTAATGGAGTTTTCAAGACCACTCGCACTCTCGATGGTCAGCGCCTGAAGCTGTTTTTCACCTTTGAGAACGATTCCCTCACCGAGATCCAGCTCCGCACCGACTCGAAGGCTAGCATCAATTCGGCGATCGGCTTGGTGGAGGAGGCCAGCAAAGAACTCGATAAGATTCACGGCAAAGCAGCTCAGTCGGGGCAAGCGCCCAAGGCCAATCAACTTCCCGTCGGCGCTTCGATGCTCTACCGCGTCTGGCACCCTGGTGATGGTGGCTCGGCACTCGTCGGGCTCACTCGCGATAAGGACGGCTTCAGCGCCATCATATGCCTCAAGCGCAAGCGTATCGAACTGCAAAAGACCCCCTGAGCGGCGCAATCTCGTTCAATTCGTCTTTCTGCTTTTGACTTTTCTGAGTTGGGCGGGTCTTCTATGCCCGTGACCCAATCGAATTTCCAGCTCGACCGTGTAACCTACGGCGACACCGCCACCATCACTGGAGGAAGCCTCAAGGATCTCCGTGAATCCGACCGTGCGACGGCCAAGCGCGGCGCGCAACTTCTTGCCGAAGCCCTCGTGGCGGAGGGTGTCGAAGTCATTTTCGGATACCCCGGCGGGGCGAATTTGGAAATCTTCGATGTCCTTCCCGACTACAATATTGAGATCGTGCGCGTCGAGCACGAGCAAGGCGCTGCCCACGCTGCTGAGGGCTACGCCCGCGCCTCCGGCAAAGTCGGCGTCTGCCTCGCAACCTCGGGGCCAGGAGCCACCAACTTAGTTACTGGTATCGCTGATGCCAATTCGGATTCCGTTCCCATCGTCGCCATTACCGGCAACGTCCCCTCTCACCTTCTCGGCAAAAATGCCTTCCAGGAAGTCGACATCGTCGGCATCTGCCAGCCCATCACCAAGCGCGCCTTTCTCGTCGACCGCGTCGTCAAGATCCCCGAGATCGTTCGCGCAGCCTTCGCCCTCTCGGGTGGCCAGCGTCCCGGCCCCGTGCTGATCGATATCCCCAAGGACATCCAGCAGCACTATCCGCGAGATCCGGAGGGCAACTACACCCCCCCGCGCATCCCCGCAGTCATCCACCAGCCCGAGACCGAAGTCGGCGGCATCCATGCGACCCAGTTGGAAGAAGTTTGCCGTTTGATCAAAGAGGCCTCTCGTCCGATCTTTTACGTCGGTGGTGGGGTGGTCAGCTCGGATTCTACCGAATCACTTCTCGCCGTCGCCGAGAAGCTCGGCATCCCCGTGACCAATACCATCATGGGCCTCGGAGCCTTCCCTCCAGGTCACGACTTGGCACTTGGCATCCTCGGCATGCACGGCTCGAAATACGCCAACGTTGCCATTAACGAGGCCGATCTGGTCATCGCCGTCGGCGTGCGATTCGATGACCGCGTCACCGGGAAGGTCGACGAATTCATCAAGCACGGCAAGATCATCCACATTGATATTGATCGCAAAGAGCTCAATAAGAACAAGCCAGTCACTCTCCCCGTCTGCGCCGACCTCGGCCAGGCCCTCGAACAGCTGCTTGAAGTCGCCAGTCCCGGTGACTACGCCGACTGGCGCAAGACTGTCTCCGATCTGCGCAGCGCTTATCCCTTCGAGGTCCCTGAATCCGAGGGCATCAGCCCGCAATTAGCGATCCGCGCGCTCTCGGACGCTACCGATGGACAGGCCATCGTCTCACTGGGGGTCGGCCAGCACCAAATGTGGGGCATGCAGCACTACGACGTTAAGCAAACCCGTTCGTTCTTGAGTTCCAGCGGATTTGGCACCATGGGCTACGGCCTCCCTGCGGCAATCGGAGCCAAAGTCGCCTGCCCTGATCGTCAGGTCATCGATATCGATGGCGATGGCTCACTCAACATGACCATTCACGAGCTCAGCACCTGCCACCGATACGGCATCGGCGTGAAGACCGTGTGCATCAATAACCAATGGCTAGGCATGGTGCGCCAATGGCAGGACATGATCTACGAGGGCCACCGCAGTGGCTCATCACTCGCTGATCCCATGGCCGTCAAGAAGCCGGATGAAGATGACATCTACCCCGACTTTCTCGCCATCAGCAAAGGCTACCGAGTCAAGGCCGAGCGCGTCATGGATCCATCCGAGCTCCCCGCCGCCATCGAGCGAATGCTTGCAGACCCGCAGGAACCTTACCTGCTCGACATCATCGTCACCTTTGAGGAAAACGTCTACCCAATGATCCCTGCGGGCGGCACCTACAAGGACATCATCATGTCCGCCGAGGACCTCAAAAACCGCGCCAACAAAGACGCCCAAGGTAGTAATATTTGAGTTCTCTCATCCTACTTGTCAGTCTCTTGAACCGACACCAATTTCCCCTCGAAGACCACCGGATGGTGATCTGAGGCGGCTGGGTTTCCATTTGCTTGAACCATGGCCTTGGTGTCTTTCCAGCCTGCAGTGACTAGGACATGATCGATGCGTTTGCCTGGCAGCCGCTCGGCTTTCCAGCGATTGAAAGTGCTGAACTGCTCCTTACCCGGGTCGCTCAACAGGCCCGAATTCAGCAAAACCTTCAGTTCCGGACTATCAGTCGTCGCATTCAGATCCCCCATCAGAATCGCGGGCTCATCGGCCTGTTTGCGTTGCTTAATCCGTTTCAAGATCAACCCAGCAGAACCCTTGCGGGCCTCAGCACTGCGATGATCCCAGTGGCTATTGAAGACGTAGATCGCTACCCCACTCTCTCGGTGAATCAGCCGTGCCCAAGTGCAAATACGAGTCACACTCGTGCCCCAAGATTTGCTACCCGCCTTCTCCGGGGTCTCGGACAACCAGAATGTCCCCGACTCTTCAGTATCCAATTTCCAAACTGATTCCTTGAACAAGATCGGGGAAAATTCCCCACCCGCCTTGCCATCAGACCGCCCCACACCGATCCGCCCGTAGCCCTCCATGGCACCTTTCACATCATCCAATTGATGTTTCAAAGCCTCCTGCAACCCAATGACCGTGGCCCCACTCTCCAAAAGGTAATTTACCACCTTTCCTTTGCGCTGATCCCAGTCCCTCGTTCCCCGATCATTGCCAGCATCATATCGAATGTTATACGTTACCGCCTTAACCGACACATTCCCCGCCAAGGAAATCCCAACGCAAGCGAGCACCAGCCCGAACCATCTTAAAAAAGCCATCTCCCTAACTACCAACTGAGCCGCCAGCCGCAAGAAAAGACATGAAATGCCCGAGAGATCAAAACACTCTAGTCGAAAAGACAGTCGAGAAGAAGAATCTCAGGCTTTGCCCGGCCTGCCGTGGGCTCTTCATCGGACTGGCTGGCCCAAAATTAAAAGGCATCCCCCTTTCGAAAATTAAGCCTAGCCACCAAGGTGCCACTCTCGTCGAAACAAAAACGGATTTGCTCTCCCCATTCTCCAACAAACCGATGAAGCACTTCGTGTATCAAGGCGTCAACTTAGACTATTGCAAAGAATCAAACTCGGTATGGATGGATCGGGGTGAGCTCGAGGAGCTCGCTCAAAAGCAAAAAGGAAACACCAAGATTCAAAGCTCGCGAGCCCAGTCTCAGAATTACTTTCTGGACGCCACAGCGGACGGATTGGTCACCGTTGCCTTTGATCTTTTAGAAGGCCTCTTTGACGGCATCTAAGTTGGCCTCCATTCATGTTGCGGCCCACTCGATAAAGAAACATTGCCAGCCACCTATCAAAGTATGATCCTTCTCGATGCCTATTTAGTCGAATATGATGCTTTTAAATCAATACCTCCCTCCATCCTGGCAATACTTGAAGTTACTTCGAAGTGTGATCTTCTGGGTGCTTGCTTCACAGATCAGCCTAGCAGCTAAGGAAACGTCAGCGAATAATCTCCGGCTCACTTGGGAGGACAAGGAACTGCTGGTCGTCGAGCACGATAAAGGGCTCGGCTTGGCTCTTCAGCACAAAGGAAAAATACTCCTCCACTCGCCAAAAGAAGGTCTATGGAGTATTGGCATCGGTTGGAAAGACTCTTGGCCCGAGCTCTGGGCTCACGGGCATGCCACAAATGCCGCTCTGCAAAATGACTGGCTGATTCTAACCGGCGAGATAAAGAGTAGCCACGGGACTTGGAGAATTCGGGATTCCTACCGGATCGAAGGAGGGCAGCTTCGCGGAGTGCGCCGGTGGGAACGGCGTGGACAAGCGGCCAAACAAGCCACTCTCAGCGTTCGCTGGCATACACCAGGCACCGGTGATGGAGTGACGATGCCGGCAGTCATGTATCACGGAAATCCATCCGGACGACGCTCGAATAGCGCTGGATGGAAAGGCATTGCGCCTCTTTATGACGGACGACCTGGCAATGAAGGATTCTACGAAGAACATCGCTTCGCCGCTCCATTTATTAGTCTCGAATGGCATGCGCCCGAAACTAAGGCATTCGGTCATGGCATCGCGCTGCACAGTTTGCCAAGTCGGACACCATACGCCATTCAAAAGGATCAATGGTGGAGCATGGGAATTTCAGCGCATCAAAATTATACCGAGCTAGCGCTTCAAAGTGGATTGGTCTCGATCAACGGTCTGCGTGGTCACGTAAAGTCGGGGCAATCCAGCACTTCAGCGTGGGGCCCAGCCTATCTCGACATTCCCGGTGGTGCTATTATTGAAAAGACCTTCTTGCTCGAAGGCTTCGAAGTCACTCGCAAGGGTTCCGGATTTCAGACGGCTCTAAAGTCATCAATTGCCTACTTCAATCCCTTTTCCACAGACGGAATGCCGAGCTATGAGGAGATTATTCAGAGTAAATTCGACTTTTCGTCGACCCGCTGGTCTCATCCCGCCCCCGAGCGTAGTGGATTTGCCATGTATCCGGACAAGCCTAACCTCTATGTGATGGGCTGGGCCGGTCAGGCCGAGGCTCCAGGCTACGCCTTGCTAGTCCTTGCTGATCGTTTACCTGACCCAGCCAATGTTCGATTGAAGGCTCAACTTTGCCTCGATACCTTGAGTCGGTCCCCCTTCAATGCGGACGGCTTCCTGCTCGCCGTTGATGGGAAAAGCGGCACTTGGAGTCGGCAAGATCCCATTTCTCAAGGACAAGCCATGGACTCCTTTGCAAACGCAGTTCGCTTCGGACGCCGCTCGGGAGCTGACACTTCAAAGTGGGAGACCTTCCTCAAGCGCGCGTGTGACGTTCACGCCGGAAGGCTGTTGGCGGCAGCTTGGTCCCCAGCTTCGACGAACGAAGCCTTCCTGATCGCGCCCTTGTGCAAGGCATCTGTCCTGTTTGATAAACCGCTGTATCGAAGAGCTGCCATCAAGGCAGCTGACTACTATACCAAACGCCACATCGACATGCGCGAGCCTTATTGGGGCGGCACTCTGGATGCGCGCTGCGAGGATAAAGAGGGCGCGTGGGCAGCTTTCCAAGCCTTCCTAGCAGTCTACGAGATGACCGAGGACGAGTCTTATCTCATCGCCGCCGAGCACGCCTGCGACGTCGTCCTCACCTACACTTTCCTCTGGGATGTCGACATGCCCCCAGGCCGTCTCGCCGACCACGCCTTTAAAAGTCGCGGTTGGTCCTCCGTCTCGGTCCAGAACATGCACCTAGACGTCTATGCCGTGCTATTCACGCCCGAGATCTACCGACTCGGCATTTACACGAAACGCGATAATCTCAAGAGGCTCGCCGAAGTCATGTATCGATCCTGTGGCCAAATGATCGACCAGCAAGGCAGCCAAGGAGAACAACTCAATCACACCAATTTTGTCCAAGGAATGCCCATCAAAGACGTTCACCAAATGCGCGGCACCTACCACGAAGACTGGACGGTCTACTGGATCGCCGCGCACTTCCTCACCGCCGCTGCAAAATTCGAAGAGATCGGGGTGGATTTGACGGATACAGACAAGTAGCACCTCCAAGTTAAGCCTTAGCCAAAAACTTATACGCAATATAACCGAATCTGACACTCAGTTTTAGACCCTTAATTTTCCCTACGAACCACACCGTCCCAGTATGAGTAGTGCTTTCCTCTGCGTTTTTAACCCCTACCTCAATTTAAATCGACACTCATGAAACTCGCTCACGCCATCTTTTCCGCCATACAACTGTTTGGTCTGTGCTTGTGTGCTGTGGATCCTCTGGAACCACTACCAGCACCGAGCCCAGAGCGGCTTGCCGATGCAGTGGATCCTATGACCAATACCAATCCCACCGAGTGGGCGAATCCAGGATGGCTTGGAGCAACTGGCATCCCCGGAAATTGGCCCCCTATCGACAAAAGAATAGGTTCAAGCGTCCAGACTGAGTGCGACCGTGATAAAAGCTCAAAATAGCAACAAGTAAAACCTATGAAACTCCTACTTTTGACCCTTTGTCTGATGATCCTCCCGCTGTCCGCCACCAGTTTACAGCTAAGCAGTGTGAAACAAGTCGTCTACCTCCACGGCTCTGATACTGAGATTGAGATGACGATCATGGACATCCCCTTTGCAACGGCCTATTCGTCTCCAGAGTGGTTATTCTCCGCCATTTCAAGTCCCTTTATCCCCGCTACGGATGGTTCATGGAGAGACCCCAGTGACATCAATCTTGCCTCGATCTATGGGATAAAAGTCTCGGGGACCTACAAAGAGAACAATAAGGATGTCGAAGCGATCATCGATCTCACCAATGCGAAAAAGCCCGAAGGCTACCCTTTCTCGATCGAAGAAGTTGCCGAACAGGTGAAAAAATGTGTCACACTCATGTATCCCTACGACCCCAAGATCGACAGCAAGCTGGAGATCAGAGTCATTAAGGCCAAAGAGTGATCAGGTATGGGCTTTCAACAAACCCAACAACCATGAGCAAAAAAAACGGAGATTCACTCAAGTTGGAAACGAGCTATGGTTTTTGCGTTAGCCTATCAGATCCCGATTCTGGCCCTCTCAGTCTTCATCAATGACTATGGAGTAGTATCCGAGCTCTTGTTGATAGCCTTCTTGGTATTTTGGAGCGCCACTGGGATTCTGCTCACGCGTCGCCATCAAACCTTGACAGCCATCGATACCATCTTCATTCGAGCAGGATTTTTACCCCTCTGTCTGATCGTAAGCCTAATTTCTACTCTATTTCTTAGATAGACTCACTGGAGTTGGCTCCAGTGGTGGATTTCGACTGGGAGGGTGAACCATGCATTTTGCTCGGATCCACCATGTTGAATGTTGACTTTCTTGGCAGATGGATCTGCTTGGATCCATTCGCCGTCACCGAGGTAGACGAGGACGTGGACGCCACTTGTCGTCACGGCCAAATCTCCGGGCTGGATCCCTTCGGTAGAAAGACTTTCGATTCGGCCTTCGATATTTCGTGGCGCGGTAAAACCCCGGTAGCCCTTGCGCATGGCACTGGCGCTCGTATCGAACCACCATTGCTCGAGCCCCATCCGCATGGCACGACCATTGAGCGTTTTCAGGCCCTGGCTGAAAAGGGCATCGCGTAGGGCTCGGCGAGGTAATCCGGAGCAGTCTATCCCCGAGGCCTTTTCCCCTCCCCAGTAATAGGTGGAACCATCGTAGGACCTGAGTGCTCTGATGTAGTCATCGCGCAAGCTCGCCTCATCCAGGTGACGACCAGGCAGCAGAAAGGGCGCAGCCAATATCATCACGACCCCAATGGAAATCCATCGCCAAGGCTGTCGCTTCCATGACACGACTAGCAAACTCGCAAGCACGCCGAACACCCCCAGCAAAAGCGCCAGACGGCTGAGGCCGTTATGGACAGGGTAAATCACCCAAAAACCGAGACCAAGTATGCCCGACAAGAGAGTGTAGGCGATGAGACGCTTCATGTTCGGAGACTAAGCTGAGCGCTCATCCTCCGACAAGAGGCAATGCTCAGATCAAAGTGTCGTAAGCACGACCGTCACGACCTTCGAACCAGTGAATGTAGGCGAGGTTCACCAAATTCGCGCCACCTGGTGTGGGGTAGTCGCCAGTGAAATACCAATCACCCACAGGCCCATCAATGGCACCGTGAAGGTCCTCGATAGTCTGGAAGATAACATCGACTTCACAGTCAATATCGGTCGGCGATACAATTTCGCTGATCTCCTCGGAAACTTCCTCGGCAGTGAATGGCTTGTAAATGCGCTTGACCAAGTTCTCTTGGTCCTTGGGATCTTTCTTCACCTCTGCTTTACAAGCATCGTAAACGTCTTGGAAAAGCTGGGCCTTTCCGTGCTTACGAATGAGGGAGACCGCTGCGCGGAAGGCGATGAATTTGCCCAGCTGACTCATATCAATTCCGTAACAATCAGGGTAACGGATCTGAGGTGCCGTCGAGGCGATCACGATCTTCTTGGGGTTCGTCCTTGCGAGGATCCGAAGGATCGACTTTTCAAGGGTCGTGCCGCGCACGATGGAATCATCGAGGGCAACTAAAGTATCTTTGGGCCCGACGACGTCATAGGTGATGTCGTAGACGTGCGAAACCAACTGCGCTCTCCCGGATTCCTGAGAAATGAAGGTGCGCATCTTGATGTCCTTGTGAGCGATCTTCTCGCCACGTGGCCAGTTGCCCATGATGGTTTCATCGAGCAACGCCTCGTCCACCCCACCATTGGCGATGGCTGCGGTAAGCTTCTCACGCACTTCTTGTCGACGATGCAAGCGCAAGCCGTCCATCAGACCATACCAAGCGGTTTCGGCAGTGTTTGGAATGAAGGAAATGACCGCATTTCCGAGATCATTGTCGATAGACTTCATGACCTGGGGCACCAAGGCAGCCCCCATGGCCTTGCGCTCTTGATAGATATCGGGATCGTTGCCGCGGGAGAAATAAATGCGCTCGAAGGAGCATGGCTTGGGTTCGCATTTTTCCGCAAAGCGCGTCTTGCTGACCGTTCCGTCCTTCTTGACCGTGATCAAGGCACCGGGCTCGAGCTCGCGCACGTCGTCGCGGTTTTGCTCAAACACGGTCATCAGGGGCACTCGCTCGGAGGCCACTGCGATGAATTCATCCGTCTGCAAGTAGTGACAGGGGCGGATGCCAAGAGGATCGCGCATGAAGAAGTAATCGCCATTACCGACGACACCACTGATGGCGTAGCCACCGTCCCAGTTGCTCGCAGCTTCGGTAACGATGGAGGCCAGATCGATCTCTTGCGAGATCAACTCCTGAGTTTTGTTACCGGGGACGCCTTCGTCGCGCAGGCGGCGGTAGATGTCAGTATGCGCCTCGTCGAGGTGGAAACCAATCTCCTCAAGGACCGTTTGAGTATCCGTCCCGAAGACCGGATGCTGCCCACGCTCAATCAACTTGCGGTTGAGTTCAGGCGTGTTGGTCATGTTGAAATTCCCCATGACCATCAAGGTCCGCGTCGGCCAGTTGGTGCGGCGGATGTAGGGGTGACAGGAGCCTTCGTCAAATTCGCCAGACGTGCCGTAGCGCAAATGGCCGACGAGCACTTCGCCACCAAAGTCGAGCTTAGCCTTTACGTCTGCTGGATTATCGAGATCGATCTGCCCCTTGCGCGCCATTTTATTGGCACGCTTGAATTCCTTGCGAAAGACACTTGCCAAAGCATCGCGCCGAGCATCCCGACGTCGAAACATGTAGGGCTGCCCCAAGGGCATATTCAACTTCGCACAACCGATCCCGATCCCATCCTGGCCGCGGTTATGCTGCTTCTCCATCAGGAGGAAGAGCTTGTTGAGGGCCCAGAGACTGGTGCCGTATTTATCCTGAAAATACTCGAGGGGCTTGAGCAGGCGAATGGCGGCGATGCCGCACTCGTGGGTTAAGAAGTCACTCATGAGGTCGGCTATTGGGCGATTCGTTCAAAGAAAATCATCAAGACTAGGCGATGCTGACTTTCACACCATGTTCGGCATGAACTTTACCCAGGACGATACCGCCAGGGCCAGCTGCAAGAGCCTTATCAACATCATCAGGAGAAACGACTGCTACCCAGCCGATCCCCATGTTGAAAGTGTGGAACTTGTCCTCAGCATCAACGTATTGAAGTAATTTCTGCATCGGCTGGTTGTCCCATTCCGGGATCACCAAATCCGCACCTTTATCCCCGAGCAGGCGCTCAAGATTTTCGGGCAGTCCTCCACCCGTGATGTGGGCCATTCCTGAAGGGCGGACGCCTGATTCACGGAGGTCGGCAACGACGTCGTGGTAAAGTCGGGTCGGTGCCAGAAGTTCTACGATCTCTTCATCGCTGAGCACATCGCTGTGGTAAGCGAGCAAGCGGCGCAGCAAGCTCCAGCCATTGGCGTGAGGTCCGTCGGATTCATATCCAACAAGAACATCGCCTTCGCGGATCGAGCTCGGATCAATCAAATCAGACTTTTCGCTGCACCCGATACAGAAGCCCGACAGCTCGATGATCCCTTCTGGAACGACACCGGGCATTTCGGCCGTTTCGCCACCAGCTAAGATGCAACCGCAAGGTTCCAAGTAGTCAGCCATCCCTGCAATCAAGCGAGTGATGCGCGGCTTATCCAAGCGAGCAATCCCGATGTAATCTAGGAAGAGTAAAGGATCGCCGCCGGTAGTGAGGATGTCATTGACGCTCATCGCGACAAGGTCCTTACCGGCGATGCCGAGTTCGTCGTATTTTAAAAGCAGCTCAAGCTTCGTTCCCACACCATCACAACCAGTGACGATGACAGGTTCGTTGTAATCGCACAAATCATAACTAGCTGCGAAAAGACCGAAGGCCTGATGGAGCTGGCGAGTTTGTTGGGTGCGCTTAACTTGTGCGCCGATGTCACCAACCAAAGCCGCAGCTTCCTTGGTATCGACGCCCGCTTCCTTGTAGGTATGTTTTCCTGCCATGGAGCAATAAATTGGAGGCGGGTTGTAACCGAGATCCCCAGTTGAGGAGAGACTTTTTTTTCGGAAAATGACGGAAAGTCTCTAATCCCCTGATTTCATGCGATTCCAGCGCGAATTTTAATCGATTTTCTGGAGTCGCATCCAGAGCTTGACCCATGCCTCGAGGGCACTGGCGTCCTCAGGTTTCGCCCACTGCAAGATCTTACGCTTCTTACCATCGATCTTGATCGAGACCTCGTAGCGCGGCTCGTTGTTGCTGTGACCGGAGCGCTTCGAATCAAGATCGGAGATCTGCTCCAGTCGGAACCGCTCGCGCTTCATCCGGCCAAAATGCGTGGTCTTCCAGCTGATCCCGCCGTCGGAGAACTCGAGATCATGGCTCAGGCTCGACATCCGGTAACCAGCATAGGCCAGGCCTCCACCGATCACCCCAAATCCCAAGCTCATGATTCCGGTCACGCTGCCGAAGATCAGATTGAAGACCGTTTCGATTGCATCCTGCTCACCAAAGTCGAAAGAGCTCTCCGTGAAGAACTGGTAGCCCATGAATGTCGCAACCACGACAAAGATCACCCCAACCAGCGCAATCACCCACCCCCCACTCACCTTGAGACTGGCGCGAAAAGAACGGTCAGAAATACGGCGCATTTTGAGCTTTTTCGATTCGTATTCGCCGAGCTCATTTAGGGACGAGGTATTTGGATCAGCCAGCACCTCCTCATAGGCACTGTCGCCAGCGCCCAAACTCATCCCAAGAGCGGCTCTCAAGCTCGCTACGATCCAGCGTTTCTCATTCTGCTCCAGCGAGGCTCCGAAACGAATCTTATCCCCCTTCGACTTTACCTCCACTCCATGAATGGGCTGGTAGTTGACGGAGTAAAAGACGGCCAAGTCCACCGACTCGACCTCGCCACGCGGGATGACCTTGGGGTTACCAAGCTTGCCGCGCGTCCGTCGTGTCATGGTGAGGGAATCCGCTCCGATCTCGATCAAGTGATCCGACTTGGCCTCGCGAATGTGGGTGCGCATCAGCCACCAACCGACCGCCATGAATGGGATCGGAAAGAAGGCGACCAGCCTTTCCAAGCCTTGAGCGTCGTCACCAAAGAGCCAGGCGGGAATCCAGACACACGAAAAAATCAGCACAAAACCACACCAGAGGTAGGCAAAACAACCAAGCGACGACTTTCCGGTCTTGGGCAGCAGCCACATCTGTGTCCCATCTTCGCGCACCGTGTGCTTGATCTTGGTGCTAGATGGCTCTTGCAAATCCGCCGCTGTGAATGCCTCCACCCCGTAATCTCCCCGATCAGAATGAGCCACTTCTCCCAGCGCGAATTTCTGGCCACAGGCTGGGCAAGGAATCTGGTAATCCACCCCCTCGGGTGGAAAGGACTGCGGGACCTTTAGCTTGGCAGCACATTTCGGACAGCTGGGCGGATCATTCACCAATTTTTTCCAAAACCGCTTGAGCAGCGCATTTTGCATTCTGTCACCCAGATCCATATCTTACTGCGACAGCTTTTTAACCAGGCTTGGATCGATCCCGAGCCGTTCGCCAATGGCTTCGTCTTCGAGACCTTCGCTGCGCGACCACTGGATCAGCTGGCGCACGAGACCGCCATCGCGATTGTTTGCGGCGCGAACCAGAGAATCCGCCGCAGTGTTAAAGGCGGCATGACCACCGAGCGAGAGCCCGCTACCCAACGGGATGTCCTCGGCCAAAAGAATGTCTGTTGTCGCCAGCGCACAGGCTCGCGCCATCGTATTCTCAAGCTCTCGAACATTGCCCGGCCAGCGGTAGTTGCTCAAGCTCTCAAGCGCTTCACCGGAAAGTCGTATCCTCGCCATCCCGTGCTTGCGAGTGATCTTGCGCAGGAAAAATTCGGCCAGCAAGGGGATGTCTCCCGGGCGCTCACGAAGCGAAGGAATCCGAATTTCGACCACATTGAGCCGGTAATAGAGGTCCTCGCGGAAACGCCCCGCCTTGACCTCTTCGGCGAGACTTTTATTCGTTGCGGCTACGATGCGGACATCGGATTTAAGTGTCTCGTTCGAGCCAACCCGAGAAAAGGTCCCGTCCTGCAACACACGAAGCAACTTCACCTGAATCCCCAGAGGCATGTCGCCAATTTCATCGAGGAAAAGCGTGCCGCCATCGCATTGCTCGAAGCGGCCAGCTCGGCGAGCCGAAGCTCCGGTGAAAGAACCTTTTTCATGTCCGAAGAGCTCACTCTCTAGCAAATTCTCAGGGATAGCGCCGCAGTTGAGTGCGATGAGATCGTGCTTGCGTCGGTCACTGTATTGGTGAACCGCCCGCGCCACCAATTCTTTGCCACAACCACTCTCGCCCGTCACCAGAACAGGCGCCTGGCTCTGAGCCACTCGACCAATCAGCTTGAAGACCTCCTGCATCTCGCGAGAATTTCCAATGATCGTCTCACGGGCGTCTTCAGGGGCAGGCTCGTCGGTATCATTGACGGCCTTCCGCGACTCAAGATCGCGCAGGGCATTTTCGATCAATGAGCGGATTTCAAAGGGCAGGCTCTCCTTCCTGACTAGATCGAGTGCGCCACGCTGCATCGCCTCAATGGTCTGACCCGCCGTCGGAAAGGCGCTGGTCAAAATGACGGCGGCATTCGGATTCTCCCCGCGCAATCTCAGTAACAGCTCGTTGCCATCGAAAGGCTTGAGCACCAAATCCGCCATCACCAGGTCGACGTGGGTCTTGCGCGTCACCGCGAGGGCCTTATCAGCGGCACTGCATTTCAGAATTCGAAGCCCCGGCGCCTCCAATTGCTTGGCGGCCCATTCGAGGTGATCCAGATCGGCATCAACCAGGAGCAAAGTCTGCCCCGGCGCGTCCGAGCTTAGTTGGTCAGTGCTGGCGGAAGACATAAAAATCAGACTTTACCGAAGCGACGGTGTCGGCGGGTGAATTCGGCGACGGCGTCGTGGAGATCGGTTTTGTCAAAGTCGGGCCAGAATTTGGGAACGATGACCAACTCACTATAACTGACCTGCCACAGCAAGAAATTGGAAAGTCGCATTTCGCCCGACGTGCGAATCAATAAATCCGGATCCGGGATATCCGGACCGTAGAGGTTCTCGGAGAAGAGCTCGTTGTCGATCTCTTCCGGCTCAAGCTCACCGGACTTTGCCTGCGATGCGATCCGCTTGCAGGCATCAACAATCTCTTCGCGACCGCCGTAGGAGAGCGCCAGGACCAAGGTCATCCCCTTGGCATCAGCCGTTCGCTCGATGGTCTTTTCCAAATGACGTCGCGTGCGCTTGGGCAACATATCCAGACGTCCAATCGCCTTGAGCCGCACCCCACGCTCTTCTAGCTCTGGCGTTTTGTCCTTTAAGAATTTATCCAGCAGCAACATCAGTGCCTCGACCTCAGTCGCAGGACGTTTCCAGTTCTCCGAAGAAAATGCATAGAGGGTAAGCCACTTGACCCCAAGCTCCTGACAAGCCTCGACACAAGCCCTCACGGATTCCGCTCCCGCTCGGTGGCCCTCGCGCCGTGGCAGTCCACGCTCGGCTGCCCAGCGTCCATTACCGTCCATGATTGCCGCGATGTGGCAGGGTATTTCTTGTAAGTCGTTCATCCCAATTTTGGTGGCGCTCGGCGAGCTTCCGTTCAACGAAAAGAAAAATGGCTCATTCTGTGGCGCTGTCAATCACGCGCTGTGAACCAGGCTCCACAAATTCGCGGTTCTGTGTCACCATTTGTGTCACCACTCGGCAAAAATCTTCGCGTTTATGCGCCCTTTCCTGTTGTCAGGCGCAGATCCCGAGTCCATCATTTCTCGACACTATGAAGTGCGACCTTTGCTCATCACCAGCGACCGTTTTCCTGACCCAACTCTTCAACGGGGAGATCAAGAAGACCAAGTATTGTCAGTCCTGCGCAGACAATCAGGGAGTTACCGATCCCACTGGTTTCGCCCTAGCCGAAATGTTCGGCAAACCCTCGGACGATACCGACGATGAGACCACTCCGGATTTCGAAGAAGAGCTCGAAGCGGACTTCAGCACCGAGGCCGTAGAACTCGTTTCCGGCACGCCTAGTCTGGATCAATGCCCGAATTGCGGCTTCACCCTGGAGAAGCTGCGCAAAGTCGGCCGCTTGGGCTGCTCGCAGTGCTACCAGAGCTTCCGCCAGGACATCGCCCCCACCCTGCGCAACATGCACGGGGCCAGCAACCACAAGGGCAAGGTCCCCTCTCTCTTGGTTCCAGCGAGGTCCTCAAAACAGGAAATCGAAGAAATGGAATCGCAACTCACTGCCGCCATCGAAATGGAGAATTTCGAAGAAGCCGCTCGCCTCCGAGATGAACTCCGCACCCTGAAGGCCGAACAATGATGCGATTCAGCACACTTTTGAAGAATCCGGCAGACTGGATGGAATCCGATGGCGAGGACTGCTCCATCGTGCTCACCAGCCGCGTCCGCCTCGCCCGCAACCTCAGCAATGAGCCCTTCCCCGGATGGGCCCGCAAGCAGGAGCGGATCACGACTTTGGAGCAAATTCGCCCCGAGGTGGAGTCACTGCCCGCAATGAAAAAGGGCTTTTCCAAGGAGCTATCCGAGCTCGACTCCGTGCAAAAGCAAGTTCTCGTCGAAAGACACCTCATCAGCCGTGAGCAAGCCGCACGCAGCCAGGGCAGCGCCACCCTGATCAATCGCAACCAGACGCTGAGCCTGATGGTCAACGAAGAGGACCACCTGCGCATCCAAGCGATCCGACCCGGCCTCAGCCTCACCGAGGCCTACCAGTTGATCAACAAAGTCGACGATCAGCTGGAGCAGAAACTGCCCTTCGCCTTCGACAAGGAGCTGGGCTACCTCACCGCCTGCCCGACCAATCTCGGGACCGGCATGCGCGCTTCTGCGATGTTGCACCTGCCCGGCCTCGTCCTCAGCGACCAGATCAGCCAAGTCATTTCAGCCGTGAGCAAGATCGGCCTCGCTGTCCGCGGTCTCTACGGCGAGGGCACTGAGTCGCTCGGCAACCTGTTCCAGATCTCAAACCAAACGACTCTCGGCGAAAGCGAAGAAAGCATCATCACCCGCCTCGAACGGGTCATTTCACAAGTCGCCACTCACGAGCAAAATGCCCGCCTGAAGCTGCTGGAAGATGATCCCAACATGATCGACGACCGCATCGGCCGCGCCTACGGCACCCTTCGCTATGCCCACGTCATCGCATCAAAAGAGGCACTGAATTTGCTCTCCATGATCCGTCTCGGTGCCGACCTACGTTTTTTCACGGACACTAGCCGCGCCAGCTGTGACGCTTTGTTTATGGCGATCCAACCCGCCCACCTTCAATTAGCAGCCAAACGCAAACTTCCAACCGATGAAAGAGACCAACTTCGCGCAGAAATCATCCGCGACCGTTTGCAAAGCCTCGAACCACCTGTTATTAGTATAGAAAGCAAAAAAGACGATTCGAAAGGATCCTCCAACCACGATGAATAATTTTACACCACGCGCCCAACAAGTTCTAGCGCTGGCCCGCAAGGAAGCGGACCGGTTTAATCACAATTATGTCGGCACCGAGCACATCCTGCTCGGGTTGATCAAGCTAGGCCAGGGTGTCGCCGTCAATGTGTTGGAACGAATGAACCTTGAGCTGGAGACAGTTCGAGTCGAAGTCGAGAAGCAAGTTGGCACCGGCCCCGAGCCTAAGACGCCTGGCAATATCCCTTACACACCACGGGTTAAGAAAGTCCTCGCACTCGCTAACAAAGAGGCCAAGCAGCTCAACCACTCCTATGTTGGCACCGAGCATATCCTGCTCGGGCTCCTCCGCGAAGGCGATGGCGTCGCCGCACGCGTTCTCAAAAGCCTCGACGTCGACATCCAGCGCACTCGCAACGAGATCCTCGCTGAGATCGATCCAAATTTCTCACCCGAAGACGTTGAAGAGGACGATGATTCCTTCGACGATGCTGGTGGTGATGAGTCAGGTGAGGGCAAGACCAAGACCCCAGCCCTTCGCGCCTTTGGCCGTGACCTGACCAAGCTCGCTCGCGAAGATGAGTTGGATCCCGTCATCGGTCGTGAAGACGAGATCGAGCGGGTCATTCAAATTCTCTGCCGCAGAACCAAGAACAACCCCGTCCTGATCGGTGAGGCCGGAGTCGGTAAAACTGCCATCGTCGAAGGTCTCGCCCAAGAGATTGCTTCGGGCAATGTTCCTGAAATTCTGCGCGACAAGAAAGTCATCACTCTCGATTTGGCCCTGATGGTCGCCGGCACCAAATACCGCGGCCAGTTCGAGGAACGCATCAAGGCTGTCATGGACGAAATCCGTAAGGTCAAGAATGTCATTCTTTTCATCGATGAGCTCCACACCATTGTCGGTGCAGGCTCCGCTGAGGGCGCCATGGATGCATCAAACATCATCAAACCTTCCCTCTCACGGGGCGAGCTTCAGGTCGTAGGTGCGACCACTCTTAACGAGTATCGCAAGCACATCGAAAAAGATGCCGCTCTCGAGCGCCGCTTCCAGCAAGTTAAGGTTGAAGAGCCTTCGGTCGATGATGCAATCCTAATCCTACGCGGACTGCAGAAGAAATACGAAGCCCACCACAAGGCCGCTTACACGCCAGAAGCGATTGATGCCGCGGTGCGCCTTTCCTCTCGCTACCTAACTGGCCGTTTCCTCCCCGACAAGGCCATCGATGTTCTCGATGAAGCAGGTGCCAAGGCTCGGATCGGTCAAATGACCCGTCCACCATCCCTCAAGGATCTTGAGGCTGGCATTTCCGACATCGTCGAGCGCAAGACCGAGGCCATCAAAGAGCAAGACTTTGAAAAAGCCGCGGCCCTACGTGACGAAGAGAAGCAGGCACGCGCCGATCTCGAGGAACAGGTCAATAGCTGGAAAGCTGACAACGAAGAGACCGTCATCGAAGTTGGCGAAGAAGAGATCATGTCTGTGGTCGCCAAGTGGACAGGCGTCCCTCTCAACCGCATGGAACAGAAGGAGACCGAGAAGCTTCTCAAGATGGAGTCCGAGTTGCGCGAATGCGTCATCGGCCAGGACGAAGCGGTCACCGCCATTTCCAAGGCTCTCCGCCGCTCACGCGCTGACCTCAAAGATCCACGCCGCCCCATCGGCTCATTCCTATTCTTAGGACCAACTGGGGTCGGTAAGACCTACTTGGCTCGCAACCTCGCTGAATTCATGTTCGGCGATTCCGAGTCGTTGATCCAGATCGACATGTCAGAATACATGGAAAAATTCACCTCCAGCCGCCTCATCGGTTCGCCTCCAGGCTACGTCGGCCACGAGGAAGGAGGACAGCTCTCCGAGGCCGTCCGTCGTCGCCCTTACTCAGTCATCTTGTTTGACGAGATTGAGAAAGCGCACCCTGACGTCATGAATTTGCTCCTGCAAATTCTCGAGGAAGGCATGATCACCGATTCCCTCGGTCGTAAGATCGACTTCCGCAATACCATCATCATTCTCACCTCGAATGTCGGTGCTGGAACGATCAAACGTCAGACCTCCATGGGCTTCAATGCCATCGGTTCTGACGAAGCTGATCACGAGGCCATCGTAGAACGAATCAATGACGAAGCAAAACGCCACTTCAAACCCGAGTTCTTGAACCGCTTGGACGACCTCATCGTCTTCCACATGCTTGGCAAGAAAGATCTGGTTGAGATCGTCGACCTCGAAGTCGATAAGCTCCTCGCACGAGTGGCTGAAAAAGGCATCACCCTCACCCTCGATGATTCTGCCAGAGAGCACCTCATCGAAAGAGGCTACGACCCTAACTACGGTGCTCGCCCGATGCGACGTGCCGTCGAGCGATCGCTTGAAGATCCACTGGCCGAGGCGCTTCTACGTGGAGAAATCAAGGAAGGAGACAAGGTCCTAGTCATACACGCAGATGGCGATAAGGAACTTAGTTTCAAGCCAGAAACTGAGACCGACCCCGCCGAGGCCGAAGACGCTGGAGCCTCAGCCTGATCGGACTCACATCTTCGAATCAATCAAAACCCCGACCTCAAATTTGAGATCGGGGTTTTTTATTTTTTCTGGGCTAAGGGTTCGAAACCAAAAATCGATTAGTCAAAGCTTTACGCCAAGCCAAACTCGGCTAGCTTGGACGCGAGATGATTAAACTCGCCAATACGATACTAGCCGTCGCCGCAGGCCCCGTCCTAGCTGGTTCCGCCCCCATTTCAGCCGTCCCCGAGGCTACCAGCACTGGAGAAAGCCCCGTCGCCATCCGTGGCCAACTCGACTACTGGTCCCCCATGAAGCTCGACGATGGTTCTGGAGAATACCAGCTCTACGCCGCTTCTTTCAGCAGCCCAATTGCAGGCAAAGCTGGTGAGCGTATCTCTTGGGATCTCGAATTAAATGCCGAATTCATTCGCTTTGACATCAACAACGACTTGAACGCATACCAAGGCAACATTCCGAATTTCCGTAACCTTATCGACGATCGAGACCTCTGGAACGTCGGCTTCACCTTCAACATGATGTGGAATTACGAAAATTCCAACTGGAGCCCATTCCTCCGCATCAGCCCAGCACTCGCAACCGACTTCGGTGGTGATACCGGTTCTGATGACTTCCGCCTCATGGCCATCGCGGGCACCTTCTATCAGCAGAGCCCCACCCTCAAGTGGATCTTCGCCATCGCCTACCAGGAAAACTTCGAGTCCGCTCCCATCCTTCCCTTCGTTGGCTTCGATTGGCAAGCGACTGAAACCATCAACGTCAACCTCATGGGACCACGCCTCAATCTGATCTACGCCCCAGCAGATCACTGGAACGTCGGCCTCTTCACCGCGGCCAATTCACGTAACTGGAACATCGACACCGCAGCCGGCTCCCGTAACTTCGAGGTCAACTCCGCCCGTGCCGGGGTCTCAGCCGCATACAAATTCGGCCAAAAAGTCTGGCTCACCGCAGAGACCGGCATCTCCTTCGTCAACTCAGTCGACATCCAAAGCACCAGTGGCAGAACGCTTTACGAAGAAGACGCCGACACCGGCTACTTCTTCAACCTCGGTTTCCGCATCCCCCTTTGAAGAGCACCCCGCATTTTTTCGCTATTTCGTGTGAAAAAAGCATTGAATCTAGCGGCCGCGGCTGCTTCTATCCCGCTCCGCTGATCTGACACGCGCGCGTGGCGGAATTGGTAGACGCGCTAGATTCAGGTTCTAGTGGGGGCAACCCCGTGGAGGTTCGAGTCCTCTCGCGCGCACCACCAGGTTAACCCCTGTGGGTTAGCCAGATCAGCAACATAACCAGAAGAACATTAGTTCAACCATAGGGCCGGTGGCTGAGTGGTCGAAAGCGCGCCCCTGCTAAGGGTGTATACCAGTGATGGTATCGAGGGTTCGAATCCCTCCCGGCCCGCCACTCATCTAAAAAGGCACTTCATCGCAAGATGAGGTGCCTTTTTTTATCTTCGGCTAGTTCTGTTGAATTCAGGCAATTATCGGAACTAGGGACCTTGGCCGCTTTGACTAATTATGACCCTTGTCTCGCCCTGCTTGATTGGTATCTCTGAGCGCGTGCCATCGGGCCAGATGACTTCTACGGCGGTGATTGGTTCAGTTGCCGTGAGGACTCTGCAGGCCGAATGTTGGCTCCAGTATCCCGAGCCACAACTAATTATCTGAGATGAGGTCTTGCCTTTAGATATAGCTCGAATTTTAGCACCGATGCCCATTCGATTGCTACCCTTGCCAACTAATTTAACTCTCACACCTGCTCTTCCGCTCCGATTTTTGAATACCCTCAGGGCTCCGTCATTCTCCGCACAAGCAAAGTCAGGCCTACCATCATGGTTGTAATCGGCTACCGCAAGCGAGCGAAATTCGCCGTTCAACTGAATCCCGGACTTATCCCCCGATACCGCTTCGAAATTTCCCGTGCCGTCTCCCAAGAGTAACAATCCCTGACCACCGTCATTGCGCGGCGTCTCGATCTGAACTGCATGGAAATTCTGTGCCAAAACAATATCCGGATGCCCGTCTCCATTGAAATCCGCACAGCCGATCCCAAATGCAGGAGCAAATTGCGCCTCTGGTGGCAGGGGGATGGCTTCGAAGCCCTTATCCTTCTGCACGAAAACCATGTGCCGCAACTCTTCGGCGATGACTTTGCCCGCATTCTTGAGTCGGTCGCCATAGATCTCATCTAACTTCGCCTCACCGAAGGCTTCGAAACTCGGCGTGATCCGCTTCACGAAGGGCATCGCACGGGAAGAGCAAGACAGCCCCCGCTCAGGAACCAATCGCTCGCCTTTTTTCTCTTTATGAGCCTCAACGATATCAAAACTGCCGTTCTGATCCAGATCTCCGAAGTAGATGCTCAGTGGAGAGCCTGCCTTGTAGGAGCCCTCGTATTTGCTGTTCCGCCCCCAGTTCGTCGCGATGATGTCTAGTTTACCATCGTGGTTGACGTCGGCCACTTCGATGCCGTTCCACCAACCAGTGTGGGATGAAAGGCCCCACTGTTCGGTTGCATCAACCAGCTTCTTTCCCTCCTTATTGATCAGGATCGCCGGGCTGCCCCATTCGCGAGCCAGCAGCAGATCCTGGTCGCCATCCGCATCGATATCGGCGAAGCATGCTGCGCTGACCAATCCGATTTGGTTGAGAACTGACGAATCAAAGCTAGTGGCATCCCCCCCATTGATGATGATCCGGGAAGTGGCGGCTGCAGGGTAGCGCGAATTTCGGACCCGCCCAGCGAGGAACCAGTCCAGATCGCCATCCAAATCCACATCTGCCATTGCAAGGTGGCCCGGAGACGAGTCTCCTTGACGGTCCGAGAGAGCGAGTGGTGACCAAGTCTTTGCCCCATCAAAGGCAAGCACGGCTAGGGACTTAGCATTCCCAGCATCTTCCCATGAGCTGATGCTCAGGTTCAAACTCTTCTTTCCGTCAGGCAGATCCGTTAGCAAGGCCCCGCCCAAGTCACTTCCGGCGGAAAAATTCGAGAGTCCGCTATCGACTAGCTCGAAGTCGTTCTTGAGCTCGGCCTGGTATTTCATGACTTGAACCGGCTGGCCAGCAGCACCGCCGAGCATGAGATCGTCAAAGCCATCACCATCCCAATCGGAGAAAATCAGGCCCGGCCCCAACTCTGAAAGCCGGTTCGGTAGGAGAGATTGCAGGGCAAAGTCATCGAACTGATTTTCCCGGTGAATGAGCGGCAGACGAGTCACTCTGAAGAGGCTCTCGACTTTGGCCAAGTTTTCGGTCGGGCCAGAGCTTGCCTCTGACTGTTTGATCTCATGAGCTTGCTGAATTTTAAGGTTCTTCAACTGGCTCACACGGCCATCAGGCCAGCGAACGATCAAGCGAGCTTCAGAAAGTGAGGCTTCACCACCGGGCACTGCGAAACAGATCTCAGAACACGAGCCCGAGGACAGTCGCCCTCCTGCGATGGGTTCGCGCAGTTGGATAGGCCCGGCCCCTTCCAAGCTCACCCGAGCACCGATGCCCCGGGTATTCTCCCTGTCACCCAACAAGCGCACCGCAATCCGATCCGCCTTGCTGTCATTTCGATAAATTTCAGGTGCTGAACCCGTATTTGCGATGATCAGATCCTGATCAAGATCGCCATCCAGGTCGGCAAAGACCATTCCGCCCGAGACCGCTCCACGCTTTAGACCCATCTCGATTCCGCGCTCCTTGAAGCCTAGCTTGCCGTCATTCTTGAACAGAAGATTGCGCGACTTGATCGGTGGATACTGACTTCTGGTCTTTTTGAATGCCTCGCGATCGAGATTCATCGCCGCGAATTTAGACCGCAGGTCGGCATCCATTTGATCGTGCAGCATCCCAGTCGAAACAAATAAATCGAGGTCGCCATCCAGATCCGCATCCTCAAAAATAGCGCCCCACGTCCACTCACTCGCCCGCAAGCCAGCGTAGGCCGAGATTTCCGCAAAGCTCTCGTCCCCGCGATTCAAGAACAGGGTGTTCTGCATCACTTGTGGCTGCACGCCACTGGGGTCGCTCTGCGGTGAATTACTTACCATGTCGCCCATCTGACGTTTCCTCCGCGAGTGATCACGACTCAGCATGTCGGTGACAAAAAAATCGAAGTCTCCATCTCTATCGATGTCGGCGAAGTCCACGGTCATCGAGAACCAGCTCATCTTCCGCTGCGAGGACTTGGGGAGTAAGGTGAAATGCCCCGTTCCGTCATTAATCCAGAAACGATCTGGTGTGTGAAAGTCGTTACAGACATACAAGTCCGGCGCGCCATCCCCATTCACGTCCCTGAACTGCACACCGAGCCCCCAGCCTTCCAGCGCCGGTGCCCCGCCAGGCTCGGTTAGCCGGAAGCGCTCGGCTCCTACCGCCTTGAAAACACCTCCCCCTTCGTTCAGGTAAAATTCGTCGGCATCACCGCGCTCGAGCAGCTCCGCACCATCACGGTAGAAGACTTTCTCCACCGCAGCGCTCAGTGGTTTACCCGAGGTCATTTCTTCCCGAACTCGGGCCATGAATTCCAGTTGATCGGGATCTTTCGGGTCGTCAGCGAGCGACTTGTTGCGGTGGTTGGTGAGATAAATGTCCAGGTCACCATCGAGATCGACATCTGCCATTGCGAGACTCGTCGTGAAGGAGGTCGAATTTCGACCGGGAAATTGAACGGATTCCACCAATTCACCCTTTCCTTGATTCAAGAAAAGTCGATTACCTGTCCCCCGCGCCGTCACCAGGAGATCCAGATCACCGTCGCCATCGAGATCCGCCATGGCCGATCCGATAGAAATTTCGCCTTCACAACGACAATGTTTGCCGAGCGAATCAGTCACATCCTCAAATTTGAAGCCTCCCAGATTCCGATAAAGACGGTTCGCTCCCCCCGCATTACAGAAATACAAATCCACCAGGCCATCACCATCGATATCGCCGGCAGCCAAGCCACTGGGATTGATGTTCGCCCGTTCGTGGATCAGCTCTAGTGGAATCGAATTTTGAAATTTCACACCGCTCTCAGATGCCGGAATTTCGGTAAATTCAGCAAGGACTCCCCCTGGCACCAACAGTAAGCCAGCCAAGGTCATGCGCATCCGCCAAGATTCAATTTTCTCCATACCAGCGCCCAGTAACACCTTTTAGTATCCTCACGTCAACCAAAGGAGCCTGAATTTGCGGTGAGTTTCAGATGAATCCTCCTGAGCATCGAAGTGATTTGATTCAACAATTCCTTCTGGTCAGGATGAGCTCATGCCTCAATATTTCAGCATTCGGGATCTACCATTCACGTCTGGGAGAGAAATTCGTCTTGCAATAGATCTTTCATTCTGTAATACATCTTTTCGTAAATCATGAGACTCCAACTAATCGCTCTCCTTCTTGCCACCTTCCCTGCCCTCGCCGCTGACTTCTACGTTAGCCTCTCGGGCGACGATCAAAATTCGGGCAGCCAGGCGTCGCCATTCGCTTCGATCGCAAAAGCGCGTGATGCCGCGCGGGAGCTCGCTACGAAGGAAGACGTGACCGTTCATCTCGCAGACGGCGTCTATTACTTGCCCGAGACACTGGTATTTTCCCCGGCTGATTCAGGCACCGCCGAGCATCCGATCACTTACCGCGCCACCAATGAGGGCAAAGTCGTTCTTTCAGGGGGCAGCCAGCTCGATCTCGCATGGGAGACGTATCGAGACGGCATCTATCGCGCCAAGACTCCTGCAGGACTCTCCGTCGATCAACTATTCATCAATGGCGAGCGCCGCCACATGGCACGCTATCCGAATTTTGATCCCAACAAGACGACCTCAGCCTACCAGGGCTTCGCCGCGGATGCCTTTTCAAAAGAACGTGCCGCCAATTGGAAGAATCCGGAAGGTGGCTACATTCATGCGATGCATGTCGCTCGCTGGGGCGGCTATCACTACCGCATTACCGGAAAGAAGGACGACGGAACCATCACCTACGAAGGCGGCTGGCAGAACAATCGCCAGATGGGCATGCACCGGGACTTCCGAATGGTGGAAAATATCTTCGAAGAGCTCGATGCCCCCGGAGAGTGGTTTCATGACGAGGATGAGCAGTTTCTCTACTACTATCCTCAAGAGGGAGAGTCGGTCAGCCAGCTCAAAGTCGAAGTCGTTCGCCTTGCTCAACTGATCGAATTCAAGGGCTCCGAAGAGTCCCCGGTGAAGCACCTTACTCTGCAAGGTTTCACCTTCCGCCATGCCGCGCGAACCTTCATGGAAACCAAGGAGCCGCTACTCCGCTCAGACTGGACCATCTACCGCGGCGGAGCAGTCTTTCTCACTGGCACCGAGGACGTCTCCATTCTCGACAGCGAATTTGACCAAGTCGGTGGAAATGCGATCTTCTTCAGCAACTACAACCGCCGCGGGTTAGTCAGGGGCTGCCACCTGCATGACCTCGGAGCGAGTGGTGTCTGCTTCGTTGGAGATCCAGATGCGGTTCGCGATCCACTTTTCGAATACGCTGAGGTCAACGACCTTTCAAAAATCGACCGCACCCCCGGCCCTAAGACTAACAACTACCCATCCGACTGCACGGTCGCCGATTGCTTGATTGCCGGTGTAGGCCGCGTTGAGCGTCAACCTGCAGGGATCCAGATTTCGATGGCAGCGCGCATCACACTCACCGACCTCTCCATCTACGATTGTGCTCGGAGCGGGATCAATGTCAGCGAAGGAACGTGGGGCGGGCACCTCATCGACCGCTGCGACGTCTTCGATACCGTTCTCGAAACCCACGACCACGGTTCGTTCAATTCTTGGGGTCGCGATCGTTACTGGCGTCGTGATCATGCCAAAACCTCGCAAGTAGCAGTCGATACCGAGCCGAACCTGCCGCTGCTTGACGCTGTCGAAACCACCATCATCCGCAACTCCCGCTGGCGCTGTGACCACGGCTGGGACATCGACCTCGATGACGGCTCATCGAATTATAAGATCTACAACAACCTCATGCTGGCTGGTGGATTGAAGTTCCGCGAAGGCTATCATCGGGAAGCTTTTAACAACATTCTGATCAACAACGGCTTCCACCCACACGTCTGGTTTGCTAATTCAGATAGCCGCTTCCATGGAAATATCGCGACGGACGCCCCTCGCCCGGTGCGGCTTGGCGGGGAGACTTGGAAACAAGACATTGACCGGAATTTCTACACATCAGAAGAATCTCTCGCTCGTTCCAAGAGCATGGGCTGCGATCAGAATTCCGTTTCTGGCGATCCTAAATACCTAAACCCGAGCGAAGGAGACTTCCGTGTGGCAGACGATTCCGAGGCAATCAAATTCGGATTTAAGAACTTCCCCATGGACCAGTTTGGAGTGAAGAAGCCGAGTTTGAAAAAGATAGCTCAAACCCCCACGATGCCGACACCCCGCTCATCCCATTCGAGCAATCCACCGGCTCCAGCGACCCCACTTCGTAAATACTGGCTCGGAGCTAAGCTCCACAGCATTTCAGGAGAAGACTACTCCGCCTTTGGCACTGCTAAAGAAGATGGAGGTATCGAACTCAGAGAAGTCCCAGCCAACAGCCCAGCCGCCAAGGCAGGTTTGCAGAAACGCGATCTCATTATGTCCGTTTCCGGCACCAAAGTAATCAACGAGGACGGACTCTTCGCCGCGCTCGTAGCGAGCCAAATCAACGGAGATACGAGCATCAAAGTCATCGTCATCCGTGACCAGAAACCCGTCGAACTGAGCATCAAGCGGAACCTTAATCTTGCAGCCGAATACACCGGACAGGTCTCGAAGCTTGAGCGTAAACCAGTTGCCTCTAACTTCCAGGTGAGCAGCTCGCATCCCACTCAAAACGCGCCGCTTAAAAGTCTAACCGACGGCAACATCACCACTGGCTACGGCCCCATGTTCCCGAATGGTCAGGGCAATGCCTGTTACCGAATGGACCTCGGTTCGGTTCAATCCGTTAAGGCCATCAACACCTGGTCAAACGCCGCGACGGCTCCACGGGCGAACCAGCACTTCACCGTCTACGGATCAAATGCCAGCACCGACCCAAAATTCGACCTCTCCAAATTCACCCCAATCGGCACGGTGGATACGCGTTCGCTAGGTAACCAAGCCCTGCAAGCGACCTCTCTCAGCAAGGCTGACGGCCAGCCACTGGGGAGCTTCCGATGGATCCTATGGCAAGTTTCTCCCATTAATCCAGCCGGAGAAAACACCTCGTTCCAGGAACTCTCGGTTGAACTTATCAAGTGACTCTCGTGGCAAAATTCGTCATGACTACCCATGATGATTAGCCCGCTTTTCACCCGACTCCTCATTCTCGCCTTCTGGGCACTCTCCCATAGCGCCTTTGGCCATTCCTATCAGTGGACCAATCCGCTCACGACTGATGGCTGGGCCCCTTGCGGGCAGGCCTGGCCTGGCGAGACCGAGGGCTACCAGCGTCTGCCGCCACGCTTTCAGAAGATTGCCCGACCAGCCGTTTGGAAGCTCAGTCAGAATGGAGCGGGCGTTTACCTCCGCTTCTTTAGCGACTCCCCAGAAATCGCTGTGCGCTATGCCTTCGATGGACCCAAAAGCATGCCGCATTTTCCCGAGACCGGGGTCAGCCGTCCCGACCTCTACCGCCGCAATCAAGAGGGTGAATGGCAATGGTGCCGCGGCAACTTCTCTGAAGGACTCATCAAATTCGAAGCCCTCGCCCCCCTCCCCACTGGCCGCCCGGTCGAATACCAACTCCTGCTCCCCACCTACGTCACCACGACTTCGCTCGAGATCGGCATTGTTAGCGGAAGGAAACTGACCGCGATCCCTCGTGACCCCACCCCGCCCATCGTTATTTGGGGGACCAGCATCGTTCAGGGCGCTTGCGCCACCCGCGCCGGCACTTCATGGACGACCCAAGCTCATTTCAACCTCGATCTTCCCGTGGTTAACCTGGGCTTTTCAGGCAATTGCCGACTCGAGCCTGAGCTCGCGCGCGAATTTGCCAAAATCCCCGCAAGCGCCTTCGTCATCGATCCCCTTCAGAACAACGAAAATCGCACCAGCGAGCAAATCCGCGAATTGCTAGGTCAATGCATCGACCACTTTCGAAAAGCAGCACCTGATACCCCACTTCTGCTCATCGAGCACGCAGGATGGGGAAATTCGCTGGCCCAAGCGAGCAAAGACGCGAAGGCAAAAGAACTCAATGCCACGATGCGCAAGCTCGTTACGCAACTGCAGCAAGCGGGCGATACCAAGCTACACTTGCTCACCCGGGAAGAAATCGACCTCAACAAGGACGCCTTTGCCACCGTCGATGGCATCCATCCGAATGACCTCGGCATGAAGCGTCAGTCCGATGCCGTGTGCACCAAATTACGCGAGATCCTAGCCATCCCCGCTCCCACTCCCAGCACCAGAGCCGTCACCCAAGACCGCGACTTCTACCCCTGGTTGCAACGCCATCTCGCCAAGCGCCAAGAAGTCGCCACTCGCCGCCCGCGCGTGATCTTCATCGGCGATTCCATCACTCACTTCTGGACCGACGACAAGGACCCGAAGAACCGTGAATCGTGGGATACCTTATTCCCCGACAACGACGCCGCCAACCTAGGCTTCGGCTGGGATCGCACTGAAAATACCCTGTGGCACCTTCAGCACCAAATTCTCGGCAAGCACTCGCCGGACCACTTCGTCATCAACATAGGCACCAACAACCTCCACCGCGATACCACCCCTCAGATTCTGGCGGGTGTCGATGCCATCATCCGGCACCTGAAACTCAAGCACCCAAAGTCCAGGATCACCCTGCTAGGCATCTTCCCCCGCAAAGGCCTACATGAGCGCATCCAGCAAGAGGTCAACCCCGCCTACCAAGCCCTCGCCCAAAAACGAAACATCGAATTTGCCGACCCCGGCAAGACCCTCCTCACCCCCAATGGCACCCCCGACAACAAACTACTCCCCGACGGCCTCCACCCCAACGCCCAAGCCTACCAAAAGCTAGCCAAAGCCCTCAAATCCGCGCTTCAACCAAAGTGAGCTAACGTCAACCGGGGTCTTTCGATCTGCTCCTCATAGCCATGGCTGGCTATTTCCCTGATTTCTCTACGAATTAAGAAATCGATGCGAAAGCCGTTGAGCAAACAAAACTGACCCGCGGACCTTCGGTTGAGAAGCCTTGAACTGCCTCGTTGAGGCTTCCTCGTTGGATCGTGAGGCAAAGCGGCAATAAAATGCTCCGTTCCTGCGGAACATTCTCAGCCACTAGTCAATCTTCCAAAACCGCGCCGCAACCGACACAATTTTTCCAGTCATGGACTTCGGAACCACAACTCCCACATCTCTGCTCAAGCTCCGCCTGACATTGGCTGATTTCGCCACCATAGTTTA
>CAXIBU010000006.1:0-33364 GCA_964021555.1 uncultured Verrucomicrobiales bacterium | reverse complement strand
TCGTTCAATAGAATGGCTCCGAGTAGAGTTCGGTTGTCAGGGTTCACTCGAACCAAACGGTCATTTAAGATGTAGTAGCGCCCTGGCCGTTGATGCTGGATTCGTTGAGCTAGGTCGTTTGGTAAGGGGATGAGTTGGTTCCAAACCTGGTCCTCGATACGCTGCCCTCGAACAAAGTTCTTTTCCCAGCCTGGTGGCAACCCTTTGCCGGCTCGCACCTGTTTGGCGATCCCCGGTGGCAAGCCCCGAGTGTTTCGATAGGGCCTGAAATATTCTTGGAAGATTCCGATATGCCGAGCATCAAAATCATCGAATTTTCGGTTTTTGGCTTCGTTACCCCGATGGCCTCGAGCCTTGTCATTTTGGCCTCGGGCTTTCTCTTTGGCTCCGTTACTCCGATTTTTGTCCTTATCGATATTTTTATGAATTTTGCTCTTCCCGTTGTTTCCTTTTTTGCCGCCTTTGGCGTGCCCCGGAGGCTTGGCGAAGGCAGGCGAGGCAAGAGCTAAGGTCGCCCCAACGAGAGCTGAATTTAGACGTATAATATTGAGTCTAGTATTTTTCATAACTTCTAAGGGTAAACCTGAATTGAGAATCGTCAAATCTGGTCGCCTGATTCGTGATACGCATTCGACTACAATGGCGCTTGAGGATGATTTGCGAAGGGCTCGAGCCACGGCGGAATCCCTTTGATGTGGTTGGTTTTGTTGTCCGAGGGCAATTTTGCTCATTGCTCGGACTCTGAGCGATGCCCCATTTATGGCTAGAAAGGGCGTTGCTTTTCTCGGGGTTTCGTTGCATGGAGAGGGTGTCTTAAGAATTTCAACTCAACACATCATGCGCATTGCTCTAGGGGCCGACCACGGCGGCTACAAACTCAAGAATTCTCTCGTCGATACACTCAAAGCCCAAGGGCACGAGGTGGTCGATTATGGCACCCAGTCTGGCGATTCCGTCGACTACTCGGATTTTGCTAACTCGGTGGCGGCTGATGTCCGCGACGGGCGGGTGGATCGAGGGGTTTTGGTCTGCTGTTCCGGTATCGGCGTGGCAATTGCCGCAGGGCGCTTCGAAGGGGTTCGTGCGGCGACAGTGCGCAAGCCAGATGAGGTGAAGATGACGCGTCAGCACAATGATGCCAATGTCCTCTGTCTCGGGGCGGATCACACCTCAGCGGAAGAGGCTGCTGGCTTGCTTGAAGTTTTCCTTAGTGAACCGTTTGAAGGTGGGCGTCACGAGCGCCGCTTGGCGAAGGCTAGTGGCAGCAGCCTGGCGGTCAATGATCCCGAGCTGTTCGAAGCGATCCAGCAAGAGGCGGGACGTCAGCGCAGCCACATCGAATTGATCGCATCCGAGAACTTTGCGAGCCCTTCTGTGATGGAAGCTCAAGGCAGCCTTCTGACCAATAAATACGCCGAAGGTTACCCAGGTAAGCGCTGGTATGGCGGCTGTGAATTTGTTGATAAGGCCGAGCAATTGGCCATCGATCGCGCGAAGGCACTCTTCGGAGCTGATCACGCCAATGTTCAACCTCACTCAGGCTCCCAAGCGAATGCCGCGGTGTATTTCGCATTTCTCAAGCCAGGCGACAAAATTCTCACCATGGACCTCGCTCATGGCGGTCACTTGACCCACGGGCACCCTGCGAATTTCTCCGGTAAATTCTACGATGTCACTCACTACGGGGTGACTGAGCAGGACGAGAAGATTGATTACGATCAGCTTGAAGCGACTGCCCACGAGGTGAAGCCCAAGCTCATCACTTGCGGCGCTAGCGCCTACTCACAGGTGATCGACTTCGAGCGCATGGGCAAGATTGCCAAGGCGGTCGGCGCTTACCTTTTCGTCGATATGGCGCACATTGCGGGTCTTGTCGCTGGTGGTGTCCACCCGAGCCCGGTGCCACACGCTGACTTTGTCACTTCGACCACTCACAAGTCCCTACGTGGCCCTCGTGGCGGCATCATCCTCTGCCGCGAGGAGCATGCTAAGAAAATTGATTCCATGGTCTTCCCTGGCATCCAAGGTGGTCCTTTGATGCACGTGATCGCGGCCAAGGCGGCCTGCTTCGGCGAGGCACTCAAGCCTGGCTTCAAGGAATACCAGGAGCAGATCGTCAAGAATGCGCAGGCGTTGGCGGCCCGTATGGAAACGCATGGATTCCGCATCGTTTCCGGCGGCACTCAAAACCACGTCATGCTGGTCGACCTTCGCCCCGCTGGGATCAATGGTTCTCAAGCTTCTCTGTGGCTCGATGAAGCCGGTATCACGGTGAACAAAAATTCGATTCCCTTCGATACGGGCAGCCCATTCAAGCCAAGTGGCATCCGCTTGGGCACGCCTGCTGTCACTACTCGTGGCATGAAAGAGAGCGATCTGGAGCAGGTGGCCGACTTTATCGCAGAGGCGCTGAAGACTGGTGGCGACTCCGATGCTTTGAAAGCGATTGCGACCAAGGTCTTCGCTTTCAATCACGCTTTCCCGCTCCCTCGCTGAATTGAGCTTGCCTGTAAAAGGCGCTGCGCATGGACGATCGTTTTTTGATGATTCTGGCGAATTTGCTGGCGATAGCCGGCGGATTTGTCGGGATCCGTTCTGCCCGAAAAGGGGAGAATAGTCGCTTCACGATCGTCTGGATGATCGGTGCCTTTGCGGTTCAATGCATCGTGCTGGCGCATCGTGGCGAAGCTCAGGGGCGCTGCCCGATTGTGGGACTTGGTGAGATCTTTTTCTTTCTCGGATGGGCGCTGACCTTGTTCTACCTATTGGTAGGTTCGGCCTATCGCCTGTCATTTTTGGGGACCTTCACCGCGCCCCTGGTGATCGTTTTTCAGCAACTGGCGGTGATGCCGGGGATCTATCAAGCGCCGCCCCTGGTGCCTGCTGCTAATGTTGACCCGTGGCTAGAGTCGCACGCTTCTTTTTCGCTACTGGCTTACGGCGCTCTGGCTTTGTCAGCGGTTGCGGCGGTGATGTTCTTGATTCAAGACCGACACCTCAAGCAGCATAATCTGGACGACTTTTCTCAGAAAATGCCCTCCGTCCGCCAGCTCTCGACGTCGACGCGACGCTTGTGCTGGCTTGGGGTGTTCTTGCTGACCGTCGGGATCGTCTGTGGATTTATCACGCCAAAGGCGGCGTCGTCTGCGAAACTGTGGGTCGCTTGTGGAGTTTGGGCGCTGTATGCGGGCCTGATTGGGATTAGTTTGATCAGGGGCTTGCCTGCTCGGCAGTATGCGAAGGCGATCTTGGTGTTATTTGTTCTGTCCCTAAGCGTTTTATTTCTTCGGTGATGCGATTCTTCTGCATGGGGCTCAATCATAAGACCGCGCCAGTCGAGGTGCGTGAGCGCTTTGCCGTGCCTGAGCACAATCAGGCGGAGGAACTTGCGGCTTTAAAGCAAATTCCATCGGTGAATGAAGGGGTGGTTTTGTCGACTTGTAACCGGATGGAGCTGTATTTCTCCGTTGATGACGAGTCCAAGGCGGAGCTTGAAATCTGGGAGCACGTGCAAGCTCATTTCCAGGTTCCTGCCGGGGCAAAGTCGCATTTTTACTCCTACTCAGGCGCTCAAGCCGCGAAGCACCTTTGCTCGGTGGCGAGTGGTCTGGACTCAATGGTCGTGGGGGAAACGGAGATCTTCGGTCAGGTCAAGAAGGCCTACCAACTGGCTCACCAGAATGGGGCCACGGCGGGCATGCTGAACAAGCTGTTTCAGCAAGTTTTCAGCATCGGAAAGAAGGTTCGCAGCAGCACCTTGATTAGTCAGGGCACTACCTCGGTAGGGTCGGCGGCGGTGGATTTGGCGGAGAAGATTTTTGGCAATCTTAAGCAGTGTAAGGTGCTGATCTTGGGAGCTGGTAAGATGAGCCGGATTACTGCGCAAAGCCTTCAATTGCGCGGGGCAAAGAGCATTTTTGTGGCGAACCGCTCCCACGATCGAGCGGTGGAATTGGCGAGCCAAATGGGGGGCGAAGCAGTGAAGTTTGAGAATTGGACTGATCGTTTGGTCGATTCCGATATCGTGATTGCCTCGACCGCAGCACCACACGCGGTGGTGGAAAAGTCTCACATCGAGGCCGTGCGCGCGCGGCGCAAATACCGTGCGCTTTTCCTCATCGATATTGCGGTGCCGCGGGACATTGATCCCAAGGTAGGCGATATCGAGGAAGTCTATCTCTACGACATTGACACCTTGGTGCAACTGGCCGAGGACGGTAAGCAGCGCCGCCAAAGGCAGATCGAAGCCTGCGAGCGGATCATCGACCTTGAGCTGGAAAAACGGCAAATACCTGGAATTTGAATATGAATCAGTCCCTTCTCATTGGCACTCGTGGTAGTGCGCTGGCCCTCGCTCAAGCAGATCGCACTGAGGCTGCCCTGCGTGCGGTGTTTCCGGATCTGGAGCTTCAGCGGCGCATCATTAAGACGATCGGCGACAAGCGCACGGACGTTCCCTTATCTCAGGTTGCCAAAGTGGCGGGCGGCGTGATTGACAAAGGCGTCTTCACCAAAGAGCTGGAGGTCGCGCTGGAGCGTGGTGAAGCTCAATTGGCGGTGCACAGTCTCAAGGATATGCCGACGGATCTGGACGAAGGTTTCGAGCTGGTGGCGGTGCTTGAGCGGGCCCCAGTGGCGGATTTGCTGCTGAGTCGCGGTGGCTATGGTCTGAAGGATTTGCCTGCGGGATCAGTGGTCGGAACGAGTAGTGTGCGTCGTTCGAAGCAATTGCTGCACCTGCGGCCTGATCTTAAAGTCGCTGATATTCGCGGTAATGTGCCGACTCGGATTGAAAAATTGGCGCGCGGTGAATTTGACGCCATTTTATTGGCGGAAGCTGGTCTTAATCGCCTCGGTTACGATCTGAGTGGGTTCGATTGCGAAGGTGTGTCAATTCACGTCGATGTCTTGGATGTCCACGAGTTCTTACCCGCCGCTGGCCAAGGGGCGATTGGTCTGGAGACGCTCTCTTCTGACCGACAGAGCGCCGAATTTGCAAAGGCAATCAATCACCATGAAACGTGGACTCGGATCACCGCTGAGCGCGAATTTCTTCATCTCTTGCAAGCGGGCTGTCACACGCCGGTCGGAGTTCTCAGTGAGCTCGATGGGGCGAATTTGAAGCTCAAGGCCTGCGTCTTCGACGAGCACACGCTCGATCCACCAAAAACCGCGGCCTGCGAAGGCCCTGCGAGCGATCCTAAGGCGCTGGCAAAAACACTCTACCTGTCACTCAAATGAACCACACCATTTCCGGAATTTGTTATCTCGTCGGCGCTGGCCCGGGCGATCCAGGCTTGATCACGCTGAAGGCGAAAGAGTGCATCGAGAAGGCCGAGGTCTTGGTTTACGATGCCTTGAGCAATCCGCTCTTCCTGTCATGGGCACCGGCAAATTGCGAAAAGATCTATGCCGGCAAGCGCGCGAAGAATCACGCGATCCCTCAAGGGGGAATCAACCAGCTCTTGGTTGATCGGGCGAAGGAGGGCAAAGTCGTGGTTCGCTTGAAAGGCGGCGATCCCATGATCTTCGGGCGTGGAGGAGAAGAGGCAGCGGAGCTCGCTGAAGAGGGCATCGCCTACGAGATTGTTCCCGGGATCAGTTCGGCGATCGCTGGGCCTGCTTACGCGGGAATTCCTGTGACCCACCGTGATCACAATACCTCACTGACTATTTTTACCGGACACGAAGATCCGACCAAGGGCTACAGCAGCATCGATTACCAGTCCTTGGCCAGCGCTCCTGGAACTAAAGTCTTCTTGATGGGGGTGCAACGTCTGCGCCCGATTACGGAATCGTTGATCGAAGCTGGAGCCGAGAAGGAGACCCCCATCGCGCTCACTCGTTGGGCCACGACTGGTCGTCAGTCGACCATCGTTGGCAGCTTGGCGACCATCGCTGACATCGCAGAAGAGAAGAATTTCAAAAGCCCTGCCGTCGCTGTGATTGGCAATGTGGTTAAAGAGCGCGCCAAGATCAACTGGTTCGAAACCCGTCCACTGATGGGCAAGCGCATCGTGGTCACACGCACTCGCGAGCAAGCCGGGGTGCTCAGTCGTTCTCTGGGAGATCTCGGTGCTGATGTCGTCGAACTGCCGACGATCCGCATTGATCACCCGGTTGATAAGAAGGCATTTGCTACCTCGATTGGTAACTGCCATTCCTACGATTGGATCGTTTTCACCAGCCCCAACGGAGTGCATCGTTTCTTCGAAGCCTTTTTCAAGGCTTACGAAGATGTTCGCAGCATCGGTGGTGCCAGAATCGCGGTGATCGGGCCGGGCACGGCGGATGCCGTGAAGCAATATCATTTGGCTGTTGATTTGGTGCCCAAGAAATTCGTAGCCGAAGGCCTCGTCGCTGCCTTCACTGAACAGGAGCAGCGCCTCGGGACCATCGAAAATCTCACTGTCCTGCGAGTCAAAGCCGAAGAGACGCGTGATGTCGTGACCGAGGGGCTGACTGCTCTTGGAGCGATTGTTGACGAATGCGTCGCCTATCGAACCGTCGCCGAGACCGAAGATCCTACTGGAGCTGCCGAAAGTCTGAAAGAAGAGGGTGCCGACTGGATCACCTTCACCAGTTCTTCGACCGTAGAGCATTTTCTCGCGATGGAGCTGCCTTGGCCGGAGGGCTGCCGCGCGGCAAGTATCGGGCCAATCACCAGCGAGACACTCAGAAAGAATGGCATTGAACCTGCGCTTGAGGCTGAAACTCACACGATTCCCGGCTTAGTTGCAGATCTGAGTGATGCTGCTTCAAGCTTAGCTTGATTTTCCTGATGGGTCTGAGGTCTCATAACTCGCTTTTTATGAGTGGGTTGATCGTAGAAGATATGTGGTCCGTTAGACTGGAGAGGTTTTCTTGTTGTCGTGCAGACTGATTTTTCTTAAGAATCTGCGTTGGGATAAGCTACTGTTCCATCAGTCCTCCCCCCCCTCTTTTACAGTCGATGTCCGTGGCACAAAATCAGTTTCAGACTTTACGTCCACTAACTCTGTTAGGCGATGTTGGGCCTCGTTTGGTATTCGACAGCGTCTCGGGATCCGAATGCGTCCTGAAGACCTTCCACCCTTCCGATTTGGAGGATGGTGGAGAGTTTCACTGTGAGCGGCATCTGGCCTTCATGCGGCATTACGCCACGGTTAGTCACAAGAATCTCAGCCAGATCATACGTGTTGAGAAGGATGGTGATGGGATGTTCACCCTCTCCAAGTTTGAGAGCGGTGCAGCCCTTCATCGGCTTTGCCGACAGCAAACGATGACTTATCAGGATTTTCGGGCTCTGGCTCGCGGGCTCCTGTCTGCTCTTCATGAAATCCACCAAGAAGGGATTGTTCACGGCGACCTTTCGGCGAGATCGGTCTTGGTGCAGTCCGAAATGAGTGGAGGTCTCGATATTCGATTGATTGAGCCCAGCCCATTGCGATCAGTAAAAGTCGTGCATTCTCATCGGCTCAAAGAGCGGCGCCAGAATGGCGAAATGTATGCCGACCCGGACAAGCTTAAGACAGGCAAGCTGAGCATCGAAGGAGATTTATTCTCTCTTGGTTGTATTTTCTATTACTCATTGACTGGTCGGAATCCTTTTCAGGCCGGAAGTTCCAAGGAGATTGAGGAAGCAATTACCAGCGGTAGTCATGCTTCCTTAGAAGAGCTCAGGCCGGATCTCCCCGAGTGGCTTTGCGGTTGGGTGGAAGGGCATCTTTGCCTTGATCCAAGTGATCGACCTTCCAGCGCGGAAGAGTCATTGGGGGTTCTTGACAAGCTCGCGCAGGAAGATCCTGAAGCGGCATCACGATCGCGAGGTAGGACGGTCGCTGAAGGGGTGCCTCAGGCCCTTCCGTTTGCTCATTTCTCAGGCAGCCGAAGGGCTGCGCTCAGTTTAGACGATACTGAGGGCCTTGATGCGAAGCAGCGGAAGGCACAAAGAAAGATGCCGACCCCCATGAGCGCGCAATCGGCGATTACCCAGGCTCATCGGATTGAGAGCGAGACCAGGCGCCAGATGATGATGCCGGACCACGGGCCTGATATGGAGAGGCTCTCGCTGGAGACCAATCAGCGCTACATCACTCCGATCAGTGATGCTGCGACAGGGTCCGTCGTTGATACTGCAGTCATGTGGCACTATTCCAAGGGTGGCACTGCCGTCATGGGACCAGTGACGGAGGATGAAATTCTATATCTACTGGCAACAGGCGAACTGACTTTGCTGGATCCGGTTTGGAACCCTGGACAGGGGGAATGGCGCCGAGTGGGGGATACCAAGATTATTGAGCGCTCGAAGAATCGACAAAAAGCCCTCAAAGGTAAGAGCTTACTCGATCGAATAAAAGGGCTGTTTGGTAGCAAGGAGTCGGCAACGCCTCCTCCGGTGCAAGCTGTGACTTCTCAGGACTCACCGCGGGCGACGAGTCTTCACACCCGCCCGGTATTTTCCACCGCTCGGACCTTGCCGATCGCGAACGTGTCAAAGACCTGGCATTACGCAACAGATGAAAAGATCTTCGGACCGGTTAGCGAAATGGAGCTACTCCGATTGATTGAGACTTCTGCGTTAGGGCAGAACGACCTCGTTTGGACTGAAAGTTTTCCTCATTGGCGCAAGATCTGTGACACGCGAATTTTGCAGCGTTCCAGTGTCCTTCCTCAGGATACCAAGCGCACGATGATCCTCGGAGATGAGGAGGAAAAGCCGGTTGTGCGATTCTTTGGTTTCTTTTGGTATGAAATCTTCTTGGCTGTAGTTGCTGTCGCCGGGGTGAAATTCCTCGGGTATCCGGATGAAGATTTTCTGCATCTGAAAGTCATCCTAGATTCCGCGCTAGCTCTAATATTTGTGGGCTGGCTTTCGCTTAAAATTCGAGCCATTGCGTTCGACGGAACGTGGTTTTTGGTTGCTCTGCTTCTGCCCATTCTCGGTGATTTGGCCTTTGCCTTAAGGAATCCATTCGCAGCGTGGAAGGGCTTGCTGATCGCCGTGTTTGGCAGCGTAATCATCTATACCATGAGCTTCCACGAAAACTTTACTGAGAATTCTCAGGAAACCTACGGAGCTCCCATTTTTCAATGGTGTGAGAGCATCAATCTGTTTTCCATTTGAATCGGCAGAAGGCTACCAGCACCGCTAATACCACTTTGCAACTCAAACTGGACGTCTAGAGTTCTTGAGACGTGCGCTTCGCAAGCGACCAGATACCGGGCTTGGTGATGAACGTCAGCTTGAATTCGCGTAGCCTCGACCCTTCTACCAGATACTTTCCCTCATTGGGATAATGGTGATTAGCGACCTCCTCAACAAAGCTTGCAGGTATCGCTGAAGATCACTCCAGCAACACCTGCCACCAATTTGAGCTGTTGCCCGTAGGCCTAGGTCATCGACTTCTTCCAAGTCAACGCAATACCAAGGGCTGAAAGTGCACCGAATGCGATCATCGTGTAGCCCATCGCTGGCTGACCGTAGAGCACCATTCCTATCCCCAAAAGAACCCCATACACGAGGATACAGCCGAGGATCATATTGATGATTCCCAAGCCGATATTGACTGGCTCGTGCTCAAACTTGATGGGGTTCCCCTCAGCTTCAGCTTCTTTGGCGATCTTGGCCCAACCTGGACCACCCGGGTTCGTTTTGGCGACAAAGCTGCGCAAGATGGAGGTATCTGTAGGACGTGAGAAAATCGTGACCAGAATCCAAGCTGGAGTCGTGATCGATACAATCCAAACGGTGGCCTCCCAACCTTCGAAAGAGAACCAGCCATTGCTCTTGCCGATTTCGATAGTGACTGCACAGATGAAAGATACGAGCATGGCAGTGATTTCACTCCACGCATTTACGCGCCACCAGAACCAGCGAAGGATGAATAGCAATCCAGTGCCGGCTCCAATGTTAATGATGATGCCAAAGACCTGCAGGGCACTCGTTAATTCGAGCGCGAGCAAGGCGGTTAAGACCATCATCAAAACGGTCGAGATCCGCCCCACCAGCACGAGCTTCTTCTCACTGGCGTCTTTCTCGATGAAGCGCTTCCAAAAATCGTTGACCACATACGAGGAACCCCAGTTCAAGTGAGTGGAAATGGTCGACATGTAGGCGGCAATCAGCGAGGTCAAAACTAGGCCAAACCAGCCCGAGGGGAGGTAATTGAGCATCGCGGAATAGGCGAGATCGTGATCGAGCTTGTCGTTCGGCACGGTCTTTTTGTCGAATCCATCTCGCAGGGTGCTGAGGCCTTTTGATTGGAAATTCAGGTCTTCTACAAATTGGCTGTCCTCGGCTGAGACAGAGCTCGGATCCTTGGCCAATTGTTCGGTAATGGCGACGACTCGAGGGCTTTCAAGCTCGGCTTTAGCCTGTGCTTGCTCCTTGAGGCTGCCCATTGGAAAGATGACCATCGAGGCAAGAGCTACGATGATCCATGGCCAAGGGCGGGCCGCATAGTGGACGACTTGGAAAAATAAGGTCGCTCCGACAGCATGTTTTTCATTCTTCGCGGCGAGCATGCGCTGGGCTAGGTAGCCACCTCCACCGGGTTCTGCGCCGGGATACCAGGCCGCCCACCACTGAACGACCAATGGGAGGATGAATAGGGCAATGACGGCATTTTTGGTGTCCTCACCGCTGATCTCAGCAGCGCTGGGAATGAGGTTCAGCTTTTCCCTGACCGCCTCATGAGTGAATAGGTCGCCGACAGAGTGCACACCTGCTGCCTGCATATCGACATTGTGGATGGCGAAGTAGGCGGCTGCAAAAGCCCCGACCATTGCCATGATGAAGAGACAGAAATCCGTAAGGATGACTCCTTTGAATCCACCCATCGAGGAGAATACGACGGTCACCGTCATAGCTAGGGCGACGGACTGAAGGGGTGACCAGCCAAGCATAACGCCACCGATTTTGATGGCTGCCAAGGAAACCCCTGCCATCACCGTAACATTGAAGATAACTCCTAGGTAAAGCGCTCGGAATCCGCGAAGAAAAGCAGCCTCTTTTCCAGAATAGCGCATCTCATAGTATTCGACGTCGGTCATGACGTTGCTGCGGCGCCAGAGCTTGGCGTATAGGAAGACGGTCAGCATGCCGGTCAGGACGAAGGCCCACCACATCCAGTTGGACCACACCCCATTGACCCTGACGATGTTTGTCACGAAGTTCGGGGTATCCGTCGAGAAAGTGGTCGCAACCATGGAGAAACCCAAAAGCCACCAAGGCATGCTTTTGCCCGAGAGGAAGAAGTCTCCCGAAGATTTTCCAGCTTGCCGTGACACGAAGAAACCGATTGCCAATGCGAGGACGAAAAATGACCCCAGAATGGTCATATCAATGGTCGATAAGGACCGGACTGCTGCTAGAATTTCCATGGTTTTGTCGATTGAAATGAGTAGTTGAGGCGGCACGGTATCTATCACATTCGTGTGCGACAATCAAATTACCTGCCATCTCTGAAAACAGTGATTAGCGGGCCGGAAGGAGACCGAGTGTGATAAAGCGCCCAGATCGGGCTTGCCGTATCGTGACATGTGAGGATGATGTCCCATCTTTATGCACGACCCCACTTTTTCTGCTGCAATATTTTCAACCCTTGGTGCTGTCTCGGGAGGCGCAGGCGATCCGACTTTTTACGTCGCGTTGGTGCTGGCCTTGGGGGCGGTCTCTCAGCTCTTGGCATGGAAGCTCAAGGTGCCCTCGATTCTCTTCCTCCTGGCCTTTGGCTTTTGTGCGGGTGAGTTCCTTGGGCTCAGAGTCGATGACTTTATTGAGAATACCGAGCTGCTGTTGACGATTGTCTCTTTCTCGGTGGCGATTATTCTGTTTGAGGGGGGGCTGACTTTAAAGTTCAGCGAGCTAAAGGAGTCCGGCTCGCCCGTTCTGCGTTTATGCACCGTGGGGGTGCTCATTGCCTGGGTCGGCGGCGCGGGGGCGGCTAGGCTCATTTTTGGGATGGATATCCGCTTGGCTCTTCTGATGGGAGCGATTCTGGTGGTCACCGGACCGACGGTGGTCGGGCCGCTGCTGCGAGCGATCCGGCCTTCAAGGCGGGTGGGGAGCATGGTCAAGTGGGAGGGCATCGTGGTCGACCCCATTGGCGCTATTTTGGCTGTTCTGGTCTTCCAAGCGGCACTGGCAGGCGACATGCAGCAGGCAGCGGAAGTGGTCCTGATTGCGATTGGGAAGTGTTTGTTAGTGGGGATTGTTCTCGCTTTTGTGCTGGCGAAACTCGTCGAATTTGCCCTGCGGCATCACCTGATTCCGGACTTTCTCCATAGTCCCTTCCTGTTGGCGATTGTTGGGGTCGCCTTTGCTGGTTCGAACTACGTGCAAGCAGAGTCCGGGCTGCTCACGGTGACGGTGCTCGGGATGGCGCTGGCGAATCAAAAGACCGCCTCGGTAAAACATATTTTAGAGTTCAAAGAGAACCTCCGGGTGCTCTTGATTTCGACGCTTTTCATCGTTCTTTCCGGGCGGGTGGAAGGGGAGAATTTACTCAAGATTCTCGCTCCAGCCCTGCTGTTTCTCGCGGTATTGGTGATCGTGGTGCGTCCTTTGAGCGTTTTCGGTGCCCTCGCTGGGACCAAGATCCCTCTGGGCGAGCGGCGGTTTTTGGCGATGTTGGCGCCTCGGGGAATCGTTGCCGCTGCGGTGACGTCGATTTTTGCTCTCGAAATTCAGCACGCCGCCGACCATGGGCACCTCGGACAGAAGGTGGCGGCACAGGCCGCTCAGATGGAGGCCTTGGTTTTCTTGGTCATCGTGGGAACGGTGACGATATACAGCTTGGCGGCAAGTCCGCTCGCAAAGAAGCTGGGTCTCTCGGCGGGCTCGGCTTCAGGCGTGCTCTTTGCTGGTGCGGACCACTGGGCGCGCGTGGTGGCCAAGGGCTTGCAGAAAGATGGGATCGATGTGGTGCTGTTGGATACGAATTTTAGTAACATCTCAAAAGCGAGGATGGATGGGCTGACGGCCCACCGCGCGAATATCCTCTCCGACTACGCGGAGGACGAATTTGACTTTAACGGGCTGGGGCTATTGGTCGCAGGAACGGTAAACGATGAGGTGAACTCGATGGCCGCGCGGGAATACATCACCAAATTTGGCTCCGCCAACAGCTGGCAGCTAGCGCCCAGCGATGACAATGCCCACCATACGACGGCGGTGTCCCATCATATGCGGGGTCGGATTCTGTTCCCAGGTCGCCCCCATCATGCCGACCTTGAGGCATTGGTGGAAGCGGATCACTACGTGAAGTCGACCCAGATCACCGAGCAGTTTACTCTTCAGGATTTCTTCAAGCGCTATGGCAGTGAATCACTGTTGCTCTTCGCTCGCTCGGTCGACGGCGCACTCAAGCCGGTGACGGACGAGATGAAAGTTGTTCCCAATGGCACGACTCTTTACGCTCTGGTCGCCCCCGAGACTGATGACAATCCGCCGCTTTCCGATGGGCCGGGGCCAGAAGAGCAGGCACCACTGCCTTAGGGATGTTGAACTGACTTAGAAAAGGGGGATTTGGGATGTATGAGCAACTAGAAGCGCAACTTCACGACGTATTTTGGGCTGCCGATGAAAATGGCAGCAAAGAGATTGGCCTGATCAAGGGCTTACTGAGTGAGAGCTCGGGTAAAAGCCTGGAGCTGGGCTGTGGTTCGGGTCGGGTTCTGGCACCCTTGCTTGAACGGGGGTATCAGGTCGATGGGCTTGAACGGTCTGAAACGATGGTCAGACTATGCCACCAGAACTTGGAAAAGGCGGAGCTCCAGACCACTGTTCACGAAATGGACATGCAGCATTTCGATCTCGGTGGGAAACGCTACCAGAACATCTTGATCCCGGCTTTTTCCTTGCAGCTCCTTCCCAATCAAGCGGCAGTCGACGAATGTCTCGACCGTGTCTTTGATCACCTCGAGCCAGGCGGGAATCTCTATTTTTCTGTCTTCATTCCATGGGCCGAGCTTTTGGGGGAGCTGCCTGAAGACGAGTGGTATGATGATGCCGAGGTTGATCTGAAAGGAGGAGGGAAGGCTCGCTTGAAGACGAGTTTCGCGCTGCATTTGATGGAGCAAAGACTGATGAGAGAGCATCAATACGAATTGCTCGACGCGGAGGGCAATGTTACCCAGCAAGAGCATACGGCCATGCCGATCCGTTTCTTCTACCTCAATGAGCTGCGCTTGATCTTGTCGCGGAAACTGTTCCGAATTTTGCACGTTTTCCCTGACTTTGAGCCACGTCAGATAGGTGACCATGAAATGCCTGCATGCCTTTCGATTGTCGCGCGCCGCCGCCGTTCTCTTGCTCAACGGCGAGAAGGAGATCAAAGTCTGCAAGGCAGTGAACTGGAGCAATTTTGACCATGAGTGTCATTGATACGCACTGCCATTTGGCTTCAGGCCGATTCCACGGAGAGGTGGGAGATTTGATCGCGAGAGCTAGCGCGGCCGGCGTAAATGCTCTCATTTCACAGTCAACGAATTTGCAAGACCTCATCGAAAATGTGGAGCTCTCCAGAGCTTATGATGAAGTCTACTTTGCAGCGGGAATTCACCCCTGTGATGTCCATGAGACGCCGGATGACTATTTGGATGCTCTCTCTTCCACGCTAGATGAGCCCAAGCTTGCCGCGATTGGTGAGACGGGGCTCGACTACTTTCACCCAGCTCCGGAAGGTTGGAATGACGAGGCCTATCACAGCCGCCAGAGAGACTTTTTGAAACAACATTTCGAGCTGGCGGAAAAGGCGGGGCTCTCAGTGGTGCTGCACACGCGGGACCGCTCGGGGAGTGCTTCCTTTGACGATGCGCTTGAAATAGCGAGCTCTTATGCTGGCCGTGTTCCCTTCGTTTTTCACTGCTTCCCTGGCCCCGTCGAATTGGCCGAGCGAGCACTGCAGGCGGGAGCATTTTTGAGTTTCACGGGGATCGCGACTTTTAAGAATGCAAAGGAGTGCCTGGCTTCCGCGTTGGCGACCCCCGCCGGTCGGCTGATGGTTGAGACGGATGCCCCGTATCTGGCTCCTACCCCTCACCGGGGCAAGCGCTGCGAGCCGGCCTTTGTCAGCGACACGGCTAGATTCCTCGCTGAGGCACGCGGGGAGACTTATGAAGCGTTCTGTGATCATACTAGTCTGACTGCCAGAGGGTTCTTTCGCTTATCTTGATCGGGGATTGGGCAGATATTTTGGCTGGTCTTGAAACAATGTTCGATTTTGGTTCGTTGATTGGTTAAGATTTCCAAAGAAATATGCGTATGAAATACACCCAAATTCTTTCCCTGGCGGCACTCGGTGCCCTGAGTTCCTGTGCACTGTTTGATTCCGACTACGCGGCCTACAAGCGTGAGAAGGCCGCCAATGCGGGCAATCAAGCTGCCGATGGCGCTTACGCGGCGGCAAATCCTTACACGAACCCGAATTTACCCGCTGAGACAGGCACCTACACCCCAACCAGCCCTGGTGGTGGTTACGACAACAGCACTCCCTACTACGGTGATGAATCGGGATCCAGCAGCTACACGCCTTCAGCAGGCGGGCAAACGAGCTCTCACACGGTGGTGAAAGGAGATACTCTCTGGGGTATCAGCCGCAAATACAACGTCGGCGTGGAGGCGATCAAATCCGCTAACTCACTCACGAGTGACACGATTGTGGTCGGTCGCACCTTGGTGATTCCTGCCCGATAGGGCCACCGTCTAATGAAGCCATTTTTGATCGCGATCGGAGCCATAGGGCTCATTTCAGCCCCTGCCCAAGAGGTCGATGCACCGCTGAAAGTCGGGGAAATCGAAGAACAGCTCTTTCAGCTCGAGGGAGGGAAGGAAGAGTTCTTGAATTCCTTGGCAAAGGCCAGACAAGCCGGTGTGAGCGAGCAGTCCTTGCTCGAAGCACGGTTTCTGTTTTTTGCTGAGCATCAGGACGAGCAAGCGATTGCAGGCATGGCTGCCGATTTGCGTGCAGCCGTTAGTGGCTTCGATCCTGAGAAGAGCCGGATCTTTGCCACGACTGAGGCCTTTTTGTCCGTGGTCTTTTATGCTGAGGCCTTGAAAGCGCTAGGTGCCGGGGATCTGAAAGGCTTCGAAGTCGCGATTAAGGAGGCCTTTTGGAACGGGCCTGGACAGGCTGGTGTCTTTGCTGAACCGATCGAACGATTGCGGACACGTGAAGCGATGAAGTTGGTGCAAGTCGACCTGGGGCTGAGCTTCAAAAAGCAAGAAGGTGAGGGGGCGGCTACACTGAAGGAGATTCTCGGCGACGGAAAAGCGATTGCGCTCCATTTTTGGTCACCGTGGCACCGTGAGTGCTTGGTCTCAGTTCCTGAGTTGGCCAAATTTTCTCCGAAGTTCCAGGCGGCAGGTATCGCCAGTGTCATGGTTTTACCACAGCAGGGGGAAGATCAGTTGGTGGAGGCCAAGGAACTGCTCCAAGCTCACTCGAAGTCTGCGCTGAACTGGTTAATTGATCGCGATCAGAAGTCTTTAGGGTCTTTGTTGCGCGTCGATAGTTTGCCCCTGACGGTGATTGTTGATCGCGGTGGGAAGGTGGTTTTCCACGGTGAAACCGGAGGTGAGGAGATGTGGCAAGCGATGATCGAGCTTGACCCATCGCTTGAAATCCCAGAGAACCAAGCCGTCGAAGGGTCTCCTTAAGCCCTTTCTCGATTGACCCATCGCCCTCTACAATCAGTCTTTCCTAACCTCTTCATGATGACTTTTTCTAAAATCCGCGCCTTTTTCGCTGACCCCAAGCTCTTGGTAGTTTTGTCGGCGGTGGCGATCTCTAGTTGTGCCAGCACGCCGCCGCCTCTGCCAACGATCGACCAACTTGATAAAAAGTCTCCGGACTACGTGAACCCTTACCCAGAAGGCACTCACCTGCACTTTCAAGGGCGGAAGGATTATCCGAAGACCTACGATAGTTACAAAAATTCGGAACTACTGGCAAACAGTGCTAATGCCTCGGTTAGGATCGTCATCGATATCAGCGATCAACGAGGCCAGTTGTTTGTGAATGATGAGGTTGCCATGGATTATCCGTTGTCAACCGGTGTGAAAAAGCACCCGACGCCGACTGGTGACTTCACGATCCTGGAAAAAGTTCGATCGGGTAAGGCGAGTAATCTTTACGGCAAGATGTATGATGCGGAAGACAAGGTCGTCGATAGCGATGCGAAGTCGACCGACGAAGTTCCTGAGGGTGGACGTTTCGCCGGGGCTCCGATGCCTTATTGGATGCGCCTTACCAACGGCGGCATCGGGATGCATGTCGGGAAAGTCCGCCGCAGCCCCGTCTCCCATGGTTGTTTGCGACATCAGCGTGCGATTGCCCGCACGATCTTTGATACCATCAAGCTTGGCACTCCCGTCACGATCCAGGACTGATCGGCGGCATGCCGCATTTTTCTCGGACCTCCTTGCGGTTGCTTGGTCGCTTGAGCAGTCCTGCCAAATAGGTATCGGACTTAGGTAATTTGAGAACCTGGCCGATCCTTTCGGCTCGCTGGATACGGCTGAAAATCGCCCACTTGATCTCAGACTGCTTCACTGATTTTGTGCCGTAGCCTTTGGGTTGATTACTCGACCAAAAGCGAACGAGAGGGTCTTTTCCTCTGCCGATGTCGGTAAGCACCACGAGGTGGCCTCGTTCTTTGGCGCCAACGTGCTCGTTCCAGAAGATTTTCAAAAAGTCGCCTGGTGCGGCCTTTTTCCAATCCTCGAAATTCGCACCAATTCCCGTCTGATAGCAAAAGCGTGCGGCTCCAGGGCCATTGGCGTTCCAGCGCCCCCACGCTCCGGTGCCGTCAGCGATATCAGAAATGATAAGCGCCTTGGCCAAGGTGGGATCCTTCAATAGTCCTAGTCGATCGAGGCATTGGAGAAGCACTAGGTAGGTCGCTCCGGAGCAGTAGCTTGGCTTGGCAAGGTCTGGGGCTAGGGCTAGTCCATGGCGTTTGGCGAGGGTCGCTTGTCCCATGATTTTAGTGGTGGCGCTTGAGGTATCGTAGCCACCACCACTGGGCATTTCCTTGATTGCGGCTAGAATTTCTCGGTTGCACGGCTGCGTGCCGGCTTCCTTCGCTGCGATAAAATTCGGGCAGAGTGCGGCTGCGGCGAGGCCACGAAGGATTTGCCGGCGGCGGTGAGAAACGGGATCGGTGTTCATTGGCAGGATCCTAGCTTATTCGAGAAAAATGAAATGGAAACTTGAAAGGTTATGGTATCGCGGCAGCGTATGCGCTCTGCACTTCATGAAACTTTCTACTTTCTCTGTCATAATCACTCTTGGTCTATCAGCTGCCGCATTTGGAGCTGGTGAGCATCAGGAAATCCGCCTGGCCGCACGACCTACCCTCTCGCCGGATGGTGAGTTCCTCGTTTTTGAATGGCGCGGCGATATTTGGCGCTCAGCCATTGGCGGAGGAGAGGCGACAAGACTGACGAGTCATCCCGCCGTCGAGAGCAATGCTTCGATCTCGCCCGACGGCGAAACGCTTGTCTTTTCCAGTGATCGAGGAGGTTACAAGCAGTTGTATCAACGGCCTTTGGAGGGCGGGAAGGAAGTGCCATTTTCATTTCATAGCGAACTAACGATGATCGAAGACTGGTTTCCCGATGGGAAATCAGTGCTGCTGCAAACCGTTCGTGATGGTGGGGAGAGGATCCCTTATCGCCTTCATCGCTTGGATATCTCAGGCGAGAAACCCGAAGAACCGCTATTCGATGCCGTTGCTAAGAATGGCCGAATTTCTCCAGATGGTAAGCAGATCTTGTTCAATCGTGAAGGGGTAGAGCTTTATCGCAAGGGCTACCACGGGACTCAGGCGAGCCAAGTTTGGCTCTATGATCTGGAGGCGGAAAGCTTCAGTCAGCCGGTCGAGAGCGAATTTGGTTGTCGTTCCCCCTTGTGGGCTGCCGATGGGAAGTCGTTCTTTTACCTGCGAGGAGATTCCGGAGTATTCAATCTGCACCGTTACACCTTCGAAGGCGGGAAAGATGAGGCACTCACTGAATTTGTTGATCACTCGATCATCCTGCCGGCCAACGCCCGCGAGAAGGACCTGCTGGTGTTTCGCAACGGTTTCGATTTCTGGACTTATGATCCATCAAGTGACGAGCTCAAGAAGCTCGAGCTTTGGCACCACGAAGACCTTCCCGAACCTGAGCGCTCACGCGTCATTTTGAGCAAAGCGGATGAGGTTGAATTTTCACCGTCGGGGTTGGAGATCCTGGTCGTCGCCGGGGGAGATATCTGGGCGATGGATACGGTGCTCAAGCAGCCAGTCAATTTGACCAATACCCCGGCGGTCGATGAGAAAGAAATTAGCTTCGGTAAAGATGCTGATGACATTTGGTTCATTGCTGATGACGGGGTAGATGCCCAGGTGAAACGCATGTCGCGGAAGGACTCCGGTGTCTACTGGTGGCGTTCTCCAGAGCTTGAGGTCGAGACCATCACCGATGGGCCTGAAGTGAAATCCAATCTGAGCTTGGGGCCTAAATTCAAGCGCATCGCTTACGTGTCTGGCTTGGGTGGGCTTAAAGTGATGACTTTGAAGGACAAAAAGGTCGCGACCCTGATTGAGAGCTGGAATTTGGGCTCTTACGATTGGTCACCCGATGGACAATGGATCGCTTTTTCAGTTCAGGATAATGACTTTAACAGCGACATCTGGATTGGCTCGACGGACGGTGAAATCCCTCCGCGAAATGTGTCTAGGCACCCCGACTTTGACGGCTATCCAAAGTGGTCACCGAATGGCAAGAAGCTTGCCTTCATCGGACGCCGCTTCGGCGATAGCACCGACCTCTTCTATGTCAATCTGACCCTTGAGGAGGAGACCAAGAGTGCTCTCGATAAGACATTGAAGCAGGCGGAAGACGTGATGGCGAAAGATCCCATTTACAAAGACAAAAAGAACGTGGTCAAAAAGGTCGTTGATAAGGTGGTTAAGAGCCTGGGGGGCGATAAGAAAGAAAAGTCGGAAGAAGGCGATGGCAAAAAGCCCACAGAAAAGCCTGATCAAGAAGATCAAAAAGACAAAGATTCAGGCGAAAAAGAGGCAGATCCCTCGAAAGAAGAGGAAAAACCGAAGCCACCCAAGGTTGTGCGTAGCGCCATTGATTTTGGTGATATCGAGAATCGAATCCACCGTATCGTGCTAGGCGGGATCCAGATCAGCACACTCAATTGGGATAACAAATCGGAAAAGTTACTGATCAACGTGCGCGGCAGCGAAACCGTGATGGCAGCTGCGGCCAAGGAAGATGCCAAACCAAGCAAGTTCATGGACAAGGGCATCACGATTGGCAAACTGACTGATAAAGGCGTGTATTTCGGGGTCGTTAATTCGGTGCCTGCGGTCATTAAGTCTGGGAAGCGCTTCACCTACAGTTTCAAGATCTATGACGAGCGCGACTTTGAATCCTACCAGCAACTGATGTTCCGGCTTTGCTGGCGCCTGATGCGTGACAACTTCTACGACGTCTCAATGAATGGTCGTGATTGGGGTCAAATTCTGGAGCGCTACGAGGAAGTCGCAAGAACAGCTCCCAGTGAGCAAGTCTTCAGTAGGCTCTGCTACATGCTCATGGGCGAACTGAATGCGTCACACACGGGGGTAACGCTTTCCCGAAACTGGTTGCCGAAGTGGACAACAGGTCGCGCCTGGGTGCCAGCGACTGCTCACCTCGGGATCGATTTTGAACGAAACCTTGAGGGCCCTGGTTTGAAGATCAGCAAGGTCTTTCTCAATGGTCCGGCTGATCGGAACCAATCCCGCTTGAGGGTGGGGGAAACCGTGTTGGAGATAGATGGACAAGCCGTGGATTCTAAAACAGTGCTTCCCAAGCTACTCAATGGGCGCTCAGGTCAATTATTCAGACTGAGAGTCGCCAATGAAGAAGGAGAGGAGAGAGATGAGATCATTCGCTCGATTTCCTACTCTGCGGCAAGAGGCTTGGCTAAAGATGAGGCGATTGAGCGCACCGCGAGAATGGTTCGTGAGCAATCCGAGGGCAAATACGGTTACATTCACATCGCCAGAATGATGTGGGATAACTTCCAAGAGTTCGAGCGTCAGCTCGCCGCTTCCGGGCTTGGCAAGGAAGGACTGGTGATTGATGTTCGTGATAATGGCGGTGGATTCACGACCGATCACCTCTTAACCGCTCTTTGCCAGCCAGCTCACGCCTATACCATTCCGCGAGGTGGTGGTCAGGGTTACCCCCAAGACCGCATTGTCTACGCGACCTGGCGCAAGCCGATCGTGGTCCTGTGCAACCAGAACAGTTTCTCAAATGCCGAGATCTTCACGCATGCGATCCGAAATCTCAATCGGGGCCCTGTCGTTGGCGTGCCGACCGCGGGCGGCGTGATCTCGACGGGACAATCAAATGTCTACGGCCCACTATCGGCCCGCGTCCCTTTCCGTGGCTGGTTCGACCTGAAAACTGGCGAGGACATGGAATTGAACGGGGCAAAGGTCGACTTTCTCGTATGGGGCGGGCCTGCAGACGAGACTGGTCAAAAAGATCCGCAATTACTCAAGGCGATTGAGGTGCTGGAACAAGAAGTCAAAAAGGCGGAAGAGTCTAAGCCGGGCGCTCCTAACTACCGCAACCGGCCTGCTTCATGGCCTGCGAAATAAAAACTCAAAACACTCAAGAGAAATTCGTTGACATTAGAGAGGCGTGCTCATAGAAGTCCCGCCCCCTGACCATTGGCTTGTCCGTGGCAGGTCCAACGGTCTCTTACCGAATCCGAACATGAAAACATTTTCTGCAAAAGCCCAAGACGTCGAACGCAAGTGGTATGTCATCGATGCCGCTGACAAAGTCGTCGGCCGTGTTGCTGTTGAGGCGGCTAACCTTCTCCGTGGCAAAAACAAGCCTATCTTCACCCCTCACGTTGATACCGGTGACTTCGTTGTCGTGATCAATGCTGATAAGGCTGTCTTCTCTGGTAATAAAGAGAACGAAAAGATCTACACGGCTTACACCGGCTACGTCGGTAACCAGAAAGTTGAAGTTCCTTCAAAAGTGCGTAAGCGCCACCCTGAGCTCATCCTTGAGCGCGCCATCAAAGGAATGATCCCTCACACCAAGCTCGGCAATAGCATTGCTAAGAAGCTTAAGGTCTACGCTGGCGAAGACCACCCGCACGCAGCCCAGTCTCCTGAGGCTGTTGAAATCGCCTGATCCCACCTACTACTTTAATTTCACATGAGCCAAGCACAAGCTACCGCCCTAAGCGCGACTGGTCGTCGTAAGAACGCCATCGCCCACGTCTGGATCACCGAAGGCACCGGAAAAATCACGGTCAATAAGCGTGAGTTCGAGAACTACTTCCCGACACTCATCATGCAGAACACTGTTCTCGAGCCATTCGTCATCACTGGTCTCAATAACAAGTTTGACGTGGTTGCTACCTGTAAAGGTGGCGGTCTTGCTGGTCAGGTTGGAGCGATCCGCCACGCCATCTCTCGCGCTCTCTTGCAGCACGACGAAGAGCTTCGCCCAGTGCTGAAAACCAAAAGTTTCCTCACCCGTGATCCACGGATGAAAGAGCGCAAAAAGGCTGGTCAGCCTGGTGCTCGTAAGAACTTCCAGTTCTCCAAGCGTTAATCCGCTTCGCTTTCTCCGAGAAAGTCATTTTTCAAGACCGTGCCTCGATTTACCTTGGGGTGCGGTTTTTTGTCTTCAGGAATCGTATTCTCGTGATTGACCACGAGACCCGATCCCGCTAAGCCTCATCCCAATCCAATAACTTTATGGCAGTCGTCGCAACTAATCTCAAAAAAGGCCAGTGTATCAAATACCAAGGTGAAACTGGCACCGTTCTCAACATCGAGCACCGCACTCCTGGAAAAGGAAATGCGCTGATCATGGCCACCATCCGTTCCTTCCAGTCTGGTAAGACCAAGGACATTCGCTTCGCTTCCAGCGATAAAGTCGATATCGTCCAGGCGGATCGTCAAAAGCTCGAGTTCAGTTACAGTGATCCTTCAGGCTATCACTTCATGGACTTGCAAACCTACGAGACCATCACGCTGGATTCTGCTCTCGTTGAAGTGCACAAAGATTTTCTCAAGGAGGGGATGGAGTGTGAAGTCCTCTTCCTCGAGGAGGTCGCGGTCTCAGTTGACATTCCAGCGACGGTTGAGCTTGAGGTGACCGAGTCATCAGAGGGTATCAAGGGCGATACTGCGAACAATCCAACCAAGCCAGCGACGCTGGAAACCGGCCTTACCATCCAGGTGCCACTTTTCGTGAAGCCGGGTGATATTTTGAAGATCAACACGGCAGATAAGGCCTACGTTGGTCGCGCTTAGATCGATTGGATCACTTCTGATCAATCAATGAGCAACCGCCGTCAGCGTCGTCAGAGTCTCGTAAAACCTACGAGGCGTCCGTCGGCGCGGCGGCGCAAGCCCGCTCAAGGAGGGCGTCGTCGAGCTCAGCCGAGCTTTCGCGAAGCGTTGCGTGGTGCGAATAGCAGGGCATGGCGTCGGTCCCATCAACCATCCGTTCAGCAGGCCATTGCAGCCTCCCATGCGGGAGATCTCACCGAGGACTTTATTGTCCGGCACCTGTGGTTGCGGCGCTTTTTAGCAATCTTTGTCCTGCTGCCGATCTCGATTATAACCACCTACTCGTTCTTCGGTATCGTCGGGACGGCTGATCTTGAGTTTTGGCTGGAGACTGAATTTTGGCACTTTGCCCTGGGTTTTATCCTCTGGATCGGTCTGTTCACCACTCAGACCTTACGACAATGGTGGCTTTACCTTTACGTTTTGGGTCATGAGCTTACCCACGCCATTTTTATCATCGCCAGCTTCGGGCGCATTGGTGAGATCTCGATTTCCTCGGAAGGTGGTTACGTTCAAACGACCAAAACCAGCCTACTAATCGCACTGTCTCCCTACTTTGTTCCTTTCTGGACGGTTGTCCTCTTGTCGATCTACACCTTGGCAGCTTGGATTTGGAGTTTGCCCCCGATGCCCCGAGGGGTATTGGTCGCGATGGGCTTCACTTGGGGCTTTCACTTGATTTGGACCATCTGGATGATCCCGAAGGATCAGCCCGATTTGAGAGAGAATGGAGTCCTCTTCTCATTGCTCTTCGTTTACCTGATCAATCTCGGGGTGATATTAGGCTTGTTGAGCCTGGCATCAGCCATCCAGCCTACGGTGTTCGTGGATCAGTGGCTGGAAACCTTGGCGCAAGGTCGCGATGCTCTTCTTGGCTTGGCCCGTTGGCTCAAGCGCAGTCTTGTGTGAGATGAAGGAATTTCTTGACTTAACTCACGTTGTCTCTAGTTTCCGCCTCCCGACCGCGTTGGAACGCGGCTGGTAACCCATCATTTCCGATGAAAAACGATCTGCATCCCGATTACAAACCAGTAGTCTTTGTCGACATTACAACCGGCACTAAATACTACTCAAAGTCCACGATCACGTCCGACAAGACGGAGGAAGTCGACGGCGTTGAGCACTACGTGATTTCATGTGGTGTCACTGCTGACTCCCACCCATTCTTTACCGGGCAGAAACAATTTGTTGATACCGAAGGTCGGATCGATAAGTTTCAAAAGCGCTTCGGCGCGGTTCGTCGAGCTGGCAAGCCCAAGCTCTAATTTTTCAAAAAGGCGGTCTGCGGACCGCCTTTTTCCTTTTAATGCGGAAATTATCCGTATTAGATCAGGCAACCTTAAGTATATGGTTGCTACTCTGCTCTTTCTTAGAAACACTGTTCCCGTTAGCGAATGACCGAAGAACGTTACGAAATCCGAGGCAAGCTTGGCCAAGGCGGGCTAGGTGCGGTTTACCGTGCCTATGACAAAAACCTCAACCGAGAGGTTGCCATCAAACGCGTCCTGCCGGACGGGGAAGCCGATGATCAAGATGAGGCCACCAGCAGCCTGTTGAAGGAGGCGAAAGCTCTTTCAGCCATTCAGCACCCACACATCGTGACAGTCTACGACTGCGGTTTGGATGAAGATGGCCCCTTCGTCGTGATGGAAATTTTGGAAGGTCGGACCATCGAGGAGATGGTCGGGCAGGGGACTCTCGTCTGGGAAGACTTCCGTGAGGTTGTCATGCAGACTCAAGAGGCGCTGATTGCTGCTCAAGATCTCGATCTCGTCCACCGTGACCTCAAGCCGGGCAACATCATGGTGATCTGGCTCCCATCAGGTAAGTTCCAGATCAAGTTGGTTGACTTTGGTCTCGCCAAATTCAGCCCGACGCCATCCCTGCAGACCATGGATCACGGTCACGCGGTGTTTGGTTCCATTTACTTCATGGCTCCAGAGCAGTTTGAGCGCCGTCCCTTGGACCAGCGCACGGACATGTATGCGATGGGCTCCATTTATTACTACACCCTGACTGGTGAATATCCTTTCGACGGGGATACCGCGCCTCAAGTCATGGCTGCCCACTTGCAGCACAAAGTCACGCCGCTCAGCGAGCTGCGCCCTGACGTTCCAGATTGGGCCTGTGAATGGGTCATGTGGCACATCGAGCGCGACATGGACAACCGTCCTTCGAACGCACGTGAAAGTCTTCAACGTTTCTTGGCTCTTGAAAAGCAGGCCAATGGCTCCAGCGCTCCCGCAGGCGCGACAGGCCCTCAATTTGTTCAGCCTGGAACCAGCCCCGTCAATGCAACAGGTCCTAACAGTGGACGTGTCCAGCTCCGCACTGGCCCAGTTGCTGTGAACCCTCCCCAAGGCAATGTAACTGGTCCGGTTGTTACTGCTCCAGCCAATACAGCGCCAGTTCAGACTCAAACGGTAACGAACACGCCAGCTCCCGGTGGCTCTCCCGCAATGGGCTTGCCGGCCCTGCCGAAAAAGTCCTTCCTGCAGAATAAACCGGCACTTATTGGGATCGTCTCTGCTCTGGTCGTTCTTATCATCATCGCCGCAGTCGCCTTTGACAGTGAGAAGGAGAAGAAAGATGACCGTGAAGAGGTCCAAGCTCTCATTGAGCAAGCTAACAGCAATGGTTCAGTTGAGCTGAACGCGGAGCAGACAAAGAATATTTTAGACTTCTACACCAGCGAAGATCCCAATTGGGCAAGTGGTGCCATTCCTCTCCAACTTGCCGAGGGTGAAGAAGTTGATCGAGTGATTGCCAAGTATGCCGTCGAGCAGAAGCTTTCTAGCGATCGTCGTCGTCACCTCATTGATATCCTCAAGGTTCGTGAGCCTAAGGTGATCGTCGAAGTTTTCGTAGATTATGCCACCAATGGCGGGGATGAAAGCACCGCCGCCGCGGCCCTCAGTGCTTTCACCGAAAAGGTGGAGGTCAAGTATCTCGACAAGCTGGTCGGTCTTCTGGAAAAGTCTGACAGTGCCCGTCTCAATTCGACCTTGGAGATCATCATTAAGCGCCTTCTCCGCGAGAGCGGCAGCGCGGAAGATTACGCGTCCAAGTTTGTGACAGGTTATCTATCGACCAAAGGCAACGATCTCGCAAAGAGCGGAACTTATCTCCGATTGAGTGCGGTGACCGGTTCCAACGAGGCTAAAAAGATTGTTGAGCAGGCCCTTGAAGAAGGTGATATCTCTGCGAAGCGGATGGCTATTCTCGCCTTGGGTGGGTGGCCGAACGATGATGCTTTCACGATCATTCTTAAGTCGATGGAAGATCCTGACCTCGACGGGAGCCTTCGGAAGGAAGCGTTCGACAGTGCTATCGAGATTTTGAAGCAGGACCACGACCGTTCGGTTGAAGAACTTGAGAAAATGTGGACTGATCTTGCTAGAGTTGCTCGTGATAAGCGCGAGAAATACAAGATCATCGCAAATCTTAAATCCCTTCCAGGTGATTGGGTTCTCGACATTCTCGATTTCTACGAAGGCGATACCGATGAGGATGTGTCGAACAAGGCACAGCTGGCAAAAGAAGACCGCGAGTAAATCTTCAGCAGTTCTAAGAATTTTCAAAAAACGCCGAGTCTCTTGCGAGCTCGGCGTTTTCTTGTGATGGCTGCGGAGGATCGCAGAGCAGGCTGTTTTCCTGCGATTAGTTTTCGTCGCTGGAGTGTGGGGAGTCCTGAAACGGATGATAAGGGACCGGGTGGTCATCTTCATCCTCAGTGAGTCGGTTCATGAAAGCCGTGTCTTGTTGCAGACGGCCCTCGGCCAACAGGATGTCGCTGGTGACAGCAATGTGATAAACGGCGTCTCCTTCATCGGCGATGCCTTCAGTGGTTCGTCCGATCACAATCCCCTCGATATCTGAGATAACTGGATATTCGACACCGGTGTAGGGATCTGCGACGAAGCCGAGTTTGTCGCCGACGTTAATGACTGCTCCGAGTGCTGCCAGTGGGGTGAAGAGGCCGCCCTTCGGGGCCCTTTCCCAAGTGCTTCTCTTGGCGACGAGAGGTTTCGGCCCGTTTTTGAGCTTGTAAGCGCTCTTTGATAGGCAGCCGACTTCTCTCAAAACAGCCATGATCCCGCGCTCGCCGAAACGGATCGACGCTGTATCCATTCTGAGGGCTTCGCCCCCCTCAAAGACAAGAATGGGGATTTGTTTCTCAAAGCAGACAGATCGCAGAGATTGCTCGCGCAATTGGCTCTCAATCAAAACCGGGGCTCCGAACACTTCGCCCAATTCCCGTGCTCGGGTGTCGCCTGACGTGATACGAACTTGCGGCAAATTCGGGCGGTTGACGGCGCCGGTGTGAAGATCAATTACCAGGTCGACTTGGGTGAGAATCGTTTGGCAGACTTGGTAGGCGAGACGCGAACCGAGGGAGCCGTTCTTTGATCCTGGAAAGAGGCGGTTCAGATCGCGCCGGTCAGGGAGATAGCGTGATCGATTGCCAAAGGCTGGCATGTTGAGAATAGGGGTGACAATCAATGTCCCGCGCAGTCGTTTCAGCGCCTTTGAGTTGAGTAGACGCCTGGCAATCTCGGCGCTGTTGGTTTCGTCACCGTGCAAGCAGGCGCAAACAAAAACCGTTGGTCCGGGTTTCTTGCCGTGCAGAACTTCGGCACGAATGAAGACCGGTTGATGGCTGGAGAGCGAGCCGACGGGGATTTCGACTGTTTTACGCTCTCCTGGGGCAATGCTTTCGCCTGCCAGTTCGTAGGGTTTCATCAGGGATTAGCCTTTGCCTTTGGTCTTGGTTTTACCCTTCCCTGCATTCTTTTCGATATGCTTGATGACCATTCCGGCAACGTCTTTCCCTGTGGCTTTTTCAATGCCCTCCAGGCCGGGAGAGGAGTTCACTTCCATCACGACAGGGCCGTGATTTGACCTGAGAAGGTCCACGCCTGCAACGCCGAGCCCCATGATCTTCGCAGACCGGACGGCGGTCGCGCGCTCTTCAGGGGTGATACGGACGATGCTCGCTGAGCCGCCGCGGTGAAGGTTTGAGCGGAATTCGCCGTCCTTGCCCTGTCGCTTCATTGAAGCAACGACTTTGTCGCCGATGACGAAACAACGGAGGTCGGCACCGCCTGCTTCTTTGATGAACTCTTGGACCATGATGTCAGCGTCCAGTCCGCGGAAAGCCTCGATGACGGATTCAGCCGCTTGGTCGGTCTCGGTGAGAACGACACCCACACCTTGAGTGCCCTCGAGGAGCTTGATCACCAAGGGAGCACCACCACAGTTCTTGATCAGCTGGCCAGTCGCCTTGGTGTCGTTGGCAAATGCGGTAACTGGCAGCCCGACCCCACGGCGGGAAAGAAGCTGTAGACTACGAAGTTTGTCGCGGGAGCGGGAAATCGCAACGGATTCGTTCACCGAATAGACGTCCATCATTTCAAACTGACGGACGACGGCCGTGCCGAATGAGGTGTGGCTGGCCCCGATCCGGGGAATAATGGCATCAAACCCGCTCAATTCTTGCTCTCCGAGGAAGATCAATGGGCGGTGAGAGGCAATATACATGTGGCACCTGAGGTAGTCGATGACCTGAACCTCGTGTCCTGCCGCTGTCGCCGCCTGGACCAAGCTGTTGGTTGAGTAGAGATTGCGATTGCGCGAAAGGATGCCGATTTTCATAAAGTGGGTGGATTTGCAGTCTTGTTGGTGACTTCTGGCCCCACCTTGCACATGGGAACTCTCAGCTGCAAGGATCAAGCCAGCTAAAACGGCAATGAGAGCGGACTTTTCGTCGATTCAGGGGCATTTCACGATTGCGCCAGACAAGGTCACGGCTAGTCTCCCTGCAAGTTCATGGATTTTTCACAAATAGCCACACTCGTTCTCAATATCCTCTACGTTGTTCTGATCTTCAATTTGATGATCTTCGTCCACGAGCTTGGTCACTTTTTGGCTGGTCGTTGGCGTGGGATGTATATTGACCGTTTTCAGATTTGGTTTGGTAAGCCGATCTGGTCCAAGACCATCAACGGGGTGAAATACGGGCTCGGTTGGGCACCTTTTGGTGGGTTCGTCTCCCTGCCGCAGATGGCCCCGATGGAATCAATTGAAGGAAAGGTGTCCGAAGAGGTGAAGGGGATGAAGCAGCCGACGCCTCTGGATAAGATCATCGTCGCCTTTGCAGGTCCCTTGTTCAGTTTGCTGCTGGCCCTTTCATTTGCGGTGGTCGTTTGGAAGGTGGGTAAGTCTGAGGTCCAAGTCGAACCAGTGATCGGATACCTTAGCGAGGAATACCCGGCGAAGGATTCGGGGCTGCAGCCCGGTGACCGTATCCTTGCGGTGAATGGCGAGGAGGTCGAATGGTGGGTCGGCGACATGCGCGGCGTGGTTGAGAAGATCATGCTCACGGAAGGAGATCAGGTGAAATTCAAGGTCTCCCGCGATGGTGAAATTTTGGAGTTTTCGAGTGGCTATAAGATTGATGAGAAACCGTGGTATCAGCGGCGCGCCCTTCCCAAGGTCGGAATTTCCCAGTGGATGCCTGTTGTGGTAGGTAAGGTTCACCCTAATTCGCCCGCAGATGTCGCAGGGCTCGTAGAAGGCGATGAGATCGTCGAGCTGGATGGGAAGCCTATTTACAGTCCGGCCGCCATCTTGGACGAAGCCAAGAAAGGCGAACCTCTCACCCTGACCGTTAAGCGAGCTAAGGGAGGAACCGAGGAAATGGTCATCACGCCGCGCAAGCCCGATGAGGGGAAGCCCGACCCAATTATCGGCCTTGCCGGCTACAAAGCTTCCGAAAGGGCTATCCGCGAAGTCACCTACTATCCAACGCCCTTTGAGCAGGTGGGGCAGAGCTTTAATTGGATGAAAGTTACCGTGCAAAAGCTCTTCGCATCTGGCTCCAAAGTCGGAGCGGACCAGCTGTCCGGTCCTGTGGGGATTGGCACGACGATCTTCGACCTTCTTAGCTCGCCGGATGGCATCACTTTGGTTCTTTGGTTCTCGGTTCTTCTCAACGTTAACCTCGCCGTCATGAACTTGCTGCCGATCCCCGTGCTGGACGGCGGCCACATCACGATGGCACTCTATGAGATCATTGCTGGTCGACCGGTTCCTCTTCGGTTTCTCGAGATCGTTCAGAGTTTCTTCGCCCTTTGCCTGATCGGCTTCATGCTATTCGTAACGCTCAAAGATGTCGGCGCCAAATTAGGGCCTAAAGAAGAGCCACCGGTTCCGATCAAATTCTACCCCGCCGAAGCGGAGAAAGCTCCAGCCGAGCCCGTAGCCTAACTTTACCTCGATCAATCATGTCAGATTCCAGCTTGCTGCAGTATTGCCCTGATCTTTTCAGTTACAATCGGCGCGTGGCCCGTGAGGTCACCGTAGGTCCCGTGAAGATGGGGGCTGATCATCCGGTCGTCATTCAATCGATGATCACCGCGGATACGAAAGACACTCCCGCTTGTGTGAAGGAGATCCTTGAGCTGGCGGCTGCGGGCTGTCAGATCGTCCGGGTCACCGCACAGACCAAGGTATATGCGGCGAATTTGGAGAATATCGTTCGAGAGGTCCGCGCGGCTGGTTGCGAGGTGCCTCTAGTGGCTGATATTCATTTCAAGCCTGACGCCGCCTTTGAGGCCGCGAAGTGGGTGGAGAAAATTCGCGTCAATCCAGGCAACTACGCTGATAAGAAAAAGTTCGAGATCATCGAATACACCGACGAGCAATACGCTGCCGAACTCGAGCGCATCCGCGAAAAATTCGTGCCCTTGGTGAAGCTCTGTAAGGAACTAGGCCGTGCCATGCGCATCGGCACCAACCATGGTTCTCTGTCGGACCGTATCATGAACCGCTATGGTGATACGCCACTCGGAATGGTCGAAAGTGCGCTCGAATTTGCCCGGATCGCTCGTGATGAGGGCTATCACAACTTCGTCTTCTCGATGAAGGCTTCGAATCCCAAGGTAATGATCGAGGCCTATCGCCTACTCGTAGCGCGCTTGGCCGAAGAAGGGCCCGACTGGAACTATCCGATCCACCTGGGCGTCACCGAAGCCGGTGACGGCGATGATGGCCGGATCAAGTCGGCCATCGGTATTGGTTCATTACTGGCAGATGGCATCGGCGAGACGGTTCGAGTCTCGCTCACCGAAGACCCCGTTTACGAAATTCCCGTCGCCAAGGAGCTGGTGAAGCCTTTCACCAAAGGAGCACGATCCTATGGCACCAGCGCGACAAATGCTCAGACTGCCCCCTTAGCACCGTCATACAATCCTTTCGAGTATGAGCGACGCAAGAGCGACGTGGTGGAAATTCAGGGCCTCAAGCTCGGTGGAACGGAGACGGTCAGGGTCTTCACTTCCCAAGAGAAATGGAATGCGGTGGCTCATAAGCTCAAGCAACTTGGCGACTTCCAGCCCGAGATCGTGATTGAGACGGCTCCAGTGGTGCAGGTCGATCCACGGGATCGCGAGGCAATCGACGCGATCAATACCTCGACCGAGGCGCAGCTTGTGACCGTCAGTGACGGCGTCGATCTCGAGGTCATCTACGCATTTCGCCTGCTGGCAGCCAAGTTGGATGCACGTCACCCCATCTTGCTCAAAGATACTTTCCACATCCCAACTGAAGATCAGGACTTTCAGAGCACGCTGCTCATCGCGGCGCGGAACCTGGGGAGTCTGCTCTGTGATGGCATCGGCGATGCTATCATTGTCCAGGGCGAGCGCGCTCCGGGGCAGAGTTTGCGAGTTTCCTACAACGTTCTCCAGGCCGCGGGAGCTCGAATTTTCAAGACTGATTACGTCGCGTGTCCGAGCTGCGGGCGCACTTTGTTCAATCTCCAGAGCACCACTCAGAAGATCCGTGCGGCAACGGGGCACCTCAAGGGCGTCCGCATCGCGGTGATGGGGTGCATTGTCAATGGGCCGGGGGAAATGGCGGATGCTGACTTTGGTTACGTCGGAGGAGCTCCGAACAAGATCAACCTCTATGTCGGAAAGACTGCGGTCAAATTCAACATCCCCGAGGCCGAGGCGGTCGACCGATTGATCGACCTGATCAAGGAACACGACCGGTGGATCGATGCTCCGGAGCCAGTGGCAGCTGGAGATGACGACGCGTGAAGTGGACCGTTCAAGCGATTGGCAAACCCGCGCTGGACTACGCCAAGCGGGGGATCGCCGAATACGAGAAGCGTCTCAGACGTCTCGCTCAGCTCGAAGTCAGCTACCTCGGCAAAGACCAAGGAAAAGAGAAAAACACGCTTAGCCACCTACAGCGCAGCGAAGGGGCTCTGCGCATCGTATTGGACGAACGCGGCGAATCTTGGACCACTGATCAGCTGGTGAAACGCATCGATCAATGGGAAATGAACGGGGTCAAGCGCATCAGCTTGATGATTGGAGGCGCAGATGGTCACCCTAGGGAAATGAGACAAAAAGCCGATTCCGTATGGGCCCTCTCACCCCTCACCATGCAGCACGAACTCGCACTGGTGGTGCTACTAGAGCAGGTCTATCGAGCTTACACCATCAAGCGTGGCGAGCCCTACCATCGGTGATTTTTGCGAAAAATCGGCCTTTTGTGAAAGAAATCACTTTTTCTGTTTGCCAAGCAAGGGGGATTGATCGCAACCTTCTAGCAACATGAAGAAGCTCCTCACTATTGCTGCTGCTTCACTTGCCCTTCTCGGCAACGTGAACGCTGACATCCAAGCGCCTCCAAGTTCTGAATACACCGCGACCCGTAAGTTGGGCCGTGCCATTAGCAACATCCTCTACGGCGTTGTTGAGATTCCTGAGCAAATTGTCCGCAAGTCGGAAGACCACGGTCGTAAGGCTGGCTGGAGCTACGGTGCTGTTGACGGCACCCACCGCGCTCTCAAGCGCATGGGCTACGGTGTTTACGAGCTAGTTACTTTCTACGCGCCGACTTACAAGTGTTCCTACAAGCCACCTTACAGCGGTGCTTGTGGTTCAAATGGCCGCATCGAGCACAACGTTAGCGGTGGCCTCAGCGAGTT
>CAXIBU010000005.1:0-34245 GCA_964021555.1 uncultured Verrucomicrobiales bacterium | reverse complement strand
TGGCTGTCCTTAAGGCCGTCTCCAAGGTGTTCCCTCCTGAGCCAAATCCGATCATCGATGATCATGAAGTCAAGGAACCGGGATGGATCCACCACGAGCCGGAGGCAGACTTTCCAGATCAGTGGCCGGAGGCCATCTGGCTCGCCAAGCAGGGCACAGCGATCTCATATACCTTTGAGACGCCTTCAAGCTCGGGCCTTGATCAGCGCGTCGACGCTCATTGTCGCGCGATCCGCAAATGCGTGGCCAATTTCATCCGGCGCCATGCCGCTCCTTGACCGCCCCTCCGTTTGACTGAATACTCACGCCCGATGGCAGCCTCAAACATTCACGTAATTCTTGGAAACGACGAAGGCCGGGTCCTAGAAGAGAGCCGAGCCTACCTAAAAACCGTGGAACCTGGGCTCGACCCTGAATTTGGTCGTGAAGTCATCGAGGGAAAGGCGGACAATACTGAGGAAGCACTGAAAGTGGTTGGGCGCACTTTGGAGAGCCTTCAGACCATGCCCTTTTTCGGTGAAAAATTAATTCACCTGAAAAACACGAATTTGTTCAGTGATTCGCGAGCCACCAGCTCGGAAGAGACGAAAAATGCGCTCTCCAACCTGATGACTGAACTTGAGCGCGGCCTGCCGCCCAGTATCCACTTTCTGGTGACCGGCGGCGCTCTGGACAAGCGCACCAAGGTCGGCAAGCAACTAGTCAAAGTCGGCCAGACCACCCTCTGTAACAAGATCAACACCTCAAAAGCGGGCTGGGAAGAAGAAGTCAAACCCTACATCCGCCGCCGCGCGCAGCAAGCGGGCATCACCATCGCCCCGGACGCGCTGGAGCTTTTCACCCTTCTGGTCGGAGGTGAGACCAAACTTATCGACAACGAGTTGGAGAAAATCTCGCTCTACCTCGGCGACGGCAGCGAAGTCGATATCGAGACCGTGCGCTTGATGGTTCCCTTGAGTGAGGCTGGTTTCATTTTTGAAATCGGCGAATCCTTGGCCAAATGCGATGGCGCTCGCACCCTCGGTCTGATCGACCGTCAGTTGGAATGTGGAGAATCCGCCATTGCGCTGATGCGCGCCGCTATCATCCCTACCGTGCGGCGCTTGCTGCATGCCAAGTTGCTCATTGAACAGCATGGGATCAGGCCGAATTCACCGGGAGCCTTCGCAAAATCTGTCGAAAGCCTACCTGTCAAAGACACCGCATTTCTCCCACGGACCAAGGCTGGGAAGATCAGCGCCTATGGCATCGGCATGATCGCCAGACAAGCCGCGAACTTCCAAACTAGCGGGCTAATTAAGGCACTCGAAGAGTGTCTTGAGGCCGACCGAAGCCTAGTTACCACGGCCTTGGACCATCGCTTGATCCTTCATCGGCTCGTTGGGCGTGTTCTCGCTTCGTCAACCTTATCGCTGAAGCGCTAGTGATCCGATTTCTGTTTCTATGAAAATTCTTTTCACCACCCTCCTGATCGGCCTCGTCGCGGGCCTTCTCGGTGCCCTTTGCGGCGTGGGGGGTGGTATTGTGATGGTGCCGGCCTTCACCTTAGCACTCGGGCTCGATCAGAAAAATGCCGTCGCAACCTCACTTGCCGTCATTGTTGCCACTGCCGCCGTCGCCACGATTAATAATGCACGCCATTCTCTAATCGATTGGAAAATCGTTGGAATCACGGCGTTTGCGGCCATGCTCGCCGCATGGTTTGGCTCTGATCTCATGCGTTCCCTCTCTAGCGATCAGCTAAGCAAGATATTCGGCCTTGTTTTGATCGCGTTCGGGGTGAACATGCTACTGCGCTGAGCAACCTCCTTCGACCATCCCCACTTAATCACCCTGACGAGACCACAACGACTTTCATGCAGCCCCCTTTGACCATCTGGAATCTCCGCCAAGCTCCAAGCCCACTGCCGGAATTCCCTGAATATGGTCACCAGCTGCCTCGCCTAGTCAGGCACCTCATGGCGGTCCGCGGCCTCCCGGGCAAAGTCCCTGTTCGCGAATTTCTCCAACCCAAGCTCGCCGACTTGAGCGACCCTTTCGAGCTGCCCAACATGCGCGCCGCAGTCGATCGGCTACTCGCCGCCATTGATAACAAGGAAGAGATCTGCATCTACGGCGATTACGACGTCGATGGCGTCAGCTCAGTTACCCTGCTACAACGGACTCTCCAGGCCTACGGTGCAAATTCGCGCTACTTCGTTCCCCAGCGCAGCGCCGAAGGCTACGGCCTAAGCGATGCCGGGATCAAGCGCCTGCTAAACGAAGGCGTGCGACCAGACCTCATCGTCACCGTCGACTGCGGCACCGCTTCACTTGAAGAAATCCGCAATCTTAAAGAGCAAGGGATCGCCGTCATCATCATCGACCACCACCAACCACACCCAGACGGGCTCCCCGACTGCGAGGCTGTGGTCAATCCCCAGCTTGGCGACGACTTTGGCTACCTCTGCGCCGCCGGTGTGGTTTTCAAGCTTGCCCATGCCATGTTGAAAACACGGCGACTAGCCGACTTCGACCTTAAAGAGTTCATCGATATCGCCGCTGTCGCCACCATTGCTGACATCGTCCCACTTCAGGGAGAAAATCGACTTCTAGTCCGCCATGGACTGCGTCAGCTCACCAAAACTCGCAACCCTGGGCTCAAAGCCGTCGCCGAAATCGCCGGCTTGGATCTCGGCCGCATCCCGACCGGTCAAGACATCGGATTCCGGATCGGTCCACGGATCAACGCCGCTGGGCGCATGGACCAGCCAGAGGACGCCCTTGCCCTGCTCCTCACCGAGTGCTCGGACAACGCCAAGGCCATCGCTCAAGAACTTGACCTCCACAACAGCCAGCGACAAAAACACGAGCTCGAAATTCGCACTCAAGCGCTCGAAATGGTCGCCGAAAACGCGAATTTCGAAAACGAACCCGTCATCGTGCTCGGCTCGCGCGACTGGCACCCGGGCGTCGTTGGCATCGTGGCTTCGCGGCTGATGCGACAATTCCACAAGCCCGCCTTCATCATCAGCATCGATGATAACGGAATCGGTAAAGGCTCCGGACGCGGCATCCCAGGTCTCTCACTCGTCGATGCCATTCACCATTGCTCCGATCACCTCATTGCTGGCGGCGGGCACGCGATGGCTGCAGGATTAAGCGTTAACGAAGAACAGATCGATTCCTTCCGCGCAGCTTTCGCCGATTACGTCAATGCGACCCTCGCCCCCGAGCACCGCCACCCGACACTAAATATTGATGCCAAAGTCGATTTCGCAGAGCTGGAGCTGAGCCTGCTCGACAGTTACGAGCTCCTTCAACCTTTCGGGAATTCGAACCCGCAACCGATGCTCATGAGCAGCAATGTCCACCTCAAGGAAAAGCCCCGCGAGCTCAAGAACAAGCACCTCAAGCTCTCCATGCACCAGAATGGCATCACGCGAGATGCCATCTTCTTCAGTGGCGCTGAGCACCCCTTGCCCCCTACCCCGTGGGACATCGCATTCACCATAGACCGCAACACCTTCCGCGGACGCACCACGCTCCAGATCATCATCACCGCCATCCGCGCAGCAGAGTAGACGAAACAATCCCTGGCAAGCCACACAATACAAATCACATAAGAAATACCCCAATCCAAATATGTCAAATATGTGGCTGCTACACATATAGTATCGAGAGTGTAATTTGCTCAGACCTGGACTTGAAACCGCCGCAGAATACTTGAATTCCGGCTTGTCGGTGTGCTAGGGGGTTTCTATGATCAAGGGACTATGAACCATCTCCGTCCAATCAAGATTTCTGTCTTCGCCTCACTTTTTGCAATGGTGTTTTCCTCATGCACTCCATCGGTGGACATGCCAAAGGGCAACAGCTCGAAATACGCTTCGGCCCGTTTGGCGATTTTGGAGAACACTAACGGCGTTCCTGATGAGATGAAAGCGGTTCACCCAATGATCCACCGCTCACTCCAAAAAGAATTCACCCGCAATGGCTTGAGCTTCGGCAGCCAAAATTCTGATCTCATCATTGGCTACATGGTCCTAGTCCAAGAGCCTGGGATGACCCAGCAATACGCCTCCTACTTCGGCAATGGCCGCGATGGTGACAAGGTCCGCCACGTCGCTCACCTGAAAGGTGCGGTCGATAACGGGCGCCCAGATTTTTTCCAACGTGCGGGCATCATCATCGACGTGATCGATGCTAAGACGAATAAGCTCATCTACCGTGACTTCGCCGCAGGGGATATGGTCAAAGGGATTTCCGGCTCAGCCAGACAAGCCCGAATCGACGCTGCCGTGACGGAAGCCCTCAACGGCTTCTTCAAGTAAGCCAGATTTATCTGCTTTGCGCCCGCATTGCTCAGGCTCCGAGAAGCTTCCTCCACGGCGGACCTTCGGCGCAACACTCCCTCCTTGCGCCTTGTTGAATCAAAGAATTGCTCCGGCGATTTATCTCTTTTGAATTGCTCAATGGTATAAAATACTTCGCCAGCTCTCGTAGGTGTTTGCGATGGAAAGGATCATCTGAAGATAGAAGATTGATACGACTCACTATTTAATGTCGTAAAGTGACCACTTTTTAGTGCGAGATTTCTGAGCTGTTTGAGGTATTCTCCCGCATGCACCGATTTCATTTCCTGTCTCTCAGTAGCTGCCTCATTGCTGGTCTTGCAACCGCTGAGCCAGTTTCATTTTCAGGTATCTTTCCGCACCTTGCCCACACCAACCAAGAGGGCGAGGTCGGAATTGGAGCGGTCGTCCCGTGGGCGGGCTCGCTCTGGACTAATACCTACGGCCCGCATTTGCCTCATGGCTCAACTGACAAACTACGTCAGATCGATAGCAATTGGAATTTGACTATTCGGCCGGAATCCGTCGGTGGCACGCCTGCGAACCGGATGATTCACCCCGAATCCGGTCAACTCTTTATCGGCCACCACGCCATCGATAAGGACGGAAAAGTCCGCACGATTGATCCGAAGGTGACCATGCCCGGTCGCATCACTGCCAATGCGCGTCACCTCACTGACCCGACCAATAAAATCTATCACTTCACCATGGAGGACGGCCTCTATGAAGTCGACGTTAACACTTTGGCGGTAAAGGCAATCATCAAAGACCCCATCAGTATTTCGAAGACGCACCTGCCCGGCTACCACGGCAAGGGCGCTTACACCGGATCGGGCAGGCTCGTCATTTCCAACAACGGCGAGCCCAAGCAGAGCTTCCCGTCTGGTTGTCTCGCCTCGTGGGATGGCACCGACTGGACGGTAGTCGCCCGCCACCAGTTCACCGAGGTCACCGGCCCAGGCGGCCTATCAGGAAACACCTCCGCCGATCAGCCCGTATGGGCCATGGGCTGGGACCAAAAGTCAGTCCGTCTCTTCACCCTTGAGCAAGGAGAGTGGAACAGCTTCCGTCTGCCCAAGGGCTCCTACACTCACGATGCGGCCCACGGTTGGAATACCGAATGGCCACGTATTCGGGAGATCAAAGAAGGTGAATTTCTCGGCCACATGCATGGCATTTTCTTCGAGTTTCCCAAAACCTTCTCATCAGAGAACTACGGCGGCATCAAACCACTCGGCACCTACACCAAGATGCCGGTCGACTACGCCATGTTCAACGACAAGCTTGTCATCGGTAAAGACGATGCTTCAAAATTCGACAACGCCTTTGTCAAACAAGCCCAATCGAACCTATGGATCGGCGACTACCAAGAGCTGAGCCAATGGGGGCCAAAAGCGGGCTTCGGCGGGGTCTTCGTTGATGAGTCCTTCGACGCCAATCACCTCAGCGAACCGTTCTTCATTGGTGGATTCGAAACCGGCACCCTGCACCTTCGCCACAAGGGCGGTTATGCCGCGCGCATCGAAATTCAGACAGATCAAGATGGAACGGGCGAGTGGGAGACTTGGAAAACTCTGAGCATCCCAGCCGAAACCGGCTACCTTCCTGTATCTCTTGCGGAACTCGGCGGGACTCAGTGGGTTCGCCTCAAAAATGCCGATGCACTTCATCGTGCCAGCGCGTATTTCCAGCTTACCAGTGCCTACCCAAATTCAAGCACTCACGCCAAATTTGATAGCCTCGCCGCAGTTACCGAGCCCGCTCCACAGGGCGCTAGCTTGCAATTGCCCAAGGGTCTCGATCTCAAGCTCGCCACTTTCAGCAACGAGAAGCACCATCTAATCGACGGCGACTTAAAAGTCAGCGAAGCCCCGCTTACGGCCGATCTCACCAAGGTCAAACAGGCCATTGCGGTGAAAAAAGATTCACGGGTGGGCGTCGACGCCGCATCCGTTTTCATCGATTTCACAGATGCCAACAATCAGCAGACGCGCCTTCGCCTTCCGAAAGGCAATGCCGCCTTTGATCAAACGATCGACCAGGTCCGCCACATTCGGGAGATCGTCACCGAGCGCACGCACATGAACCTCCACGGGACCTTCTACGAGCTCCCTCGCCCGAAGCCAGGCCACTTCATCAACTTCTGGCAAATGAAGCCCCTCGCCAGTCATGATAAACATATCTACGACTTTGCCTCATGGCGTGGGATGTTGGTTCTATCAGGTGCTAAATCTGATGCTAAGAACGTCCTCAGCGCCGGCCCGAGCAAGCTATGGCTAGGCGAAGTTGATGACCTCTGGAAATTCGGCAAACCCACAGGCAATGGTGGTCCATGGCTGAACACCAAAGTAAGCAAAGGACAGGCCTCCGACCCCTACCTGATGCTTGGCTACGACGACAAAAGCCTAGTCCTGAGCCACGATGGAGATAAACCCGTGCGTTTCGGTATCGAGGTCGACTACCTCGGAACAGGCGATTTCGCTCGCTACCAGACCATCACCGTCAAGCCAGGCGAAGCCTTCAAGCACCAGTTCCCAGCACACTTTGCCGCTCACTGGATCCGCTTCGTCGCCGGCGACGCCACCACTGCAAGCGCCACGCTGAGCTATCGCTAAGCTCGGTCTAAACCTACGGGGTTCGCACTCCACTAGGCATTCTCATCATTCTCTGGAGAAATGAACATCCGCGTAGCGCCTGCAAGGGTGGCACACCAGGAAGAGATCTTCATCAGACCCACCGCCTCTCTTGACATATTGGCGCTTCAAGGTCTCTCCACACGTGGTGCATTTCAAACGAGGCGGATTGGTTAGGACACCCAAAACAGTGATCAATCCAATCACTTCTGCGCCTAGAAAGAGCCAAACCAAATGCTCAAATTGAAAATACTGGCAAAAAAGTATCCCGACAAAGAGCACGATGAATCCGACGATTGCATAGCGGATAAATTGGCTCCGAAAGAGAGCCCGCCGGTTTAGCGTTTGCTGGATGAGCCCATCACAGGTGTAGTCAGTATCAGGAAAGGTTCGAATTTGCATCATTTTCACTTCGCCTGCTAATAGACTAGATTGAGAGAGCTGAGAACAACAGCGCCAAATCTTTGCGGAGCGGGTATTACACGCCTCAGCCCAACAACACCAGTGATCGCCGAATTTTTGTCTAAGACTTTTACTCGTGAGGCGTTAGAAGGGGTCATCAAAGGCTTCCGATTCATGAAAAAAACACTCCTCGCACTTGCTCTCGTTCATCCGGCAATTGCCCAGGAGTCCGATAGCAGCGCCCTCGAGAGTCTAGATCCGACGCTGATCACCAGCTCCCGGCTGGCGCTCGCGCTGGAGGATACGCCCTACACCGCCTACGAGCTCGACCGCCAATTCATCGACGATCAGCTCATACGCAGCCTCCCGGATGCCCTGCGCAACGTCCCCGGCGTGCTGATCCAGAAGACGGCTCACGGGCATGGATCGCCTTTCATTCGGGGCTTCACTGGCCGCCAGAATCTCCTACTCGTCGATGGCGTGCGGATGAATAATTCCACTTGGCGCAACGGGCCCGTCCAATATTGGAACACCTTCGATCAGCTCAACATTAAGCAGGTTGAGGTCATCAAGAGCCAGGGCTCGGTCCAATACGGCTCCGATGCCATCGGAGGAACGGTGAATTTGCTCACCAAGAACAGCGGCTTTCGCGACGAGTCCGGCAGCTTCTTCCACGGCATGGCGCACTACCGATTCGACACCAATAGCGAGAGCCACGTTGGGAGATTGGAAACTCGCTTCGGCCAGGGTGAGCAATGGGGTGTCACCCTCGGCACCAGCCTGAAGGACTTCGGTGACATCCGCGACAGCGCCGTCGGGCTCATGGAGGGCACCGGGCATCCGGAGCAGGCCTACGATTTCAAATTCGAAGCCGCACTCGGCGAGAGCAGCACCTTCACCTTCGCCCATCAATACCTCAACCAAGACGACGTTTCCCGCTGGCACCGCACTCTTAACAATCCCGGTTGGATCCATGGCAACAACGTCGTCCAGCCAGGCAGCTTCATTGCCGACGACTACGATCAAGAGCGCTCGCTGACCTACGCCCGTCTTGAGGGCACGCTGGACGGCCACTTTATCGACCGCTACCGCGCCACGCTCTCCTACCAGAAGGCTCAAGATAGCACTGTTCAAATTCGCAATGCCACCGACATCCGACGCCAAAATATTGACGTGGAGACCTACGGTTTTGACCTTTCTCTCGAATCTGAGATTGGTCCCGGCACCCTCGTCTACGGCCTCGATTACTACCGCGACGAGATCGATGCAACTGGCAGCCGCAGCAATGGAAACGACAACCGCCCGCTCGCTGATGACTCCAGCTACGACCTACTCGGGCTCTTCGCTCAATACCGATGGAGCCCAATTGAGCGTCTCACCATCACCCCCGGCCTGCGCTACTCCTACGCTCGTGCCGAGCTCGGCGAATACCTTGCCAATGGCACTCCCACCTCCTCGGATAATTCGTGGGACGACCTCGTCTTTGAAATTCGCGGCCTATACCAGCTCGATCAATCTTGGTCCTTATTTGGCGGGGTTTCCCAGGCCTTTCGCGCGCCGAATTTAAATGATCTTACTGGCAACGTCGTCTCTGGCAGTGGCGTCACTAATCTCGGCTCCCTCTCGGTCGAGCCCGAGCAAACCGTCACCTACGAGCTCGGTGCCCGCTACAATGGCGATAATCTCAGCCTTCAAATTGCCGGATTCTACTCCGAGCTCGTCGGGCTCATTGGCCGCCGCGTCACCGGCACTGGGGCTGAGGTTTTAACCAATGCCGATGACGGCTATGTGTTTGGAGTGGAAGCCGAGCTCGCCTGGCGCTTCGCTCGCGACTGGGAATGGCGCGTCTTCGCCTCCGCCATGGATTCACAGGTCGAAACCGCAGATGCCCCAAATGGCGAGCCGATCCGCCGCAGCGCCCCCTTCATGGGCGGAACCTCGCTACGCTGGACCTCGCCCGAGCTCCCTTTATGGATCGAGGCCCGCATTCAGGCCGCCGCCAGTGCCGGGCGCCTCGCCGCCGCCGATATCCGTGACGACACCCGTTTCCCCAGCAACGGAACACCCTCCTACCTCATCCCCTCGCTCTACGCCGGCTACCAAGTCAGCGAAAACCTAGAACTGACCCTAGCCCTAGAAAACCTCACCGACGAAGACTACCGCTATCACGGCTCCGGCCAAAACGAGCCCGGATTCAACGCGATCTTCGGGGTCACGACCCGTTGGTGATGGATTTCCAATAAACTTGGTCACTCATCTATCCAGATCACTGCCACGATCTTCTTGGGCATTTGTATGAGCTGCCAAGCTCATGTTCGGAAAATTCTCATAACCCAAGAACTGCTCAACGACTTCGAAGATAAGTCGAGTGGTAGAAAAGGCTAAGTAACAAGGCCTAGAACACCACATTTGATTCCGTGCCTTATCGGACCAACGGTCTGAGCGCCTACGGGGTGAGCAGCCAACACTGATGCCGTGAATTCTGATACTCATGCCTCGTCCATCAAAGACTCGACACAAAACTGGAACTCTGTCGATCGGGTAGAATAAAAAACGTCGCCCCTTGCTTCAGAGAAGCAGAGACGACGTTAGATCAAACAGTCCGAGGATCTATCGACTGCGACGCAAGAGGCAGGCAAATCCGAGTCCACCAAGCATCATGATTGACGAAGGCTCAGGGACGATTTGCAGGCTTTCCACACCTACCGACATTGATGATGCGCCAACAATACCGCCAGCAAAGAAAATTTGAACTGACTGAATATCCGTCAGATCGGCAGAAGGGTTACCAGCAAGGAAATCAGCGGCAGAAAAACTCAAAATAGAATTTGAATCCGCAGCTGAAATATTAACTTGTGAAGAGCTAAAGCCACCTCCCGTTCTGAGTGAGATACCGATTCTGGTGTCAAAAGCATTAGTTATGACGTCTGCTAGTGCTAGCTCAATCGCGGCATTAGCTCCTCCAGCAAGTAAATCATATCCACCAAAGCCAGTGCCCGCATTTCTCGAAGCATCTGCATCGATACCGTCATAGGTGATCCACATTGAGCCAAAGCTGACATTAGCGGACGGATTACCAGTATTGGTAACGGTGGCAACTCCTCCTGAAACAGAAAAAGTGCTAGTTACGTTTGTTGGAGGGAGCAGCGAGGAGTCTCGCTGGCCACTAAGAATAGATGAATCAGTGATTGCTTCATCAGTCGCCGTAACAAACGGCCCCTGATCGATGCTGAAGTCGTCAATGATAACGGCCCCGCGAACGAGGGAGGTTGCCGCCGATAAGACAGCGATTGGGTAGATAATATTTTGCATCGCCCCGTAGATGCGCACCATCTATCAGCATTACAACATTTTTATCCATTTAAGCGAAACTAATCATTTATACCCCGATTAGTCTATTGACGCAGCACCTGTCTACTTAATCAGCACAGCGGCGCTGGCTAGGGCGGCGATGCCTTCTTGGCGGCCGACGAAGCCCATGGTCTCGTTGGTGGTGGCTTTGATGCCGATCCAGCGTGGATCTAGGCCCAGCGCTTCGCCGATCTTCTCTTTCATCGCGGCGGCATGAGGGAGGACCCTTGGGGCCTCGGCGATCATGGTGCTGTCGATGTTTTGCAATTCGGCGCCGTTTTCGGCCAGTAGTTCCCGGCATTTTTCGAGAATCTTGAGGCTGGAGATGCCCTCGATGCTCTGATCAGTCGGTGGGAAGTAGTGGCCAATATCGGGCAGGCCGAGGGCACCCAAAATGGCATCTGAAATGGCATGGCACAGCACATCTGCATCGCTATGGCCTGAGAGCCCGTGGGTGTGAGGGATCTCAACCCCACCCAGGATGAGCTTGCGCCCTTCAGCGAATTGATGAACGTCGTATCCGATACCAGTTAAAAATCTCATGTGATGTCGTTGTTAAAACTTAGCACTGTTCTTTGATCGGGATCTTACCGTTGCTCGCAATGATGCCGAATTTCTCATGTTCACCCTCGCGCGGAGTCAGCTCGACGGTCCCGCCTGCTGCCTCGACGAGGAGCTTGCCGGCTGCGATGTCCCACAGGGAGATGGAGCTCTCAACGTAGGCGTCGAAGCGGCCTGTCGCGATGTAGGCCATGGCCAATGCGGCCGACCCCGTGATGCGCATCTTCCGCACTTGGCTGGAAATTCGTGAGAATCGGTCGAGCCCAGTCTGCATGGAAGCATCGTGCTTGCCATGACCCACAAAGACGATGGCCTCGGCCAATTCCTCGCGGGGACTCACGGAAATTTCGACACCGTTGCGATGAGCCGGGCTGCCTTTTTCGACGCTCCAGAGCTCGTCCATCATCGGATCATAAATCACGCCGACGACAATTTCATCGCGGACACGCAGGGCGATGGACACACAGAAATGCGGGATGCCGTAGTAATAATTCACAGTGCCATCAATCGGATCGACGATCCACTGGTAGTCAGAGCTCTGATCGCCATCGATCCCCTCTTCCCCGAACAAGGCATGATCTGGGAAGCCCCCGAGCAGGACGGTGCCAATTAGCGCCTGGGCCTGCTTGTCGAGCTGGATCTTAATGTCGTATCGGGAGGTCTCATCGACAACTTTTTCCGAGTGAAAATGATTGCGGAGAAATTCGCCGGCTTGGCGAGCGGCGAGGATGGCGGTTTCGAGATAGGCTGACATGAGAAAATGGTAAATTCAACGAGGACGAGGGGCGGTGCAGGTGCCTGCTGCGATATGATGCACGACTCGCCCCGCCGCGACAAACCCGAAGGTGCCAGTGACGTGAGTTACTGAGCCAAATCCGGAATCGCAATTGATCGTGGAGCCCTCTAGTGCCTCGTCCTTGCGTTCGGTGACTCGACCGTCGCAGGTCGGGTAGGCTGGAAATTCGTCAGAGAAAACCGCCTCGATCCGGAAAATTTTCGGCTTCTTCTGTCCGCCCATGGGGAAGCCATAGACTTCACGCATGCGGCGCCGCACCTTGCTCAGGAGAGCATCGCCATAGCAGCGAATCATGTCATCGACGTGCAAACAGGTCGGGTCGCGACGGCCGCCCGCGCCGCCACAGGTCACTACTGGAATCTCGTAATCCCGGCAGGAACTGAGCAAATGGGCCTTATTTTTTCGGGTATCAATGGCATCCAGCACGTAATCGAGATCACCACCGAGGACCTCTGCACAAGAATTCGGAGTGTAGAACGACTCTTGGGTTTCCACCTCACACTCAGGAGCGATGGCAGCGATGCGGTCCTTCAGCACGTGGGCCTTCGAGCGCCCCACAGTCTCCGTCAGGGCTGGCAGCTGACGGTTAACATTGGTGATGCAAAGGTCATCCATATCGACCAAGCGCAGCGCACCGATGCCGCTGCGGGCCAATGATTCCACCGCCCAAGAACCAACGCCACCGAGCCCAATCACCGCGACTTTGGCTCGGCTCAGGCGCTCCAATCCTTCCGTTCCATAGAGCCTGGCGATTCCCCCGAATCGTCTGAGATAATCTTCGGTCATAGTCTTTATTCAATCAAGTGGCTCAAAGCCCCAGGGGTTTCGACGAGGAAAGTCGGGTTCGAGCGCTGCAGCGCCTCCTTGGCGTTAAAGCCCCAGGTTACGGCCGCGACGTCCACTCCAGCCTTCTGCGAGGCCTTGATATCGCGAATTTCATCTCCAATGTAGAGCAATCTATCAGGTGTCAGCGAAAAGGTCCGAAGGATGCTTTTGATGTGCTTGGCCTTGCCGTTTAGGCGACTGGTCGACGAAACAAATTCGAAGAGCCCATCGAGCTTGTGAGCCTTTAAGAAGGACTCGACATTTTCCACCGAATTCGACGTCAGGATACCCATGATGACTGGCAGGTCGGCGGTGGATTTGAGCAGGGCTTCCATTCCATCAATCAAGTCGAGTGCCGTCACTTGGCCACGCAGACGCTTGACGCCATCGGACAAGAGGCCAGGCAGGCGCATCTTAGGAATGCCCAGTTCTCGCAGAATATCCGCCACCCCCAACTGCCGCAGTGAGTCAATCTGAGCTGGCTCAATCGTCAGATAACCGCGCTCGGTGGCCATCTCGTTATAGACTGCTCTCGATGCCTCAATCGTATCCGCAATGGTGCCATCAAAGTCGAAAAGGATCAGGCGATAAGAAGAAGTTTTAATATCAATAGAGGTTAAGAAATTCAGCGAGCGCTTAGCTCTTCTTCGACTTCTTAGCGCGATTGCCCTCCACGGTCAGCGGAAGATTTGGGTCAATATCGTCAGCCATGGAAGAGGCCAGTCCGCGCTTGTGCTTCTCGAGCGCAACGTAAGCAATCATCCCCGCATTGTCTGTAGTCAAGGCTGGGGCGGGAACCAGCAGCTCTAGGCCGTGCTTGTCAGCGGCTGTCTGCAGTGCCTCACGAAAGTAGCCATTGCAACTCACTCCGCCAGAGACCGAAATGACTTTGCGCCCGCATTTCTTAGCGGCAAAAACGACTTTGCGCACCAGCACATCCACAACAGCGGACTGGAACGAGGCACACAGATCATTGAGGTCTTGCTCCAAGAGGCCTCCTTCGGAGCCGGGATTCTCGGCGCGGAATTTTTCAACTAGAGGCGGCAGAAGATAGAGAACCGCCGTCTTTAGACCCGAAAAGGAAAAGTCAAATTCGTCGCGGCGCAGCATCGAGCGTGGTAAGTCAAAGGCATCCGGACGCCCGCGTCGTGCGCACTTTTCGATTTCAGGGCCGCCCGGGTAAGGCAGGCCGAGCATTTTACCAACCTTATCGAAAGCCTCACCAGCTGCGTCATCGCGGGATTTTCCGATTAGTTGATACTGCCCGATATCCGCACAATCGACCAACATTGTATGGCCGCCACTTACGATCAGAGAAAGGTTGGGGCGAAAACCTCCGCGCTCGGTGAGAAAGGGCGACAACAAGTGCCCTTCCAAGTGGTTAATCGCGTAAAAGGGCTTAGCCGAGGCAATCGCCATGCCCTTGGCGGCAGTCAAGCCAATCAATAAAGATGAAGCCAAGCCGGGCCCTGCAGTCGCCGCAATTCCATCAAGTGAATCCACCGAGCAGTCGGCCTCATCCAAGCACGCTTGAATCAATCTAGGCAAACGCAGACTGTGATTACGTGAAGCCAGCTCGGGCACGACTCCCCCGTGTTCGCGGTGAATTTCAATCTGCGATGAGATAACAGAGCTCTCGAGCTTCATCTCTCCCGCGGATTCCGCGATGATTGCGACAGCGGTCTCGTCGCAGGAGGACTCAATTGCTAAAAGCCTCGTCACCTTCATTCCGAATCACGATCTTTATCTTCCGCGTTCTCCTCCTCGGATGGATTCAAATCAGCGATTTCCGAGGAGTTAGGTATGAACCAACTATCCGAGATGATCTCTTTAATTTCGAACTGGTTGCGATCTAACGCTTCCTGCGATGTCGCTTGGATAATGATCGTCGCAGGAGAGCTGAGCTTTTCGCGAGCCTGGTTCCGCGGGAAGAAATCTTCCAAGAACTTGGCAAAGGTATCACTCCTTTTATCCAGGTAAACATAAAGGCTGCGCTCAAACTCAGGGTGGGTGGCGGTCAACGATAGCCACTGATCGGAGTCATCATAGTCGTAGTTATAATACGATAGGGCAGGCCCCATTCTCAGGCTGCAGCGGATCGCGACACCCTCGGGCTTGGGCGCCCTCTTAAGAATCTCAGCATAATCGAAGCAATTGTATCCTATCATGCTCTCCCAATCGACTTTTGCCGTCTCCATATCGACGATCAGCACCGAATTGCGCAACCCGACCTTGGCCTTGAGCACGGCAAAAACACGGCCATCAATCACGGCTTGCCCTGAATCCAAAACTCGAATGGGGAAGACTGTGTTTTCAACCAAATACTCTTTGATCGCCTCGCCATGCTGATCAGGGTTTATGATGAGCGGTAATAGATCTTCGTAGGTGCTAGCCTTAGTCAAACTGGTCACTGTCGCCGCGACGCGACGCACTTGGGCAGCAGTTTCTTCAGTGCTCAGGACCCGTTCCGCCACTTCTTCGTCGGTCGATTCGAATTGCTCCGATGCATTTTTCCGAAGTTCATCAAGCGTCTCGGCTACCTCACCTTCAACCGGCTGCTCTCGACGCATGTTATAAACAACGAGCGTGACAGCGATCACTCCGAGCGCGATCGTGCCGAACAAAAGGGATACGACAAACGACGAACGGCGATAGACTCGTGAATCCTCGACTTTACGGTGGCGTCTTACGATCCGCCGCTTCGATGCTTGAATGGCGCCCTCGCCAATATCTTTGTATTTTTTTTCTCCCATGTCGGCCTTTGCAGCTGCCTAGACTAATAAGAAACCACGACGAGGTAACCAGCTCAAAATCAGCACTCTGCTAAATCCCGAACCATTTTGCTTGGTGGGCTCGCGTCACCCCAAAATTAAGCGGCGCCGGCCGAACTCGATTTTTTGAGGATGGCACCTTTTTTGCCTTCGACCACTTGACGGTTGATTGTGACGCTTTCGATGTCCTTGCGCCCTGGCAGCTCATACATGACGTCGAGCATCAGATTTTCAAGAATGGAGCGCAGAGCGCGTGCTCCAGTTCCGCGGCTATCAGCCTCTTCCGCAAGCGCCTTGAGCCCATCCTTGGTAATCTTAAGGTCAACACCGTTGATCGCGAGGAGTTTGCGATACTGTTTGACCATTGAATTTCGGGGCTCGGTCAGGATGTGCATGAGCTCGTCGACGCTTAGCTTTCGCAGCGAAGTGACCAGTGGCAGACGGCCGACAAATTCAGGGATGAGTCCGAAGTGAAGGAGGTCTTGAGGTTCGACTTTTTGCCAAAGTGAGGAGTCGCGCTCATCGAGATCGATGGATTTCTCCGAATTGAATCCGAGAACATTCTTGCCGAGACGGCGTTTGACGATGTCCTCCATGCCGACGAAGGCACCACCACAGATGAAGAGAATTTTCTCGGTGTTAACCTGAATGTATTCCTGTTGCGGGTGCTTGCGGCCACCTTGGGGTGGGACGTTGCAGACGGTGCCCTCAAGGATTTTCAAGAGCGCCTGCTGGACGCCCTCACCGGAGACATCACGGGTGATGCTGACGTTCTCGGTCTTGCGGCCAATTTTATCGATTTCATCAACGTAGATGATCCCACGCTCCGCGCGGTCGACTTCAAAGTCGGCGGCCTGGAGCAAGCGGAGAATGATGTTCTCCACATCTTCACCAACGTAACCAGCCTCAGTCAGAGTGGTGGCATCCACGATGCAAAAAGGAACATCAAGGACCTTAGCCAAGGTGCGAGCCAGTAGGGTCTTGCCAGAGCCGGTTGGCCCGAGCATGAGAATGTTGGCTTTCTCGATCTCCACCTCATTGAACTCCTTGTCCAACTTGTGCTCGTGCTGTGCGAGGCGTTGGTAGTGGTTGTAAACCGCGACGGCGAGCACGCGCTTGGCGTGCTCTTGGCCGACGACATGGGCATTCAGTTCGGCAACGATCTCAGCGGGGATCGGCAATGATTCCAGATCGACGTCTTCAAGCGAAACGTTACCGCCAAGCTCTTTTTCGATGATGCTTGAGCAGACATCGACACATTCATTGCAGATGTAGACGCCTGGACCAGCGATGAGTTTTTTGACCTCCGAGTGGCTTTTGCCACAGAAGGAGCACATGGTGAGATTGGTGGCTCTGGCCATAATATCTTAAAAATTAAAGGGCGTGACTTGGACAGTCAGCACCCTTGGGTTGTATCAGAAAATACGAGGATTCCGGATGATTATTTTTTGCTGTCAGTGTCAGTTGGCAGGACTGAAGTGTTCTCCAGAACTTGGTCAACCAAGCCGTATTTGACCGAGGCCTCAGCGGACATGTAGTTGTCGCGGTCGGCATCTTTCTCGATCTGCTTGACGGTCTTCCCAGTGGATTCAGCAAGGATCTTGTTGAGGCGCGACTTCAAGGAATACATGAACTCCACCGTGCGCTCGACGTCCGAAGCCGTGCCCTGAGCGCCACCGGAGACCTGATGGATCATGACGTGGCTGTTCGGCAGACAATAGCGCTTGCCCTTGGTCCCAGCGGCGAGAAGCACCGCGCCCATGGAAGCGGCGATGCCCATGCAGTAGGTATTCACGTCACAACTGATGAATTTCATCGTATCATACATCGCTAAGCCAGCGGTTACGGAACCACCAGGTGAGTTGATGTAGATGTGGATGTCCTTCTTAGGATCCGACATCTGCAAGAACAGCATCTGTGCGATAGCTGAATTTGCCACGTAATCGTCGATCGGCGTGCCGATGAAGATGATGCGGTCCTTCAGCAGGCGTGAGTAGATATCAAAGGCACGCTCGCCGCGGCCATCGGACTCAATGACCGTTGGCACGTAGTAAGTGTTCTGCACAGGAGAGACGTTCGGAAAATTGGCGTTGTTTGACATGAGAACAATATTGGAACTGCTTCGGGCTGCTGGCAACCCGCAATCCGCGGATTCTTAGTCTTCGCTGTCAGAGGCAGCTTCGTCAGACTTGGCATCTGATTCTACCACCTCGGCTTTGGCGACGAGGAAGTCGACCGTTTTACCGATGAGGATGCTGCTCTGGACACCGGGAATCTGGTTCTTCTCTTGCAGCTCTTTGATGAATTTCTTCACTGGAGTTTGCTGCTGTTGAGCCATTTGCTGGATGCGGCCGACGAGCTCTTCCTGAGTGACCTCGACTTTTTCCAGTTCAGCAATTTTTTGCAGGATGAAGTGAACACGGAGGTTCTTTTCAGCTTGGCTGTTCGACTCTTCCTTGAGGCTCTCGATCAGGGTGCCGATCTCGTCGCCAGCTGCGCCGCTCTGGACGGCAGCATTAAGCTTCTGGCGAAGGACGTTCTGACTTTCAGATTCGATGAGACGCTCGGGGAGTTCGAAATCGAGACCTTCGCTGAGCTGGGTAACGATCTGATCGACCTTCTCGTCTTCGAGCTGGCGGTTTTTCTCTTCAAGGAGTGAATCTTTGATCAATTCCTTGAGGTCGTCCATGGTCTTGTCAGGGATGACTTTACCGGCAAATTCGTCGTTAAGTTCAGGCAGCGACTGCTCTTTTACGGCGACAACTTTAGTCGCCACAACGACCTCTTTGCCGCGAAGCTCGCTGGCTGGAAAATCCTCAGGAAGGGTGACGGTGATGTCTTTCTCATCGCCGGCTTTCATGCCCTCAACTTGGGCACAGAAACCAGGAAGGAATGACTCTTCGTCCATCTTGACCCAGTAGTCATCATTCTTAGCGAGGAAGCCAACTGGCTGCTCGGTCGCTTCTTCGAGGGGCTTGCCTTCGAAAGTCGTGGTGTAGCTGATGGTGACAAAGCCACCGTTCTTGGCTGCCTCATCGACTTCGTTGAAGTCAGCGTAGCGCTCACGGAGAGCGGAGAGGCTCTGCTCGACGTCTTCTTCGGTGACTTCAGGAGCTTCGACTTCAACTTTCAGTGAGCTGTAGTCAGGGGTTTCAAATTCAGGCTGAAGGAGAACGTCGGTCTTGAAATGAAAGGCACCTTCGTCGGTAAAACCGAGGTCCGTCGGCTGGACAACATCGAGAACATTGAGCTCTTCCTGTTTGACTGCGTCTTGGATCGCTTGCTGGAGCAGGCGCTCTTGGAGCTCGGCTTCAATCTGCTTACCGAAGCGCTTCTCGATCACCTTGGCTGGCACTTTACCAGGACGGAAGCCTGGGATCTTGGCCTGGCCTGAGATTCCTTTAACGATGCTAGCGCGCTCGGTGGCGACCTTTTCAGCTGCGACTTCTACGCTCAGCGCGGCAACGCATTTCGGTTGTTTTTCGACGGTGATGTTCATGAAAATTGACGGTTTTACAAAGATTCAAAAACGCCTATTCTCAGGCGCGGGGCGGCACGCTAGGTAACGCCACCCGATTTGGCAAGCCAATGCTTGCAACTCTTTGCCAATATTGAACCAAGAAACGCTGGAAGTGGTCCGTATTTGTTGCTCCCGCCTAAGTTTGCCCTGATCTCTCGAGCTCACGCCTGACCGAGTCTCGAATCGATTCGAGCTAGCTATCCACCAATACCATCGGCGGCTCGAATACTCACTCAGTCCTTCAACTTTGGCCGGAAGTAGACCACCATCGCCACCGAGGTCAGCGGCACGCAGATCATCACCACATAGCTGGTAACCACTAGAATTTGCAACCAATCGACCTGGTAACCTACGAGCTCGGAAAATACGTCACGCGCCAAGTAGAGCGTCACGGTGGACAGGTAGCCGTAGGCATCCGCAATCGCGATCAGGAAACTGGCGGTAGCCACGGTGTGGAGCGATGCCAGTAGGCGCTCGACCAGCAGAACTTGATAGGGCACGAAGGCAATATAGAGCCCGATACCATTTAGTAAGTAGAAGGCCTCTGGGCCGAGGACTTTGGCCTTAAGCAACAAGGTCGCTGAGCCGAGTAACAATGCACCAAAAGAGATCATCCCCAAGTTAGCCCACACCGCGTGCCGGTGGCTGCGAATTTTGTAAATGAAGATCAGGCTGGCGATCACCACGAGCCCGACCTTGGTCTCAATTCCGGCGAAAGTCGAAGAATCCACGGCATAGCCCAGCTCTTTCAAGATCAGATCCATGAAGCTGTCGCGCAGGTCGCGGTAAGTCATCAGCGTCAGATAACCAAGGACCAAGAAGACCACCCCGAAAAAATAAGTTCGGAGAAATTCGCGGCGATCTGCCCGGCTCATCGGCTTTCGCTCGGTCCGGTTGGCGATGTCCTCTGCCGTTGGTGGTGGCACTTGATAGAGCATCGCCAGCGCCAAGAACAATAGAGGCAGGAAGAGCGCGCCAGTGACCACTGGCATGGAAAATTCAGCGACTCCCCACGTATCCATCGTCCAGCGGCCCACCGACTTCACAATACCGGACGAGAAGATGACGCTGACACTCATCGCCAAGCCCAGGAACTCCGTCACTTTACGCCCCTCTAGCACACCAAAGAGAAGCGACCAGACCATCCCCAGCGGTAGCCCGTTGAGGAAGAGAAAAATCAAATTATAGGGTGCGGGAACAAACGAAAAGAATAGCAACATCAGCTCGGCAAAGAGGACGAGCGCGAGCACCAGCGGCACCCGGCGTTTCATGGTTGCCTCCGATGCCACCTTAATCCCGATGAATTTTGATCCCATGTAGCCAAGCAGCTGCGAGATCACAGCGATTGGCTTGTAACTGAAAACCACGCCCCACAGGGTGAAGGCATTTAAACCCTCGTAACCCGTGGCCGTGAATGGCTTGCGGAAGGCATACATGCTCGCATAGGCCAAGAAAGCTGCGAACATGGTGTAGACCACCATCACGTAGGGCGGACGAGAGCGGATCCATCGTCCCACCCTCGTCATTTGGATTTCATTTTCCATAGTTGAGCATGCGGGTAACTAAGATGAATGCGCAACGCTCGAAATACAGAATGGATTGAAGCCGATCATTCCCAAGGGAATGAGAATGTCTTCGTGCTGGTCATGAATTTCATCGCCTCGATCACTCCTTCTTTGATGCCCAGGCCAGAGTCCTTGATCCCGCCGAATGGGCTTTTCTCGATCCGGTATCCTGGCACTTCGTTGATGTTGGTGGTGCCTGTGCGCAGGTGCTTGGCAGCCTTGAGCGCCAAAGGGAGGCTCTCGGTGACAATCCCCGAGCTTAGCCCGAAATTGCCTGAATTGTAGTATTCGATCGCATCATCCAAGTCCTTGATCTCAATGATCGGAGCCAGTGGCCCGAAGCTCTCAAAAGCGACCATTGGCGTATCACGTGGCACATTGGCAACAACCGTTGGCTCCATCAGAGCGCCGCGACGACCACCGCCGAGAAGGACTTTCGCCCCGTCGGCCTCGGCTTGCTTCACGCGCTCCTCGAGCTCGATCGCTGCAGCCTCGTCGATGACGGTGCCGACTCTTGTTTCGGGGTCTTCCGGATCACCGAAGGTGTATTCCTTGGCACGCTCCACGAAGCGCTTTGTGAACTCTTCAAGAATCCCCTCTTGAACCAGCAGGCGCTTAACCGCGGTGCAGCGTTGACCGGAGTTGCGGAAACAACCTTCCGCGGCAAGGGTGATCGCCTTTTCCATGTCGGCATCATCGAGGATGATCAGTGGCGAATTTCCACCAAGCTCCAGGCAGGTCTTTTTGTAGCCGGCTGTTTTCGCGATGATCTTGCCGATTTCCACGGAACCTGTGAAGGAAACGAGCTCGACCCGATCATCAGTCATCATCGGGGTAACCACTTCATCAAGCTCACCGACAAATGCGCTGAGCATCCAGCCTGGGAGGCCTGCCTCATAAAGGATCTCACAAAAGCGGATCGCCGTGAGCGGCGTCTTTTCCGAGGGCTTGAGTAGCATTGGCGCCCCTGCGGCGATGGCTGGCGCGACTTTGTGGGCGACCTGGTTGAGCGGGTGATTGAACGGAGTGATCGCAGAGACCAGCTGGAGCGGCTGGCGGAAGGTCACAATCTTGCGCGCCTTGCCCTGGGGAGAAATATCACAAGAGAAGACCTGCCCGTCATCTTCCAGAGCGGCTGCTGCCGCAAATTCCATCACGTCCGAGCTACGCCCGGTCTCATAGCGGGTTTCGCGCAGGCACAGGCCGGTCTCGCGACAGATCAACTTCGCTAGCTCTTCGCGGTTTTCGGCCAAGAGCACCGCCGCCTTTCTCAAGATGGCGTGCCGTTCGTAACGAGTGAGTGGATTCTTCTGACCTTCAACCGATGCCTCAATGGCCCGATTGAGATCGGCACCAGTGATCTTGGAAACCGTGCCTGTGAGCGAATTATCCCAAGGGTAAAAGACCTCGAGCTTGTCCTCGGAGTGCAGCGGCTCACCAGCGATGTAGCTTGGAAGATTGATCATAAATTCAGGCTTAGGAGGTTTGAGTCGTTCCATTGCAGGCGAAAGCGAATACATCGAAGTTGCGAGGATCTGCCGCAGCGATGCGGGCGTATTCGTCGTTCAGTGGCTCGGAAATCAGAAGCGGCACCATTTCCTCGTAGCGCCCGCCATGCGAGCGAAGTCCGCCTTTGAGAACACTGAGATCGTGGTCAGCGGCAGTCTTCCCAACCACCCAATCGCGGCCCGAGAGCACGCAGATGTCACCGATCCGGTCTTCGGCTAGCTCAAGCTTAAGCGCGGTTAGCTCCTTATTATAGACCTCGGTGATGCCTTCTTGGCGAATCAAGAAGTCGATCATTTCATCAGCACGTGATGGATCATCGAGGTGAACCATCACCAAGGAGCCAAGGGCACCGTGGTGAACGACGTATGGATCGGTGATCGGGCAGATGACTGAGATCCCCTCTTTGCCGAAAGTGTCCTGGAGCAAGGTCTGGACGTAGATGACTTGTGGCTCCCCATTGCTGTCATTTTTGGAGTTCATGCCATGGTCAGCGGTGGCCGCAACGAGACAGCCAGCATCGAGCAAGCGACCGATCTGCTCGTCCATTTTCCCGTAGAAGTCGAGGGACTCTGGGTCCATCGGCGCATACTTGTGCTGCATGTAGTCGGTTAGGGAGAGGTAAAGGAAGTCAGCACGCCCTTGCTCGACCAGAGCTGCGCCTGCCTCGAGAACATAAAGGGAGGCATCGCCGGAATAGATCTCAGGGCGTGGCTTGCCAATGATCTTCTCAGCATCATCGACCCCATGCGTTTCCTTGCGAGCTTCGTCGACCTTCTCAGTGGAAAAGACGATGCCACCGCGCTCGACAATACCGTCGCCTAGGACCGTGCGGAGTTTCTCCTTAGCCGTGATAAAGGCGACCTTGCGCCCCGCATCAGCAGCCTTGGTCAACAGGGTCTCACAGCGGCGAAATTCGGGAGAATTCATCATCACCTCTTCGCCCGTATCGGGGTTGAGGAAGAAATTGCCGCAGATGCCGGTGACTTTCGGCGGCATGCCAGTAACGATGGCTGAATTGTTCACATTCGTGAAACTCGGCAATGCTCCACGGACCATCCCGCGGTAGCCTTTCTCGATCATCGCCGCCAATCGCGGCATGCGGCCCTGTGAGATCGATTCGGAAATGTATTCGTCAGCGCATCCATCGATACAGATCACCGCGATCGCTTGCTGGGGAGGACTGTAGGAACGGCCGTTGGCTTCAAATGATGACATCTTAGTTGGGATGGGTTGGATGGTTGGTAGTAAGTAAAATTCGACGCCTCATGTATCGCGCCCACAGTTAAGAATTAGTTCTCATCCGCTAGCTTGAAAAGGAAATCACATAAGGATTGAAAAAAGCTCCCCCACGCGAAACACGAGCGGATCGGCCTGTCTTCCCTAGGAAAGACCACATCACTCCCGACCACGCGACCTGATAAACCTTTCAAAAAGCAATAGCACTGTGCAAAAGTGGTGACACATCATGAAAAATCAGAAACCAAGTAAGACCGAGAGCCTCGGACAAATCCTTGGCCATCTCCACACCTTGGGGATCAGTGTGATCGGAATAGGCTTAATCGGCTTTGGAATTGCTCTCGGAATCTCCGTTTTCAACGCAGAGAGCCCTAATTATTCCGGAGGCTTCCCTCTGACTGGCTCCGGAATTGTCGCAGGAGCAGCCTTAGTCGCGGGTGCCATCTTGCAAGCCTCCAAAAGTCGGCGTTAAGAAATCCCCTGCTATTTAGACGGTTGATCGTTATTGATCTCCCCACTACGAACAATGAAGCACCAAACCGGCACTGTCCTTTCCGACCTCCACCTCTTTGCTGGTCGCTCAGAAGGTCAGGCCCTATTTGATTCTATCCGCGCTAAGATCGAAAAGGCGGACGTTCTAGTTCTCAATGGCGACACCTTCGACTTTCGCTGGAGCCAGTTCACCGACGAAGAAGAATCCATTACCGAGGCCGTGAAATGGCTGACTAGCTTGCTTGGTGAGCTGCGTGGTGACCAGCACCTCTACTTCCTTCAAGGGAATCACGATTGCCTCGGGAATTTCACTCAGCGCCTGAATCAGCTGCAGAAAACGGAGGCGAAGTTTACCGTCGAACCGGAAATTTTGACTCTGGGAGACAAGCTCTTCCTGCATGGCGACGGAGCCAACTGGCGAATGAACGGCGAAGAATTCGAGGCCTTTCGTGCGAAATGGAGCCGTGACAAGCCCAAGGGGAAGGTCGCGGCAGCCTCCTACCATGCGATTGATGCTCTCGGTATCAGCAAGGGATTTCACCGATTGTATTTCCCAGCTCTGACCACCATCAAACGCATCACCTACCACTTAGATCAGGTCATGCCAGGTTGGCGCTCGAAGACTGCTGCAGTGTATTTCGGGCACACGCATTGCCCTCTGAGCAATATCAAGCTCGACGGCATCAACTTCTTCAACACAGGATCAGGGATACGTGGCATGGGCTTTGCCCCTCAAAGCTTTAAATTCACCACCACTTCTTTTTAATCTGCTACCCCGATAGATATGAATCAACTCAACCGAAAAGTGAATTGTTACTCTGATGGCGAAGGTGCCTTCATGTATTGGGGACAAGAGCTGCGCCGGAAGCTTTTGGGCCCCTTGCTCATTCTCATGACTTCCCTGAAAATTCGGGCGAGTCATGTCACCCTCGGCTCACTTCTGTTCGGCCTCGCATTTTGCCCACTTTATCTGATGGGCTTCGAGGCGTGGGCCTTCGCCGCGCTGGTGCTGCATGTCGCCCTTGATGGCTTGGACGGTCCTCTCGCCCGACACGCCGGCACCGCCTCTAGCCGCGGGTCCTTTACCGACACCATGGCCGATCAGGTCGTCGTGACCGCCACCATCATTGCGATGATTCAAGCTGGCTCAGCTGGTATCTGGGTCGGTGGCTTATACGCATTTCTCTATACCATGGTCGTCGTCTTCGCGATGGTTCGAAATGCGCTGGAGGAACCTTATTCCTGGCTCTTTCGCCCGCGATTCCTCGTTTTTGTCTGGTTCGCGATCGAAACCTACTGGTGGTCAAACACCCTCAACATCGTCCTTTGGCTGGCAGTTGCCCTGCTAGCCCTCAAGACCCTGACCGGGTTTGTGAGCATTCGGAAAAAGATCTGAGCTTGTTACCGATCTTCTTGTTTTTCTTCATCCATCGGATTCCACCAAGTTCGGGGTATCTTCTGATGCCTGACATATTGATAACCATTTTTAGAAAGCGCCTCCGCGAAACGCTTACCTGAAAAAGTGGTGAACAAAACAAATGGCGCAAGCTCATCCACCGAATGGAAGACCCTCACGCCGGACCACGACCACGGGTATCGGAAATACTCTAACTTTAGCACCCGGTCGGCAGGGATGAAGATTTCTCTGAGGAGCCACTTCATCTCGATCCCCTGATCCGTGAGTTTTAGTCGCACTCTAGGCCATGATTGTTTGGTCCTCCCCCACCCCTCACTACCCAAAAACCGTTCGGGCCCTTCAATCCGAATTCCCCCTCTGAAATGATCGCTCATGTTTTCATTTTAAGCACCCACACAATTAGCATCAGCCCTCAAACGGCTCGCGTATGGATTTGCCTTCGATGGGTTCGGGTTCGATCCAGGAGCTGTTGTTTGACTTGGCGCCGCTGCGCTGAGCGAGGAGGTCGAGTTTCCGCAGGACCCTTTTGGCCACTTGGTTCGAGTTCATTTGGTAGCCAGAGATCGAGGGGAACAGGTAATCGATGAAGGGCTCGTGAACGAGCGAAATTAGGCTCATCTCTTGAGGCACGCGAATGCGGTGTTGGCCAAGCCAGCTTAGGGTGCCAGCCACTTGTCGAGCGCGCAGGGCAATCAGTGCCGTAGGTGGCTTAGCTACCTGCAGCCCGCGCTTGAGGCACCGGGCGAGCCCCTCAGAGCTGCCGTCTTCGTGCATGGGAATGATCTCAAAGTCAGGCTCGCCAGTGCTCTGCGTGCCCTCGAGCGCGGCCCTGACCCCGCTGAGGCCTTCGCTAGGAAGGATAACCCCGACACGACGATGCCCCAATCGCCACAGTCGGCTGGCGGCGTGGCGCGCGGTGGCAGCCCAATTGACGTCCATAAAGGGCAGCTCGATGCCCTCGTGCGGGTAGCCTCGGATCAGGCAGGGTAGGCCAGACTCAGCGAACCAACGCTGCACCACTAAGCTCGAGCGAAAGAGGATCCATGACTTGCAGCCGGACTCTTCAACGAGCTTTTTCAGAGAGCTTGTCGGATCTTGCTGTTGATACCAGCGCGGCACGAAAAGTTGTAGCTCCGTGCCGCGAGCGGCGAGAGCCTCACGCACTTGGTCGATCTCGAGCAGAACTGGCTGCGACATGTGATCGAAGCGGTAAGGAGCAAGGACACCGATTTTCTCCGGCGGCTTCTCGTCGCTCTCGCTCCTCTCTTCTCTGCCCTTCGGAGAAATACGACGCCTTTTCCCGCGCTCGGCAGGCAACAGGTGACCGGATTTCTCCAGCGAAGCGAGCACCAGCCGCACCGTATCACGACCAATCTGCAGGCGCTTGGCGAGTTCGCGCTCACCCGGCAGAAATTCGGTCCATTCCCCGGCGCGCAAACGAGCGCGCATGGCTCGAACCGCCTCTTCGACAAGGTTGGTTCGCTTGGGGATATATTCCTCGGGCATGGAACTTAGGCGACCTCATCCACCGTATCAACCACGTCGGATTCGTAGCGCAGATTTTCAATGATGAACTGCTGTCTTTCGGGCGTGTTCTTGCCCATGTAGAAGGCGAGCATTTCCTTGATTTTTGGGGTCTCCTCGAAGCGCACGGGATCGAGCCTAATGTCCTCACCGATGAAGTGCTGGAATTCGCCGGGCGAGATCTCACCGAGCCCTTTGAAGCGCGTGATTTCCGCTGCTTTACCGAGTTCCTTAAGGGCGTCCTGCCGCTCTTGATCGGAGTAGCAGTAGCGCGTGACCTTTTTATTCCGCACACGGAAAAGCGGGGTCTGCAAGATGTAGAGGTGCCCTTCACGAATGAGCTCGGGGAAGAACTGGATGAAGAAAGTCAGCAAGAGCAGGCGAATGTGCATGCCGTCGACGTCAGCATCCGTCGCAATGACGACTTTGGCGTAGCGCAAGCTCTCCAGGCCGTCTTCGATATCGAGAGCGTGCTGCAGGAGGTTGAACTCCTCGTTCTCATATACAATCTTGCGCTTGAGTGAGTAAGAGTTGAGCGGCTTGCCTTTCAGCGAGAATACCGCCTGTGTCTCAACATCTCGGGCCGTGGTGATCGAGCCGGAGGCGGAATCGCCCTCCGTAATGAAGATCATCGTCTCGTCCTTGCGCTTGTCGCGCTGGGTGCAGTAGTGCGCACGGCAATCGCGGAGCTTTTTGTTGTGGACCTTGGCCTTCCTCGCCCGCTCGCGAGCGAGCTTACGGATGCCCTTGAGGTCGGTCCGCTCGCGCTCGGCGGCGACGATCTTTTTCTGGATCGCCTCGGCGACATCGGGAAATTTGTGAAGATAGTTATCGAGCTTTTCCTTGATGAAATTGCCGATGAATGTCCGCACCGTCTCGCCACCTGGGGCGATCACTGAAGAACCCAGCTTGGTCTTGGTCTGGCTCTCAAATACCGGCTCCATCACCTTGATCGAGATCGCGGCAACGATTGAGGCCCGGATGTCTGCGGCATCGTAGTTCTTCTTGTAGAAGTCGCGCAAAGTCTTGACCACCGCCTCGCGGAAGGCCGCTTGATGAGTGCCCCCCTGGGTCGTGTGCTGCCCATTGACGAAGGAATAATACTCTTCCCCGTAGGAGCCACCATGAGTCATCGCGACTTCAATATCATCGCCATGAAGGTGGATCACCGGATACAGAGGTGGCTCGCTCATCGCCTCTTCCAGCAGGTCCTTGAGGCCATTGCGCGACTTAAACTTCCTGCCGTTGAAGACCAGGGTCAGGCCGGTATTGAGATAAGAATAGTAGCGGCACATGCGCTCGACCACGTCTGGGCGCCATGCAGTCTTTTTCGGGAAGACCTCGCGATCCATGTCGAAGGCTAGGCGCGTGCCACTGGGCTCGGATGACTTGCGGGCCCGCTTCATTTCTTCCACCACCTCGCCCTTGCTGAACTCGATGGCCTTGGTCTGACCATCGCGGAAGGCCTGAATTTCGAAGAAATTCGAGAGGGCATTGACCGCCTTGATCCCGACACCATTGAGACCCACCGACTTTTTAAACGCTTCGCTGTCGTATTTGGCCCCGGTATTGATCCGCGCCGCACAATCCATCAGCTTGCCAAGCGGGATACCCCGCCCAAAGTCGCGCACCTCACAGCGGCCATCTTCGTCGATCGTGACGTGGATTTCCTTGCCGTGTCCCATGACAAATTCGTCGATCGAGTTGTCAATCGCCTCCTTCAGGAGGATGTAAATGCCATCATCAGGAGAGCTGCCATCGCCCAATTTCCCGATATACATGCCAGGACGCAGGCGGATATGCTCCTTCCAATCGAGGGACTTGATGCTGCTTTCGTCGTAGACCGGCTCGCTCATAGCCAACTTAGTTAACAGAGCTTAAGCATCTGCACAAGTCGCCACCCCACAATTTTGCCCAAGGACCCTAGAAATTCCCCACCCCCTACCGAGCACTGACCTGAACGCGGTAAAATCGGTCGGCCAAAGGGCTCAGTTGAAATTGCAAAGTCCCACCATTGCCAAGCCTCGGGATCAGCCCAGCCACAGGACCCCACGCGTCTGCGATCCCTAGATCATCGGATTCAAGGACGAAGTAACGTCGATTCGGGGAGGTGCTAAGGGCCTCGATTAGCAATGGCTCACCCACTCCACCGAGGAAGGCCCGAATTTTGAATGCTGATGAGGCCGAGTTCGGATTGGTATCCACTTGGAATTCCTCAAGGTTGGCCACTCCATCTCCATCGGCATCACCGTTGGCCTGCGCCGATATCAGGTCGCCAAAGTTCGCCATTTCCCAAATATCCGGCAGCCCGTCGACGTCCACGTCCGCCCCGGGCGGAAGGTAGCCCTTGCCGTCGTCCCAGCGGATGTAATCAATCGTCACGTCGAATCCATTGCCAAAAGCTCCACTGGTAAAGTCCCCCAAGATCATGCGCTCGTCATCAGCCGTGGCATCGTAGACAGCACCCTCGAGAGCCGTCAGGCGGACCCCATCGCGCCACACGTGATAAACCCCGAGCACTGAATCATGAGCGATCCGAAATTGGTGAAATTCGCCATCGGCATTGTTGTGAGCGGCATTGAATGACTGCTGCCCCGTATCCTGAGTGCGGTCGGCGTAGATCTCGACCAGGATACGCTGAGTGCCCGTGCCCAGCCATAGAATGAAACCCGACGGGTTAGCGTTGAATTTCAATCGCGTCTCAAAGGTCCAATCACCATCGTTCTCGACCGACCAACTAGTGCCGGATCCATCGAGCCAGCTTGCCCCTCCCGACCCATTGGAAATTCTCAAGTCGGAATCCCCCTCGAGCACCTCAGAGACGCTACCGACCCTTTCCCACCCGTTGATCGAGGCACTCCCATTTGAAATCTCATTCCCTTCATAACCACGGCAGATTTTGATCGAATCCACCGTCACCGCAAAGGCATCACCGAATGCTGCATTGGTATAATCCCCGAGAAGCAACCGCTCGTCCGCACCGGCCTGATCATAGGGTGCTCCAGCAGTGGCAGTCAGCGCGACACCGTCTCGCCAAACGTGGTAAACCTGAGCGGCGGGATCATGGCGAATTTGAAAGGTGTGGTAGTGACCATCGCGGTTGTTGTGACTGACTTGAAAGGAATCAGCGCCAAAGTCGCGGGTGCCGTCAGCCAGCACTTCGACCAAGATCCGATGGGCCCCAGTGCCCATCCATAAGATGAAGCCGTTCTCATTCCGGCCTGCGGCAGGGTCGAATTTAAGCCGCACCGTCAGCGTCCAGACACCGTCGTTAAGGTCTGCCCAGCCCGTATGACTCCCATCAAGCACTGCCGCCGCACCGCCAGCATGAACAAGCCCTAGTCCGCCGTCATCAGCCGGAGTGGCTGCGATGTCCCCCGATACCTGCCATCGGTTAACGAAGCTGCCCGTATTGAAGATCTCATCACCACGAAACTTCAAGCCTCCCAGATCTTCGCCAGCCCGCTCCTCAAGCAGAGCCGGCACCTCATCGCCATTGCCGCCATCGAAAGACTCGATCAGCCCGAGACTCTCCGAGATGATGTCGCCCACCTGAATTTCTCCATCCGCGTTGGGGTGGGTATTGTCGTAAGTCATCGTGCTGGCAACGAATCCCTCATTCGCTTCTACCAGCCACACCGGTGACAAATTCGACGCCGCATTTTTATCCGCCACTAGCTGAGGCAGAAGCGCATTGATCGCGTCGACATTCGCGGTCGGGACATTGTCCGAATAGAGCAGCTGGTTCAGGTGGATGCGCACCGCAGGATTGGCAGCGCGAAGTTGATCAATGATCATTCCAATGTCGTCACGCACTTGAGATGGAGGATTGGTGGTGCTCTCGTTAATCCCAATCATCACGCACGCAGTGTCTGGCGTGTAGGGTTGATAAGGGCTGGTGATACCTGTCCCGCTCGCCGCTGGATCAGGAAAAGCCACTACACCACCATCGCTTAGGTATTGCTGCGGATCGGCCAAGCCGAGCCAATTTTCGAGAGTCCCCTCACCCCGGTTGGAACCCCGCCGATTAAGTGGAAGCGCCACGCGACCGCTGATCCACATCGCCCGCCAGCCCCAGTGGCCCTCATGACGATTGACAAAACCCTGCCCTGCAAGATCCGGCGTTGCTCCTGCATTCGATTGATACGCCCCCCGTAAACTACCGACAAATTCGTAGCCACTTGCCGCATCCTGCAGCACCCCGGCCTGAGCGAGATTCTTGAAAACCTGATACCGATAGCTTGGTCGTCCATTGCCACCTTGCGTGATCGAATCACCAATGAAGACCAGCTTGCCATAGTGTCGCGACACCACCCCCGAATTTAGAAAACTCAACGCGAACCGCGTGCCCACAAGCTCTTTGCCAGCCCGATTCAAGTGCACGCCGTCCGGTGCTAAATTCGATTGCTGATCCAGATTATCGAAAAATTCTATGTAGCTCGTATTCGCCGCAATCCTCGCATGCTCTTCACGTGTCGTTCTATCATCGGCATTTCCCGCCGCTGTTGTGCCAGCAATCACCGTGCGCATCGCCGCCGCATTCGGAAGGTCCTCACGCAGGTTATCAGTAAGAGTTTTAAGCCGGGCTCCAGCTGCTGACGCCTCGCTCGAGTCATCACTCTCGCCCTGCAGGTAGAGTAAGCCGACAAGCTCGAATGTGTGCCCTTCATTGCTCAGCTTCGCAGTTGCCTCGCTTACCGTTGTGACCACGTGATCATACATATGATCGTCCACTGAACCTTTGAGCCACAACGAATTTCCACCACCACCACGGCTTGCCTTAATGATCCCAAAGTTCCTGACTCCAGCTCGATACAAAGTTCGCCCGAAGCTCATCTCCGGCCCCCAATGGCTCGCGCTCCCAGCGTAAAACCCACCCTGCTGGGCTTGCAGATTCGTAAACTCTCCTCCCGAAGTTCCTAGGTTGATCGTGGCATCGACCAAGTTGTGCCAGTAGAAGCGAATCTTCTCATCCGCGGGGTCCGCTCCCGGGCTGAAGTCCGCCTCTCCCCCATTAGTCGTGCCAAGCGAATTCGATTGCCCCGTCAAAACGAACAGCTTCACGTGCTCAGCGCCTACCCAGGCGGGAGCAAAAGTCATCAAAACCCAAAACCAAAGCTTCTTCATGTCGGGCCCAAGCTGGAGACCGACAGCCCGACACACAATGCCCTCTCACTAGTTGGTTAAACCCACCTCTCGATCAATGACTTGAAACCACGTTCCGCCGATGAGCTTTATTTGTATTACACGAATATTGAGCGAGCTTGACAAGATTGTCTCGAATCACTTATGCTCAACGTGCTCCAAAGCTCCCCCCTGAAATTATGAAGCGCCCAAACCTTTTCTCCGCATCCTACCTAGCCCGGATATCCCTCTTCGGCCTGGCTTGCGTCTCCCTGAACTCTTGCCAAGACGTTCGCAGCAAGATTAGCAACGCACTTTCCAGTGCTGTCGAGAGCTCCGAGAGCGATGAAGGTAGCCTGATCAAGACGGTAACCGCGACCGAGGTAGATTCCCGCCTGCGCTACACCAAGGGCAAAATGGTCGTCATCTTCTGGTCGAAGTCCGATAAGGACAGCGCGTGGCTGGAGGAGTGCTGCTGCCAAATTCTCAACCCGCACGGCGACGACGTCGAATTTGTCAAAGTCAACGTCAAGAAGGACGACGAAGCCCTCGAACGCCTAGGCGAGCGGGAGGCATCCGTCATTCGCTTCTATGAGGACGGCTACTGCGTTGGCCGCCTCACCGAGCTGCAGAGCTCGGAGCAGCTCAACCGCTTCGTCACCAAATGGGTGATGCGTGACAAAGTCAAATCAGAGGACGAACCTGTTTCCAGTAGCTCTCGCTCCAGCAACAGCCGCACCCTACCCAAGCGAACCGCTGAAAAAAAACCTGAGCCCACCGAAGCTTCGAAAGCCGAAGTCGTCGAGCCAGCTAAGAAAAAGGTCGCCGAGAAGGAATCTGCGCCGATCCAAATCCGCCTGCCTAGGCCGAAGCCAATCGACCTGAATACCGAGCCAGAACTTAATCCTCTCCCCCCAGGGGTCAGTCGTTTGAAGCCCGGCGAGATCGCAGACCGACGCAGCAAATCCAGCCGCTAAGTTTCCTTAGACCGAAGAAAGTCTTTCGCGCTCTTTACCGCTCGCCAAGCCTGGGCAAACTTGCTTGGCTTGGCGGATGGATGAACGCCTCAGCCAGTGGTGTGCCGAAGCCGTCGCACGTCAGGCCAACGACCTATTTTTAAGAGAAGACAGTGCCCCCGTTATCAGAGTTAACGGCGAGCTTGTGGCTCTCGAAGGTGCCGATTGCGAGGCCTCGCTTTTCGAGCAACTGCACCGAGATCACGCAAGCTCATCCGCAGCGGCAGACCTGGACTTCCCCTTGGAATGGCGCGGCATCGGCCGTTTTAGGGTCAATCTGTTCAAGCAGTCGGGCCGCTGGTCAGCAGTTCTTCGGCCGATCAAACGCGAGGTCCCAGTGCTATCGCAACTAGGTCTACCCTCCGAACTGATCCAATCTTGGATGCTCCGAAAGGCAGGTCTCATCCTCTTCTCCGGTGCCACTGGAGCGGGCAAATCCACCAGCATCGCCAGCGCGCTCAACTGGCTCAGCCAACAGCGCCCGAAGCACCTCGTCACCCTGGAAGACCCCATCGAATTTCTCCTCGAGCCCGGCCAATCATTGGTCACCCAGCGCGAGATCGGCACCGATGTCCCGACCTTCGAGGAAGGCCTGCGCAGCAGCCTACGCCAATCGCCGGACGTCATATTCATCGGCGAAATTCGTGACCAAAACTGCGCTGAGCAAGCCCTCAGAGCGGCCGAGACCGGGCACCTTGTGGTCAGCACCGTGCACGCTTCGGGCGCCGCGGAGACCCTAGAGCGCTTCGCCTTTCTCTTCCCCGCTGCCGAACGTGAGCGCGGCATGATGCTACTCGCCTCACAGCTCTTAGGCGTCGTCTGCCAACAGCTCCTCGACGGCCCCGATGGCGAGCGCCACCTCGCATTGGAGTATTTTGAAAATGCCGCGCTGATCAGAGATCACATCCGCCATCAGAGGATCAACGAACTCAATGACCTCATCCTCTCCACCCCATCGCCCGAGCGCCACTCGTTCCAACAGAGCCTGATCGAGCTCGTCAGATCAGGGAAAATTCCAGAAGAAACCGCAGCCAACGCCTCCCCCCGCCCCAGCGACCTCAAACGAGCCCTCCGCGGCATCTCTTGAACAATTATGAACGATCTCACTGATTACCTGAAACTCGTGGTTGAAAATGGTGCCTCCGACCTTCACCTCAGTGTCGGGGCGT
>CAXIBU010000004.1:0-36560 GCA_964021555.1 uncultured Verrucomicrobiales bacterium | reverse complement strand
ACCAAAGAGTTGGTTAAGCAAATGCTGCTTCGAATGGGTTCGAAGAGTGCTGGCAAAAGCGCGGCGAAACTCGTCCCTATCATTGGTTCGGTCGTAAGTGCCGGCCTCTCTTATGGGATCATGAGGGTCATGTGTGAACTCCATATCCGCGACTGCAACCGCGTGGTGCAAACCGCCTGGGGGAAAAAGACCGATTGGGATAACGATGAAGTCATTGAGTTGGAAAGCGTTCCTCCACCATTACCTGACTCCCATCAGTCCTCCTAATTTACACATAGGGAGAACTGACATTGCGCTGGGTTGACGATCCACAGCAGTTCGCTACGGTGGGCACAGCACTGATTTTCTCATGAGCAAACCAACCAAACTCTTCATTCCCGGTCCCGTCGACGTTTCACCTCGCGTATATGATGCCATGGCATCTGCAATGATCGGCCACCGCTCGTCTGACTACGCAGCCCTTCAAGCTTCGACCCAGCCGATGCTGAAGAAACTCGCCGGCACCGAGCGACCGGTTTTCCTTTCAACCTCATCTGCTTGGGGAGTGATGGAAGGAGCCATTCGGAACTTAGTCAAAAAAGGCGTGCTCAACTGCTGCTGCGGGGCCTTTTCAGATAAGTGGTTCGACGTCGCCAAACGCTGCGGCAAAAAGGCTGAAGCCTATCAGGTCGAGTGGGGCCAACCTATTGATCCGGAAGTTCTCCGCGAGAAGCTTGCTACTGGTGATTTTGATACCGTCACTCTAGTCCATAACGAGACCTCCACCGGCGTCATGAATCCTCTGAAAGAAATTGCGGAAGTGGTTCAAGAGTTCGACGATGTCTTCCTCGTAGTTGACTCTGTCTCGTCATTCTCGGCGGTGCCTTTCGCCATGGACGAACTGAAGATCGACGTGCTTCTTGCGGGAGTTCAAAAAGCCCTGGCTCTCCCTCCCGGTCTTGCCGTCTGCGCCGTCTCCGAGCGCGCACTTGAACGGTCAGCCACCGTTGAGGACCGCGGCTATTACTTCGATTTCAACGAATTCGAGAAGAACGCCCAAAACGACATGACCCCGTCGACACCCAGCATCGCTTTGATCTACGGTCTCAAGGCACAACTCGACCAGATCGAAGAAGAGGGCCTTGCAAATCGCTTTGCACGTCACGAGGCGACGAACCAACTCGTTCACGATTGGGTCACCAAACACGGCTTCGAATTTCTCGCCCCCGAAGGTTTCCGCTCCAAGACCCTTACCACCATCTCCAACAACCTCGAGATCGATGTTGCGGGCTTCGTCAAGGCTCTGAAGGAACGCCACAGCTTCCTCATCAATGGCGGCTACGGAAAAATCAAAGGCAGCACCTTCCGCATCTCCAACATGGGCAACGAGACCGTCGAGACCCAGGCAGAGCTCATCGCTGCCCTCGACGACGTTATCGTCGACTTTGTCTAAAAGGGCAAATTCGCAACAGACTTCCAAAAGTCTCCTTCGCCCGAAATTGGGCGGGGAGACTTTTTTTATGCAATCGGCGCCAATCTACAATCGAGGCCCGCGCCCTTACTCAACGGGCTCAGCCAAGATCAGCCAATTCATCATCGAGATCGGTGGTAGGTCGGCCGGGTGCTTGATTGAAGTGAGATTAGCGGTGACATCAGCTTCTGAAGTGGCCCCGTCTGACTGCAGCAGATCCAAAGGACCAGAGCTTCCGCCCATGACTACCTTGCGACCGTCGAAATCAAGATCCGTAGACCCTGTAGTAGCCCCGTAGCGAACTTCTGGAGCAAAGATTGAAACCGGTGGATAATAAGTTCCAGTATAACCAACTCCCGTGGGGGCGTTCATGCTTACCTGATTAACATTTGAATCAATGTAGAGCCGCAGGTTTGTCACCAAGGAAAAGCCTGTTTCAAAGTCGGTAAGGTCCTCACTTTCTCTCAATATCACCACCATCTGGCCATCGACAGGAGTGTCAGCCGGCTGCGAAACATTCAGTCCGTTTGCGTAATCTGGATTAACTACTAGAGAGCGATTATGATCTAGTGAGCCGCCCAAGCCTTCGATAAAGGCTTTCAACCTCTCAGGATTAACCACCAGACAATATGACTCGTCACGGTCCCCAATAGAAAGGGTAGTCACGTGAAACGGAAACGCATCTCCGGCCGTGGTCCCCTCCTCGGGCCACTCTTCCGTGCCAGCACCGCCACCTTTGGCATAAATAATGGGAGTGGAAAAATCGCCATCGGATTCCCGATACTTGAAAGTAATCTCGGTAGGAGTTTGATTATCCCCAGCCGATACAGCCGTAACAGTCACTTGCATGTCACATCTGCCTGCGCCGCGGCTATATTCCGACCATTTCCAGTCGCCCAAGACATCAGCTTCTGAACCAGCGGTGACTCCTCCGTAGAAAAGGTCATAAAAGGCATTACCGACATTTACAGGAACGAAAGCGACCCGCCCAGAATCTGCTGCGAGTGAGATCGGGAGCAATTTACCGCTATTATCGACCTCGAAACTTTCCCGCCCACTGGCTCCAGTGTAGTAGCTATCCGCGACACCAGTGGCACCCCCTCCATCAAGAGTCAGCTTAGATTTGGCAGCGATACCATCGAATCCACCAGCTTCCACCCTCAAGTTACTCCCGTTGATTCCGCCAGCGACATTGATTGAAGATCCCCAGGTCGTTCCGCTATTGAATTTTCCAACACGAATTTCAGCAGCTGTGGCAGAACTGATCGCGCTCTGACTAGGAACTTCGTAGAGCGAGATCATGTATTGTTTCTTCACTGCGGCCAAATCGGTCTTACTCGTATTAGGTGCTGAAAAGTCGACATCGAAAGCCCACCAATTGTGGCGTGCAATGAAGTAGTATTGCGGATCAAGAGCGTCCGGTTGATGTCCGAAAGCACCAGCACCGAAATGGATGTTCGGATAAGGGATCGAATTGAACCGCCGATACTTGGGCAACGTGGAAGCACTCTCAACCCTGCCGGCCCACTGGCCTGTCTCGTAATAAAAGTCGGGACTTAGAAATACGTAGTTGTTCGCCTTTGATTCGGTGATGCTGTCCCCATCGTAGCCCAAGCGCGGAGGTAGCTTGGAGCCCATGGCATTGATCCCATCTCTGACATCGGAATTGAGGTAAGCCATTCCCGATGTGTCGAAACTTGTGGCCCCAATGCAGGAAACCACATCTCGATAATCATCGATGCTCTGGTCGCCAACGTTAACATTGATCGCATTGGGCTGGTTGATGGAAGCGAGCAATCCATCGGATGTGGAGCTGTCAGCATTTGCAAAGGCTGACGCATTCCCAAAAATCGACCGCCACCGAAAAGCGCTACTATCACCACTGGCCGTTCCATCTTGCATGATACCAATCGCCGCTTCTGGAACTTGCGCGATCACCGAGCGTAGCATGGCATCTTCGCGCTGACCGTAATCCACTTGAAGCTGAACAGTCCGCTCGATCTCTTGAGAAACCAAGGCCCTGCGAAAACCTCCAAGCAGCAATGCAAACAGGAGAAGGCTAAGACCAACGACAACTGAAATCGAGACAAGGCCTCTTGGTGCTGGTTTGAATGTTTGGCTTTTCATATGCATGTGGGCTTATGGTTTGGCTTAAAGCTGAGATGAGCCAGCGAGCTTGATCACTCCGCCGAAAGGTCCAGTGAGGGTCGCTATCAAAATTCCGTTTTCGACGCTGAAATCGACCGATTCGATATTCCGAGAGATTGTCCAACTCGGATCATCCGACCACCCGCTGCCATCCTGGTGGTAAAAATTCAGCACCGTCTTTCCATCGACCGTCTCTTGTGCAATCAGTGACAATGAATAGGGCTGTGATGAAGACCCGACATTCCTAAAATAAAGCACGACTGCGGTGCCGTCCTCCAGCACCGGAGCTCCGGTTCCAGAGCGAGCATCGTCGCTCGAAGCGTAGATTAGAAAGCGATCGGCCTTATTCAAGGTTCGGCTGAGTAGATTGCAGGTGGTAGGGCCGTCCTCTGCAACGAAGCGCTGTTGAGAAATGATTTGTTGAAACCAAACCTGTTGGGTCACCAAAGCCAGCCCAACCCCGGCGATTGACAGCCCGATCAAAATCGCTGCCGTCGCCTCCACCAAAGTAAACCCTCGCGATTGGGATTTTGGAGAACGAACAAGTGTCATTTGGCGTATTTTCATCGAGTTCGGGCTACGGTTCGGGATTTGGCGTAAGTTCTGCCGTCAAATTGATAGATCAAGATGGCGCGAAGCTTCCAAGACTCCGTATCCAAGGTATTTGCCCCGTTATTGGTATCCGCAATTCGGGACCGATAGACCGTCCCGTTCACCACGGTGCCCCCGGGAAGTGTTCCAATCTCGACCGCGGTGGTGGTGACATTGTCTGCAACGGGATATTCGCCGCCTACGACGTTGAAGGTTTCGTAGGGGATCCGCGAAGCGTAGGCCACTTCGTAAGTGAGGTAGGAATCCGCCAAACTCTGGGCAATCCCCCACTGTCGCGCCCTAATTGTTGTCACCGTTACTCGAAAGACAATCAGCGAAACGGCAAGAAGCAGGACCAGTGATAGCGTCGCTTCGATCAAGAAAATACCACGACGGCCATTTCGAACGCGGTGCTTCCACGAGCCGAATCGCCCCCCTCTTTTTATGTAAATCCCCTTCACTTCCTAGGCTTTTTATCAGAAGCTTCGTCCTAGTGCGAATTCTTTTTTCAATGCTACTGAGCGCCTTACTGGTTACTGGAGCCCGTTTAGAAGCGGGTGCCTTGGACTTACCGATTGGATCCTCTTGGGGGGACCCACCGGGGAAACTGATCGATTGGGGCACCGAGAAAAAGGCGGAGGTCGCCATCATTCTGCCACCGGAGAAGCCTGATTGGCGCTATGTGAAGGTTCGCACGGATGATGCCCGAGTTCTCGATGCAGGCTTTGTGACCGAGGTCGAGGGCCGGTATTTTCAAGGTCAGCTCGTTGAAATTGCCCTTACCCAGAGAGACCCCAAACTCACTTCAACCGTCGTCAAAGCACGGTTCCTCAAAGAAAAGCGCCTCTACGCACGCCGCTATGGCACCTTCAAGGTCAATCGCAGGACATCGGCGAACCAGAATAATTTCTCTACGAATAGCCTCAGCTATCACGTCGAGCCGCTACCGGGCCTATTTCTCTTACTCACCCATACTGAGATGGAAGATCAACTGAGGCAGGTCCGGGAGGGGCGCTTCAGTGTGATATTCCGAAATGAAAACCTGCTTAAGGAGTTACAGAAGCCCAAGCCTCAGCTGAATCCCTAAAACCGACTTGAAAAGCTCTTGACGATTAGCGGCCTGACGGCTTGGTTCCGCCGTTGTTTTTGAGGAGGACTCTCTTCAGAACCCATCAAAATCCAATCACAACCCACACATACACATGGTTTTAGTCGGAAAAAAAGCACCACATTTCACTGCCAAGGCCGTCAAGGGCGAAGCAATCATCGAAAACTTCACACTTGAGCAGTTCGAAGGCAAAAAATACGTTCTCCTTTTCTTCTACCCGAAAGACTTCACTTTCGTATGCCCGACTGAGCTTCATCGCTTCCAAGAGGAACTTGCCGAATTCGAGGCTCGTGACGTTCAGGTGATCGGTTGCTCGACTGACAGCGAATTCTCTCACTGGGCATGGGTCAATACCCCTAAGAACCAGGGCGGCATCCAAGGCGTAACTTATCCACTGGTAGCCGACATCAATAAAACCATCGCCGCAGACTATGACGTGCTCGCTGGCGAATACCTCGAAGATGAATACGGCAATGTCGAAGTTGAGGGTGAAATGGTCTCCTACCGCGGTCTCTTCCTGATTGATAAAGAGGGCATCGTCCGCCACCAAGTCGTCAACGACATGCCACTCGGCCGCTCGGTCAGAGAAGCACTCCGCACGGTCGATGCACTCCAGCACTTCGAGCAGCACGGCGAAGTTTGCCCGATGGACTGGCAGAAAGGCGACGATGCCATGACACCTGACCACAAAGGTGTCAGCAACTACCTTTCCAAGTAAGCTAATCGGCAGATAATCAATTTTTTCAAGCGGAGCAGGGTTTACCTTGCTCCGCTTTTCTATTGGCACCCATCGAAAAAGTCGAAACACTCAAAGCCATGCGCTGCTTGATCCAAAGAGTCTCAGAGGCCTCGGTTGCAATCGAAGGACAGGTCGTCGGCGAAATCCAGCGGGGTTTCCTGCTACTTCTCGGGGTCGAGTCCGCTGACGATACCAGCGACATCGAATGGCTGGTCCCCAAGATCTTGAAAATGCGAATTTTCGAAGATGATGAAGGCAAGATGAACCGATCCCTAATCGACTGCTCCGGTGACATCCTCGTGGTCAGTCAGTTCACTCTCCACGCTTCCACCAAGAAGGGCAATCGCCCCTCATTCATCAAAGCCGCGCGCCCAGAGCAATCAGAGCCACTGTATGAGCAGTTCTGCCAAGAGCTCGAGCGACAATCTGGCCGCAAAGTCGCCACTGGGAAGTTCGGTGGAGACATGCAGGTTAGCCTGGTCAATGACGGCCCGGTCACGATCTGGATCGACAGCCGTGATCGGCAGTAAATCCCCAAAAAAGGCTGTAAGTTCAGGCCTTGAAGTGGTCGGCTAAGTCGCTTAGCGAATCATTGAGTCGCGCCCCCTCAGCCGCTGCAACGGCCTCTTTTTGCTTCTCGATTAGCGTTTTGATCCCTTCTTCGGCGAGATCGAGCATCGCGTTCATCTCCTGTCTGGAATAGGTCGCCTCTTCCCCTGCCCCCTGAATTTCGACAAATTCACCAGACTCGGTCATCACCACGTTGAAATCGACGGTAGCTCCTTTGTCTTCGACATAATCGAGATCAAGAACGGGCTCTCCGTTGACCACCCCCGCACTAACTGCAGCGACCATTTCCTTGAGCGGGCTCGACTTCAGCTTACCCTTTGCAATCAGCTGATTGACCGCGATATTAAGTGCCACGCAGGCACCAGTGATCGATGCCGTGCGAGTGCCACCATCGGCCTGCAACACATCGCAATCGATCCAGAGTGTCCGCTGACCAAGGCCTTTCAAATCAACCACCGCGCGTAGCGAACGCCCGATCAGTCGCTGAATTTCCTGCGAGCGGCCATCGAGCTTACCTCTGGAAATGTCGCGATCCTTGCGTTCAAGCGTCGAGTAAGGGAGCATCGAATACTCCGCAGTCATCCAGCCACCTTTGACCTTCTGGACCATCATCCAGCGAGGGACCCTTTCATCAACCGTGGCGGTGCAGATGACCCGCGTATTTCCAAAACACACCAGCACCGAGCCCAGTGCATTGGGTGCGAAATTCGGGATGAACTGAATATCACGGAGTTGGTCGGCAAGTCGTTGATCGTGGCGAGACATGGAGCGAGTGAAGTCTGCGTGCGTCAAGTAATCAAGCCTGCGCCTTGCTCTAGTTGAAAAAAGGCCCGTTTGATGAAGGCGTGACAACAATTGCACATGGTCCTCAACTCAATTCGCTTGGCAGCAGCCATCACTTGATCCAATCATCTGGCATGCGCCGACTTTTCCTTCTGATCAGCCTCCTCCTTCTGCCTTCCGTCGCTTTTGGTGAGGAAGAGATCATCAAGCAGATCAAGTCCCCTCTAATCGCTAATTTGCCCAAACCTCCGGCCGACCGACCCGAGATCGCCTCAATCAAAATGCTGGTCACAACTAGCAATGAGGAAGCCCAGCGCCATGTCCGCATCGGGCTCAACCACCTTCTCGGCTTCTGGGACCTTGAGGCCTATCGGCATTTCGTCATCGCTGCCGAGGCGGATCCCGATTGTCCGATGGCCTATTGGGGCATCTGTGTCAGCCTCGCCACACCAGGGCCGACTTTTCAAGCTGAGCGGATTGCCTCATTCAAACGACTCAAGGCCCTTATTGAGGCCGATGTCGGGACCGAGCTGGAACGGCAATTAGCCGGGGCGCTGGCAGCCCTCTACTCGCAGGGCCCCAAGGTTTCGGGGTCGCTATTGACCCTCACCGCCGAGACACACCGTGCCGCAGTCCTTCCCGGCATTCTGGCCTGCATGCTCTTGCGCGATGGCTATGACGAATTTGGCGAGGCTCTCGAAGGTCAGCAGACCGCACTGAAATTCATGGACGAACAGGCCGAGCGCCACGCTGACGTTCCGGCCGTTCGTTTTTATCAGGCAGCGCTGCTGGAACAGTCGTCAGAAATGACAAAGGGACTGCGACTGGCTGAAGAAGTTCTAGAACTTGCCCCGGATTACCCTCCTTACAATTACCTCGTCGGCTATTACCGGCTGCGCAATGGGGATTACAAAGGCTCCGCTCAGGCTCTCCAAAATGCGGTTGATCATTATCGCAACTATATCGAGGAACAAAAAATCCCGATGACTCTCATGCCCGAATACCATCGGGCCCTCAACCTTCTAGCGATTGCCCGTGACCTCTCTGGCGCTCCCGAAGCAGCACTCGAGCTGGCCCAAGAATGGACCAAAGTCGACCTCAAGGACTCAGAGATCACCCATCCCGGTGCCTCCAACATTCTCTGGCAGAACCGCACTCTCGCCGCCCGACTTCACCTCTCCCATGAAGATTTCAAATCGGCCATCGCCAGTCTTCCCGGACCACGGGAGCGATTTAAACTAGAAGGAAAAACCTCTGCCGAGGCCATGTGGCATCATCTCCGCCAATACGCCGAGGGCCGCCAGGCTGTCCTCGATGGCGACCTCCCACTCGCCAGGCGCTTCTTGCCGGTGATCAGCAAATTCTCCGAAAAATTGGCCAAAGGACAAGCGGATGCCATGAAACGTGGAGCCTTCAATGAATGGTTGCGCTTCAGTCAGTTGTTTCTGCAACTCGAGGACCAACTTCGGGCAGCCATTTCGGAAGCCGAGGGCGGCGACAGTTTGGATAGTGCGCGAATTTGGCTCAAAGCCGCAACCGACAAGGTGGGAATCTTCGAACTTCTGAACCCGCCCCTACTCTCACGCCCCCCGCAGGTCGACTGGGTGGATCTGGAACTTCTCAGAAATGATCCGGAAGCCGCCAAAGAAGCCTTGGAAAGCGGTTTTGAAAGTTGGCCGAACCACCCGGAGCTCTTGCGACGAAAAGACTCAGCAACTGAAAATGTCGCTCCTCAATAAGCCCAAAATAAGCGCCGACAGAATACTTGGCCCGATCGAAACAGTTGGAATTCAGCGAAAAATTTCATTTTTCCTTACTTTTCGGCTGACAGGCGGAGTCAGAAATCGCTATACGTCCTCCCTAGTGAGTCGCTCCTTCAATATTTCAAGCCGAACTTTTCTCGCACGATCCGTCCTTTGCGGTCTCGGAACCGCTGGATTCTTGGTATCACCGCTCGTCGCGGACCCTGATTCTGGAGGGATTGTCAACCGACAGATCGCTGAAATGGTCACTCTGACGACGGAGGCAGAAGAAGCGCTTCTGCTAGGCGATCAACAGTTTCAGACTGGCAATTTCGAAGCCGCAGTCGATCAGTATCGTCGAGGCCTGAAGCTCTTACCCAACGCGCCGGCAGTCGATGCCCGCAGGCGAGCCCTTAAAGACCGCTTTAGCACCGCCGCGATCGCTACCGCACAGCGAGCGCGTAAGGTCGGTGAATTTGAAAAGGCGGAGAGCCTTCTCAATGAGATCCTCGCCCCGGACATGCTCCCAGGCAACAAAGCCGCTTTGACCGAGCTTGAGCGCCTTTCCGATCCAGAAGCCACTAACCCAGCTCTCACCCCAGAGCATGTCGAGAATGTGCGCAAGGTTAGCCAGCTCCTTCAACTTGCCGAAGGTCAATACAACCTCGGACTATTTGATAAATCGAAGCTCAGCTGCGAGGAGGTCCTTAAAGTCGATCCTCACAACCGCGCGGCGCGGCGCATGATGGAGCGCGCTGAAGTCCAGATCGCGAACTACCACAAGACCAGCTACGACCACCTGAGGTCCGAAATGCTAAACAAAGTAGCGGAAGCATGGATGCTCGACACCGACCTCGTTAATCCATCGTTTCTCGACTCCGAGCCAGGCGAGGTCGCCGAAGGTTTAAGAGAAGGCAAGGCTCTCAATCTCAAACAACGCCTGACCTCAACCACTATCGAGAATTTCGAAGTTTCCGGAGAAAGGCTAGATGACGCCCTGATCCTCTTAGGTCAATTGATTGCAGAGGCTTCCCCGGGCAAGGAGCCAGTCAACCTGATCTTAGAAATTGGTGATCCCGACGGCGAAACAGCACGCAGAGTGCTCTCAAAAACGGTCAAACTCAAAGTCCAGAACGTCCCTGCGATCGAGATTCTCAAATACCTTTGCAGCCAGACCGGCACTGAGCTGCGTTTTGACCCATTCGCCGCACGAATCATTCCAGTCGGGGCCGATGGTGGCACCCTGGTCTCCAAACAATTCAAGATTCCCGCAGACTTTCCGCCAAGTGACGGCAACGACCAAGGAGAATCCGACAATCCATTCGGCGACGAGGACAACGGAACCTCACTCAAAAAGAGGCTATCTGCCGCCGAATTCCTCAAACAGTCAGGCGTGTCTTTTCCCGAAGGCGCCGAGGCCCAGATCAACTCAGTTAACAACACGCTCTATGTTCGAAATACCGAGGGCAATGTCAGACTGATTGAAGCCATCGTAAACTCACTGAAACGATCGACACCGCTACAGGTCGTATTCACCACCACTTTTGTTGAGGTCAACCAAACTGCCCTCGAAGAACTAGGCTTTGATTGGTTGCTCGACAACGCCTCACTCAACAGCAGCGGCACCGGGTTCATCAATGGGGGCTCGCGGGGAAGTGACACTGGAGTTTCATCACAAGTGCCACCTGTTTTCGGAGGGGCCCAAACAAGCCCTGAAAACTCGATCACTTCCGGTTTGCGTAGCGGCAATTCGATGTTCGACGTTGATGTCATCAACAATCGATTGGCATCGGGCTCGTCGTCTACTTTCGACCCGAACCTCCGCGCACCCGGAGCACTTGCCTTCCGAGGCTCATTTAGCGACGTCGACTTCATGGCGGTCCTCCGCGGCCTGAGCCAACAGAAAGGTGCTGACATCCTCCTTCGGCCCTCGATCATCAGTAAGCCAGGCCAAGTTGCTGAGCTCTTCGTTGGTGACGAATTTATTTACCCTACCGAATACGAACCACCCGAACTTCCAAACGCGGTTGGTCAGCAAGGTGGCGGGGTCTTTCCGGTCACGCCAGCCACGCCTGCTGCTTTCGAAACCCGCAATCTTGGGATCACTTTGGAAGTTGAGCCTACCGTCGGAGAAGACAGCAATGTCGTGGAGCTCCGCGTCTCACCAGAATTCTCCGACTTCCTGGGCTTCATCAATTATGGCTCCCCGATTACTGCTGATGCTCAAGATGCTCTAGGCAATAGCGTGCCAATTACCATCACCGAGAACCAGATTCTACAGCCGATCTTCCGAACTCGACGTCTCAACACTTCCGTAGCAATTGCGGACGGTCGCACCATCGTGATTGGCGGGCTGAAGCGAGAGTCCAGGCAGACCGTCAATGATAGCGTCCCCATCCTCGGAGATATTCCGCTCATTGGTCGATTCTTCCGCAGCGAAGGTATCCGACGCGAACAGCGCTGCGTTCTCATCTTCGTAAAAGTCAGGCTCGTTGATCCGGGTGGTAACCCAATCTTTGACGCAGGTCAGGCCCGTTAAGGGAATTCGCCAAATTCATGGTTTTGCCTTGTGCGAAGTCATGCTGTGGGCGACATAAACGTCAGCTCACCTAGGGCGGCCAAAACCTTTAGTCATGAAAGACGAACCCACTCCGTCGGAATCCGTTTCTGTAGATGAAATGATGGAACGCCTTCGTGACAAACGTCGCGAAGCCGAAGGAGGAACTTCCCGCCCAAAAGAAAGCCGCGAAACCGTCACTCGCTCCGATGGATCAAAGGTAGTTAAAGTTCGCAGGCGCGGATCTCGTAAGAAGACGTCATCAAAGGACGAAGAATCGGAAAAAGGGCTTCTGCGCAACAAGTGGTTCGTTCTTACCGCCATTGTCCTGCTGTTACTCTTTGCTGGTGGCTCTCTTGGATTCTATTTCTACCAAAGCGCCCGCCTAAACAGCCCCGACTTTGTTCGCTCGATCTCAGAGAAGGTTGAAAAAACGACCGGAGCGAAGCTGAAATTCGTCAAATTCCAAGTCGCTCCAACTTCTATCCGAGCCGAATCATTATCTGCCGATTGGGGTAGCGGAGGCATTGCCAAGAGTCTCGAAGTCAAAAGGCTTCACGGGGAGCTCGATGGACAAACCTACATCTTTGGAAAACTCGTCGGAGAGTCTATTAATGCTGCTGAGGGCACGCTCGTTCTCGAAACGAAGCCAAGCTTGATTGGTGGCGCTTACGGCGCGGACATTCCCAACCTATTTGATTTCAGCAGTTTCCGCTGTTCCGACCTCGACGTCTACTTCGGCCCTAAGGCTGAGGCTAAAATGAAGCTCACGGGAACCCGCGCCGCCTTGGAATTTGAAGGAAAGTCCGACTCTAAACTATTCGTCCAAGACGGTTTTTTCCACTCGCCCATGTTCGGTAAAATGGAGCTCAACCAGGCTCTGATCGACTTTTACCCAAATCGCACCGAACTTTCCTCAATGGTCATTAAAAAGGAGGGAAGTTTCGGAGATATCTCCCTTTCGGGAACGGCTCTCAAAAAGGATCAATCTTCCAGAACTTTCAATGTCGACCTCGACTCCGTCGATCTCGCCACCATCACTCAAGATCGTTTGGTGACTGTTCTTAAAAATTGCCAGGTTTCCGCGACTGGCGGCAAACTCATTATCGATGACAATGGTGTGTGGAAGATGTCTGCCAATGGCACCGCGAGCGGCTTTGACCTCACCGCCCTGCCCATCATGGGCAACCTCGGGATTCTTGTTGATGACAACAACTTGTCGGTCACTCAATTTAAGGAAAATACCAAAGTTGCTTTTTCAGCGAGTAATCAGACGATCAAAATCAGTGGCCTAAGCTCCGAGAGACGTGGCTTGTTTGCCATTGAGGTTGAGTGTGAGGTATTCAAGGGCAACCAGTTGAGAGGAATTATCAGTGTCGGGCTCTCCCCTCGCTATACCGAACGCACCAACTTCATGGCCAAGGGTGCCTTTAGTCGATCGAAGGGCCCCTACAAGTGGTGTGATGTCAAAATCTCGGGAACTCTTGATGCGCCAACGGACAACTCGACCGCCTTATTCCGAATTAGCGCCCTGCAGCGTGACGAGGCAGCACAAAGACTCCTTGAGCAGGAATTGAAGCGCCAGAGTGATCGCAAGGAGAGACAAAAGCGCCTTGAGGCCCTCGAAAACAAGGAAGAGGAAAAAGAGGAGCTCCCGAAAGGGGCTGGTGATCGTTTTGACGAACTGACCCGATAAATGCTCAGACTTTTACGACAGTTTAAGCGTGCGCTGACGGTAGTTGCCCTACTTGGCTTTCTGCTCGGCACTCAGGCGCACCTGGGCCTCCTGCAAATGACTGCTTGGAGCAGCATGCTATTATCCCGTGCTCCGGATCAGGGCATTGAGCAGGCAATCGAGTCCACCTTTTCTGGAGAGGAGCCCTGCTGTCTCTGTAAAGTCGTGGCGGAGCAATCGGAGCAGCCCGAACCCGACGAGGCGCCGCAACTTCCTTTTAGGAGTGAACTGAAGCTCACGACTGCTGAATTTCCCACTACTCTTTGTCGCAGCGACTCGCTTGAAACATCTCAGGAATCCTTCGGATTTCCCGGCTCTTCTGCAGCGCCAGATTCGTTTATCGGCGGTATCATTCCACCGCCACCAAAGGCCTGAATCGAATAGCTCAGCCAAGCTTGCGTTGCTTGGCACCCCCTTCGATCAGTGATGCCAAGGAATCGGCTGTTTCCATGGTGTTTCATGGACCGTCTCTTTCGGCATTTTTGTGCCCAGGTCCCTATTTCACAGCCTTCTTAAATCAAAATTTTTATCAAAATGTCTCTTACAAAATCTGCAATGATGGGCGCTGCCTGTCTCACCCTAGGTTCACTAAACGCCGGGGAACTCGTCACTGGACCAGAGCTCGGCTCAGACACTTGGTCCGCCAGCCGCCCGGACAGCCACGCACCCATCGGTGTGATGGGTGACCACACTCACCTGAAGGGAGAGTGGATGCTCTCCTATCGCTACATGTTCATGCACATGGATCAGACCTTCGACGGTGACTCCCAAGTCTCCGATCTGCGCGCACAAGGAATGGGTCCAGGCCGGTTCATGGTGGTTCCGACTGAGATGGACATGAACATGCACATGGTCGGCGTCATGCACGCGGTCAGTGACAATCTCACGCTGCTTGGCATGATGAACTACACCGAACTGTCCATGGAGCATCGCTTCGGCATGGGTGGCGCCGGCACTTTCAACACCAAGACGTCCGGCTGGGGCGACTTCAAACTCGGTGGTCTCTACAAATTCTACGACCAAGACCGACAGCGGGCCCACTTTGGACTCAATCTGGTGCTACCAACTGGTGACTTCGAAGAAGAAGATGCGACGCCCGCCAGCCCGAATGGAGCAGTCCTCCCCTACCCGATGCAGCTGGGAGCTGGCACTTGGGGAATAAATCCCTCCCTCACCTATCTCGCCCAATGGAATAACTGGTCGATGGGGGCTCAGGTCTCTGGAATGTGGTATTTCGAGGATAATGACGCAGGCTGGCACCCTGGCGTCTCCGGTTCCGCAACGAGCTGGGTCGCGTGGAAATGGTCGGACCAGTTCAGCAGCTCGCTGCGTCTTGGCGTGCATTCGTGGAGCGACATCCAGGGAAGCGACTCACGACTCAACGTCAACATGGTCCCGACCGCTCGAACCGACCTGCGTGCTGGCACTAGAGCCGATCTTTCCTTGGGCTTGAACTATCAACTACCAGGTTCAGGTATCCGCGTCGGTGCCGAATTCGGAATGCCCGTTTACCAGCACCTCAACGGCCCCCAGCTCGGCACCGATTACTGGTTCACGATTGGCACCCAGTTCTCTTGGTGATCCTAGAGTGCGGCGCGCCCTGAATCGTTCTTCACTTCAACGCAATCAAAATGCGTCATTGTCCCGTTGGACAGTGGGGCATTTTCGTGGAAACCTTTCTCATGAGCGCCAGTCGAACCCCTAAGCCCAAGCCCGTCCTTTTTTACGACGGTGATTGCGGCTTTTGCCAGCGCTCGCTGCGGGTGATGCAGCGCATGGACAAGAAGCAGCGTCTGCAATATGAGCCCCTGCAGAGCGAACTCGCTAGATCGATCGGTATCGAAGGACCTAACTATGAGAGCCTCGTTTATTGGCGGCGCGGGGAAGACCAGCAGCTACGGCTCTCCAGCGGAACCTTCGCGGCTCTGAGAGATATCGGAGGTTTCGCAAGGTTCCTCGGTTGCCTGGGCTACCTAGTCCCAAGACCACTCCGCGACGCAATCTATCGCTGGGTCGCCAAGAACCGAAACCGTTTCGGCTCAAGCTCCTGCCAGATCGGAGAGTAACTGGAGCAGCTTATCGCCAGCTGAGGGCGCCCTTTTTCAGAGCGTAGAAATACGCAACGGCCAAGATCAGGACAAAGCCAGTCGCCCCCCAGAACGCCTGCGAATTGAAAAGGACGAATTCCTTGAAAGTCACCGCCCATGGGTAAAGAAAGACGACCTCAATATCGAAAATAACGAACAACATCGCAACAAGATAGAATTTCACGCTGAAACGGGGGGAGCCCTCGCCAACTGGCAACATTCCGCACTCGTATGCAGTGTCCTTCATCTTGGAGCGACGAGCGCTCTTGCCTAGGACCACAGAAAGAATCAAGGAAGTCGCGGCGAAGCCCATCGCTACGAGAAACTGCATCAATACGGGTAAATAATCCTGCGTCATGGTGTTGGCGGGCAGCAAAGACGCGAATCTGTCCGGTGTCAAGTGGGCATGCACCGAGCGATTACGCTTTTTCGGTTCGACCTCTGAGAACCACTCGCCAATGATGCGGCATGCCGTATCTGAAGCAGACCTTTTCCAACGAAGCACTGACTGAGTCATTAACCCCATTGTCAGCCATCGGTGATGATGAGCTTGCCGTTGGAAGTTTTCTCAGAGCTTTCTACAAAGAGAGGAATCAAGAACTTCGCGATCATCACTATGATGGCGGAGCAGGCATCGCGAATGCCGAAGCGCGCGCTGGGCTCATCAACTCGATCTTGGTCACACTTTTCCAACGCGCCATGAAGCTCTACCCCGACGCGGGACAAGTCACCTTGATCGCGACGGGTGGATTCGGCCGCGGGCTTTTGAATCCAAAGTCTGACGTCGACCTTCTCTTTCTCACCAAAAGGAAGTCAGAGAAGCTCTCAAAAGCGACCGAAGGCGTCATCAACAAGACCCTCTACCCCTTGTGGGACCTCGGGCTGGAAGTCGGCTATGCCGTCCGGTCCAATAATGAAATGCTCACCCAAGGCAAGATCGATCCCCATGCAAAAACGAGCTTGCTCGAATCCCGCTACATTGCGGGCGAAGAGGCTCCCTTTACCCGACTCAAGCAACGATTCACCTACACCCTCGTCGAGAAGAAGCGCGAGGAATTTGTCACAGATCGGGTCGAGGCCATGGCGAGCCGACACCAAAAATACGGCAGCACCGTCTTTCTTCAAGAACCTCAGGTAAAGGAGAGCCCCGGTGGCTTGCGAGATTATCACCACCTTTTGTGGTTCACTTTTGCCACCCGCGGCACCCTCGATGCAGAGGTCCTTGTGGAAGCCGATGTTCTCCGGAAGAAGAGCTTCGATGAGCTTGAGGAGGCCTACGAATTTCTCCACAAGGTGCGCAACGGGCTGCACTACGAGCAAAAGCGCGGCAATGACATCCTGACCTTGCGCCTGCAGGGCGTGATTGCTCAGCAAATGAACTATCCTCAAAAGGACATCTTGCGCAAGATCGAGGCCTTCATGAAGGACTATTATCTCTACACACGTCTGATTTTCGAAAGGACTCAGACTGTCGCTGAGATCTTTCAACTCGAGTGTCAAACGAAGAGAGAGTCCGGCTTGGCAGCCCTCGTCAGTCGCCCACCAAAACCCGAGAAAATCGAAGGTTTCACCATTCGCGGCGATCTTATCGAATCACCACTGAAGCTCTTCAAAGACGAGCCCAAGAAGCTCTTACAGATCTTCCACGTTGCTCAGCAGAGAAATTGCCATCTAACGCCAAAGACCCGTCGCCGCATCAAGGCTTCGTGGGATCTAATCGACCGGAACTTCAGGGTAAGGAAAGAAAACCGTGAAATCTTCCGTGCCATCTTGGAGCGAAAAGGCGAGGTCGCCGAAACTCTGCGCGCGATGCACCGGGTCGGGGTATTGGGGCGTTATCTGCCCGAATTTGGCGCACTCGATTGCCTAGTCCAGCACGAGTTTTTCCATCGCTATACTGCCGATGAGCACACCCTGCGATGCATCGAACAGCTTGATCGACTCGCCGACAAAGGCCCTAAATTCTTCCGCGGACTTTTCCGTAAAATGGAAGATCCCTTCGCCGTCTACTTGTCCTTGATCCTGCACGATACAGGCCGCGCGGAGAACGTGCGCGAACACACTGATGGCTCTGCCATGCTTAGCATGCGGGTCTGCAATCGCCTGCAGATTTCGGGGAACCGCCGTCGACTCATCATGTTCTTAGTCGATCACCACCTGACTTTCTGGCGCTACGCCACGACCCGGAACTTGGAAGACGAAGAGGTCATCCGCGAATTTGCAGGGATCATCCAAAGTAAAAACCGGCTCGATGCTCTACTCTTATTCACCTTTGCCGATTCCAACGGAACCAATGATGAGGCTTGGAACAGCTGGAAAGAAACGCTCATGATGCAGCTCTATCACTCGACGCGTGCCCTCTTCGATCAAGGCCGGGCCGAATTCGAGGCCGAGCGGCAGCACGAAAAAGAAAAGCTGCGCACTGAAGTTCTAAAGCGGCTCGACGATCAAGAGCGCCCATTCATCCATGAGCACTTTGAGCAGATGCCAGAGCACTACTTCCATTTCAGGACGGCTGAAGCAGTCTCCCGCCACGTCAAGGCGCTGCATCGCTACCATGAAATGGAGTCCTCGCTCCAAGAGGGCGAATTTGCCGCCGCGACCGACTGGAGAGAGCACCCTGGCCGGGGCTACTCGACACTAAGCGTCGTCGCTCGAGACCGAGACTTTTTCTTAGAACGGATCTGCTGCGCTCTCGCTGCCGAACAACTGAACATCCTAAATGCCGATATTTTCACGCGGGCCGACGGATTGGTGGTGGATATCATCCGCGTAGCCAAGGCGGATGGCTCCTACCTCGGCGAAAAACACATTCAAAAACGCATCGTCGAGACCACTAATAAGCTCTACAACGAATCCGACTACCATCCTGAGAAGTATCTGAAACGAAAGGCAAATTTCCTCAATAAGTCGAGTCGACCTGACATTTCATTCCCAGTGCGAGCCATCGTCCGCAACGAACTTTCCGCCAAACAAACCGCCCTCGAAGTCCAAGCGATCGACCGGATCGGCCTGCTTCACGATATCTTCCGCAAGCTCTCCGAACTTGGCGTCAAGGTCACCAACGCTCGGATCAGCACCGAGAAAGGCGCTGCCGTAGATACCTTCTACATTTGCACCGAAAAAGGAGGCCGCGTCACCGACGAAGCCTTGATCGAGCGCATCGAGGAATCTCTCTTGCCCGTGATCAGCCAGATGGAGGATTAATCAAGCGATTCACTTCACTGGATCATGTCCGTGCCCGCCCCAGGGGTGGCATCTCAACAAACGCTTGAGCCCCATCCAGCACCCTTTGAAAAATCCGTATTTCACCAATGCTTGCCTCGTGTATTCCGAGCACGTGGGGGTAAACCGACACGACCCCTCACCCAAAAATGCATTTTTTACGGGTGATAGGAATTTCTGATAAAACCGAACCAGGGCAATCGCGACGCTCTTGAGCACGCTTGAAGCTTCCATTTTCATGGGAATTGAGCAAGATTTCAGCGAAGAATTCCGTTTCATTAGTCACAACTCGGCGCTAAGCTAAAGTCACACGATGATCCCTCTCTCCATCCGTTCGTTCACACTATTTCTGCTCATGGCAGCATTCGGGTGCCTGTCTCATGCGACCGAGATCTCGATTCTCGGCTACCACGAATTCACAGAAAAGGGCTCCGCTACCCAAATGCGCCTGCCGGTGGCAAAGTTTCGCCAGCAGATGCAGATGCTGAAGGACTCAAAAATCGAAGTCATCTCGATGGCCGATTTTCTTGCTTGGAAGCGTGGCGAAAAGATCCTGCCTGACCAGGCGGTGGTCATCACCATTGATGACGGATGGAAGAGCACCTACACGCTCGCCTACCCCATCCTTAAAGAATTCAACTACCCCTTCACGGTCTTTCTTTATACCAACTACATCGATGTCGGAGGGCGCTCGATGAGCTCCGAAATGATTAAGGACATGCTGCAAAATGGCGGCACCATTGGATCACACTCGATTAGCCACCCTTTTCCGAGCAAGGTAAAAGCACAGAAGCGCAAGGGCGAGGAAAGCTACAAGTCATGGCTGGACAACGAGATAGGCGAATCCAAAAAGCTTCTCATTACCAAATTCGGAGAAAAAGCCGTGCTCCCCGTCTATGCTTACCCAGGCGGCTTCTTCACCCCTGAAATGTTCGACGTCGGCGCCGATCACGACTACCAGGGCATGTTCACGGTTATGCCAAAGCTGGTGACTTTTGAGTCCTCGGATTTCGAACTTCCACGCTTCATCGTCCTCGGCACCCACGACAACACTTTTACCAATGCTCTGCGCTTTTCGAGTGGTATCTTCGATCCCAATGCCCCCGTTCCATTCCCGGGAGCAGATGCCCACATCACCGATCGCCGTCCGCAGTTCCAGATCAAGTTCCCCAACCGCGTCAAGATCGACCCTAAGAGCATTCGCCTGAATGTCAGCGAACTCGGCGACCTAAGCCTCGAATGGGATGCAAAGGAGAACCTCGCCTTCGGAAGGCCAGTGCAATCGCTCCGCAGCCCAAGCTACGAGGCCTCGCTCTCATACAAGCTTAGAGGGTCCGATGAACTCAAGACGATGAACTGGACCTTCTACATCGACCGCGAGATCATTTACACGCCAGAGATCGATGATCTCCCTGACCTCCCCGAGCCAGAGCTCGAACCTCTCAACGAAAAGTAAGTAAGCTTCAATGATAGCATTTAAAGAATGGCAGGTCATCTGTGATGCACTTGCCTCCGGTAAGCAGAGCATCATCTTCCGCAAAGGCGGCATCCACGAGGGCCGCGAAGGTTTTTCCTTTAAGGAAGAGAACTTCTTTCTCTTCCCGACGCGTTTCCACGCCCAAGGAGATCAAGTTCGTGGCGAGGCACCGCCGATCCTCCCTGAATGGGAGCCCGGCGAGACCGTCGAGATCACTCACTTCGCCACCGCTGAGTGGGCGGAAACACTCACCACTTGGGACCAGGTTGCCGCCCTTGGCGACTATCATATCTGGACCGATGAGTGCCTCAAAGCGCGCTTCGACTGGTCGGGCAAAGGCATGGCCGAGGGCAGTATCCACGTCGCATTTCTCCGGATACACCGCTTGGATGAGCCAATCAGTTTTCCCTACGAAAAGGGTCTCGGTGGTTGCCGCTCATGGGTCGAGCTCCCTCTTGAAGAGGATCTTGAGATCGCTCTGCATCCCGTCGTCGATGACGACAAACACGCCGCGCTCGAATCTGAGATTCGCGATCTTCTCTCAGCTTCAAGCACGTAAAAGGGAATGAAAGTCGCGCCGCGCCGATGGCTGACTTGGGGCACCCTGCTGTTTCTCGCCCTGCTCTGTTGGCATTACGCGCCTTTCCAAACTTGGCCCGCCCTACTCGCCCTAGGGCTAGTCCTCAGCACTCGAAATGCAGCACTCGGCCTAGCCGTCGGAGCCTTTTCTGGGTGCCTGCTTATCGAGAATGGAGCCCTCGGTGCCTCGATCAAATCCTTCACCGAAGTTCACTTTTTCGGTGCCCTGTCCGGCCCATGGCATGTTTCCGCCCTGCTCTTCACCCTGCTCTTGGGATCATTCGCTGCACTGATCGAGCGCTCCGGGGGATTTCAGAGCCTCATCGGACGTCTCACCAAATCAAAGACCTCAAACCCCAAGCGCAGGCTCCAGCTCGGCACCATTCTAACCGGATGCCTGTGTTTCTTTGACGGACTCGCCAACGCCGTCCTACTCGGCCGTCTCTACCGCCCGCTCTACGACAAAGCCGGAATTTCCCGCGATAAATTAGCCTATCTGGTCGATACCACCTCTTCCGCAGTCGCCTGTATCGCCTTCGTCTCCACCTGGATCGCCACTCAGCTCAGCCTGATCCAAGAAGCCACTGCTGGCCAAGCCGGAGCCCCCTCGGCTTATCAACTTTTCCTCAATTCCATCCCCTACTGCTTCTACTGCACCAGCTCACTGGTCCTAGCCATCGGCGTGGTCACTTGGAACTGGAACCCCGGCCCAATGGCCCATAGCGAGTCGGCGATCTACCCGAAAAATACCGAGTCTAACCCCTCTCAAGGAAGTGGTGCTTGGCGGGCCGTTCTTCCCATTGGAGTGCTCGTGGTCGCGATCATCTCAGGATTCTACCTCTGGGATACCTCACCGATCCTACCCATTTCCTTGGAAAAAATTCAGTCCGCCTTTTCCGGAAATGCCGGGCCCTATGCGTTGAGCATCGGAGCGCTCGCCGGATGCATCGCTGCTTGGCTCTGCTTGCCAAAGTCGGAAAAGTCCAAGGCATCAAAAACTGCCTCCAAGGGAGCCGCCAGCATGCTCGCGCCTCTTCTCATTCTGGTTCTCGCATGGAGCTTCGGCAGTGTCCTCAAGGCCCTTGGAACCGCGCAGCTCCTCGCCCAGCTGCTTCAATCCGGCACCCCAATCCTGTGGCTACCGGCTGCCGTTTTTGTTACCGCTTCACTCACCTCCTTTCTCACCGGCTCATCGTGGGGAACCATGAGTCTATTCATGCCCATCGCCCTTCCGGTCTTCCTTGAGCTAGGCGGCGACCTCCCGAACGAACAGCTCTGGAACTTGGCCCCAGCCGTGATTGGTGCCGTATTTGGAGGTGCCGTCTTCGGCGATCATTGCAGTCCTTTCAGCGACACCACGATCGTCAGTGCTGTCGCTGCCGGCACTCCACCCACCCAGCACATACGCACTCAGCTCCCCTACGCAATCACCGCCGCAACCCTGTCCATCGCCCTCGGCTATGCCCTGATCGCCCTCGGCCTGACCATCTGGGTTGCCCTCCCCTTAGTCCTGGGCTCCAGCCTCCTCGTCCCCTACCTCGGCACCAAATGGAAGTCAGTCGGATCCAAGCGCTAAACCCTTCACATTCACACCACTCTCGACATGACTCCGCCAAAGATCAAATGCCCCAAGTGCAACAGTAACGAATCAGTCGAATTCCGCGGCAAGCGCTACCTGATGTATCCGGCTGGGTGTCTGATGATCATTGGACCGTTTGTGTCGATCATTCATCAGGCGACCACTCCCATCGACTACGAATGCACCAAATGCGAGCTGAGGTTCGGCAAGAGAAGCACCGTAGCCAAGGTCACTATGTGTGCGATGATTCTATTCCTCCTCTATGTGATCTCTACCACATTCTTTAATACCCCCAATCCCTTCTAACAGACTTCGCCTTCAGCTAAATTCGATCGCGCCGTAGGTGAGCCCGAACCCCAACACAAACCCGAGCGCATAGCCCTGAACTCCCCCTCCAAAGACACTGCCGAACAAGTAGGCCGCAGCGACGCCAAGAACGACAGCAATCATCAAGTGGATGAGGCCCATAATTGTAAAGATCCGATCGAGCAGCCTTTTCATGCAAAATAAATTTTAGCCCATTCGTGGAGCCATGCAATGCGCTAAATGAAACACTCTCACTATGTCGCCAAATCGCCTGCGAACCGTATTTCAGATATAGAACATCGGTGCCTCTTCATCGGGCATGAGGTCTTTGAGGGTCTTGTTGCCAAGTGTGTCAGCGAGGACATTGGCAATTTCGCACCAAAACAGCCTGACTTGCTTGCCTGTGCCGGCGTCCCCCATCTCTTTGGTATCAAAAATCGAGCCTTCGATGGCTTCTGTAATCTCCCTCAGGTCAATCTCTTCAGGAGCTTTGGCCAAGATGTAGCCACCACTCTTACCCCGACGACTAGCGACCAAGCCCGCTCTTCTGAGATCATTGAGAATTTGCACCAAAAAGTTCGATGACAGATGCTCAGCCTTTGCCAAATCGTCAAGACGGGTTACGGTCTCGCCGTCGTGGCAGATCGCAAGACGAACCATCACCTGACACGCGTAAGCTAACTTTTGGGGAATCTTCACTCATGGAAGTCAATCAAGCCAACCTAAACCAAACCAGCACTAAATTGCCCATCAATGACAGATTAATGGACGCTGCCACGATTTGGCCACAAATCGAGGCCGAAGCTGAAGCGGCAATTAAGCGCGAACCTATCCTGGCTCATCCACTCCGGCAGATGGTTCTGGAGACCAGCAGTTTGGCGGAGGCGATGGCGGTCCGACTTTCTCGCAAACTGCACCGCGAAGAGCTTCCGCGCGAAGTCATGCAGCCCCTCTTCTACGAGGTCATGCAAGAGCACCCCGAGTTCGTCGATCAGATGGCTTGCGACATTGATGCCATTGTCGAGCGGGATCCAGCTTGTGCGAGCCCGCTTGAGCCCCTCCTCTATTTCAAAGGGTTCCACGCCATTAGCACCCATCGCCTGGCCCATGCCCTATGGCTTAATGGACGCAAAGACTTGGCATTTTACCTGCAATCGGTCTCTTCCGAGGTCTTTGCAACTGATATCCACCCCGCCGCTAGGATCGGATGTGGCATTCTCCTGGATCACGCGACGAGCTGCGTGATTGGTGAGACCGCAATCATCGAGCGAGATGTCTCCATCCTGCATGAGGTGACTCTGGGCGGCACTGGAAAGGAATCCGGCGACCGTCACCCAATCGTGCGCAGTGGCGTGATGATTGGTGCGGGAGCGAAAATTCTCGGCCGTGTAGAGATTGGGACTTGTTCCAAGATCGGATCGGGCAGCGTGGTTCTGGCTGACGTGCCACCGCATACCACCGTGGCTGGCGTTCCAGCCATCGTGGTCGGCACCAGTGCCGAGGACAGCCCAGCTCACCAAATGAACCAGATGCTCGAGTGCCAGGCTAAGAAGAAGTCCTAAATGCTCAGGCGACGAAAGCCCTGAGGCAACCGACTTCCATGACCAAGGCCTCGGAGGCATTAGTCTCGAGCTCGCTTTGCATGGTCTCCAGGGCCTCCATTCTTCGCAACAGCGAGCTCATGGATTCTCTATCGGCGATCAAACGCGATTGCTCAACGAGCTCGGGCATTTCCAGATAATCACCACCGCCTTTCAAGCGTAGGGCATCGCCGAACCAAGCGACCAAGAGGTTAATGACCTTCGAACGACCTGTCAGGTAAGAACTAGCTGCAGTCGCAGCCAAATTCGCCTCCCGCTCGCGCAACCACGCGCCAGACTCCGTCGTCTCCTTGTAGTGTTCCTGATCTTTGGCAAAGGCGAGCTTGCTCTCCTCTTCGTATGCCTCCTTTAGGTCGGCGAACAAAGTCGCCAGCCGGCCGTAGACCGTGAGCGCACGGGTTTCGTTGCCCAGTCCTTCAGAAAAGAGATCCTTCACCAGTTCAACCAAGGCCAGCCCCTCGCGATCAAGGCTGCGCTGGTCGTGAGTTTCCATCAGGTCGAGCTGCACGCACCTTGAATGGATCGTCGGCAGCAGACGGCTCGGCTGGGCGGTTAGTAGGAAGATAATCGTGTTGGGTGGCGGCTCTTCAAGCGTCTTGAGGAAGGCATTTTCACTGGCTGGATTTAGCCGGTCCGCATCGGCAATGACCCCGATCTTCCAGTCATCGGAACCGACTTTTGCGTAGAGCTCGCGCTCCATGTTGCGCATGTCGTCGACCTTGATCACCCGAGTCTTACCCACAGGACGGACCACCCGAAGGAGCTCGGACTCCGAAGAGGCCAAGTCATCACCGCGGCGACCATTCAGCATGTCCGAAATTCGGCAGACTAGCTCTTCCTTCCCGCTATCACGTGAACCAGATACTAAGAAGGCGTGGGCCAAGCGCCCCTCGGCGTGCGCTCGTTTTAGCAATGTCTCGGCCTGGTCCAGGGTATGCGCCATGGCCTAGTTGTGCCCCTAGCGACCGACTTCGCCAAGTGGAAAATCGTGAGAATTTCCGACCGCCTCGGAAAGTTCGCCCCTTGCAATGGAAGCGTTCCGCCTGACCCTGTTTGCAAGAATATGAGTTGCACCACTGAACCAAGCAGAGCTGCCGCCCTCGCTCAACTTGAGCGCTGGCTTCCCAAGGCTAAAGCCTACAGCTACAAAAGAAATTTCGTCAAACCAGGCTACCAAGAGGTCTCCTGCCTGTCCCCCGCCCTTCGCCATCGTCTGGTCACCGAGACTGAGGTGGCTAACGCCGCCATCGCGGAACATGGCTTCGATTCCGTAGAGAAATTCGTCCAGGAAGTCTACTGGCGCCGGTATTGGAAGTCGTGGCTATCCCTCCGCCCGCAGGTCTGGACGAGCTACCTCGACGAGCTCGACCATGCTAGAACGGACGACACGGCCATGGCTCGAGCGGTCGAGATCGAGCAAGGGCAGAGCGCCATCTCCATCATGGCGCATTTCGCCACCGAATTGGTCGAGACTGGCTACCTGCACAACCACGCCAGAATGTGGTTTGCCGCGTATTGGATTCATCACGAGCGTCTGCCCTGGCAGCTGGGTGCCGACTTTTTTCAGCGTTATCTCCTCGATGGCGACCCTGCCTCCAACACCCTCTCCTGGAGATGGGTAGCGGGCTGGCAAACTCCGGGTAAGACCTACCTTGCGAGAAAATCGAATTTGGAAAAATACCTGCACCCCGAGCTCATCGAACGCCATGGCGAGGGCCTCGAGCTTTTGAGCGATCCAGAAGCCGTCTCGCCTGGCGAAATCGAACGGCCACTTATCACCTTACCTGAGCTTCCTCAGACGGACGTCCGAGAGGAATACCAGACCGGACTTTGGATTCACGAGGACGATCTCAACCCTGAATCTGCCGCCGAGCTAACGGAAACCATTGCTCCAAGCGCCTGCCTGGTGACCAGTCACCGCTCGGCCTGGCATGCCCTGAACTACAGCAGTCTGCGACAGCGATTCATCGAAGCCGCTCTCAAGGATGCGGAAAGTCGGGCTCGAGATCACTTCGGTGTGCCTACGACTCTGGTCGATGGTCACGACCTCGTTCACGCCCTGCTCCAGTGGGCCAATGATCGACAACTGCAGCAGATCATCGCTCTTCGCCCCGAAGTCGGGCCCCTGAATGACGCTCTCCCAGTCATCCACGAAAGTCTAGAACGAGAAGGTGTGCGACTTTGCCTCATCGATCGCCATTCCGACCTGCAAATTCGCCCGCTGGCCACCAAGGGCTTTTTCGGCTTCTGGAAAAAGCTCAGGAAGGAATTCTAATCCCACAGCTCAGCGACCAGCGCTTCCTGCACCTCGTGCATCGCAGCACGCTTGTCAGGTTCCGCATCGGTGTGACCTTGCAGATGCAGCAGGCCATGGACGAGGTAGCGAAAGATCTCTCGCTCAAGTTCCTCTCCGTGCTCTCGGGCCTGCACCACCGCAGTTTCAACCGAAACCAGAATTTCACCGTGATGAAAGGTGATGACATCCGTCGCGCCCGGAATATCCATGAAATCAAGGTGCACCCGGGCAATCGTCTCATCATCGACCAAACTGGCTTCCACCAGATCGAGCTCGCTGAGCACATGGTCTTCCTCCGGCGGCATCGTGGAAATTCGCTGCAATGCCAGACGGGACAGCTCCTCGAATTTCTCCAGACACTCCTCGCTCAATGCAACCGCGCTCTGATGCTGATAAAGCTCGAATTTGACCATGCTCATCACAATCTAGCTCAAGCTCAAGAGACGCTTCCAGCTTCTGCCTCCGCCTCAACACGTTTCGCTTCCTTGGCATCGTCGTCTGTTTTCTTGACCTCTGCTGGATCTTTCTTGGCGGACTTTTTCGGAGACTTCTTGGCATCGTCCGGGTAATCAATCCGACTGTGCAACATGCTGCGTAGAGTCTTGGCGAAGCTCGCGCGGACTTGTCCAAGTTCAGCAAGCGTTAGCCCGCAGTCGTCCAACTGACCATCCGCGATGCGCTTGCCGACGATCTCGTCAATGAGCGCGCGGATCCGACGCGGTGTCGGTTTTTTAAGCGTGCGGGAAGCGCTTTCGCAAGCATCTGCCAAGCTGATGATTCCGCTCTCGCGACTGCGCGGACGCGGCCCGGGATATTGGAATGACTTTTTGTCAACGTTGGGCAGGTCATCCGCATTACCCTCGCCCTTCTCGACAGCCTCTTCCATCTCATCACGCTGGCGCACAGCCTTGTGGTAAAAATACGCCACTAAAGAGTCGCCATGATGCTCGCTGATGACATCCACGATCTCCTTGTTGAGCTTATGCTTCATCGCCAGATCGACGCCGTCTTTGACGTGCGCAATGATTACCAGAGCGCTCATTGTGGGCGTCAGTGCATCGTGGGGGTTCACCTGACCTTCGATCTGGTTTTCGATGAAATACGATGGTTTATTGAGCTTGCCGATGTCGTGAAAATAAGAACACACCCGGCACATCACCGCATTTGCCCCGATCTCCTCGGCCGCGGCCTCGGATAGGGAGGCGACCACCAGGCTATGGTGAAAGGTCCCGGGAATCTCGAGCTGCATCCGGCGCAGCAAACGGTGGTTGAGGTCGGATAACTCGAGCCAACTAATTGGCGTAGTGAGGCCAAAGACGCCCTCCAACATTGGCAGCAGTCCGCTGATGACCATGGCCGTTAGCACTCCCGTCCCGAAGGTTGTCAGGCTTTTCCACGCAGCGATTTTCAGGCTCTCAGGGTCATTGAATTCAAGCCCGATCAACCCAAACGCATACGCCAGGATCAAACAAACCGCCCCCACGTAAAAACCAGCGCGCAAAAGGCTACCGCGACGGCGCACATTGCGCGTCAAATAAACGGCGATAAATCCAGCCACTAAGCTCATTACAATGTATTGCAGAACTTGGTCAGATGTAATCATCAGGCACCCAAAGAGACTGACAAAAATGGCTGAAAAGACGCCATGATTGCGGCCCAACAACACTGAGTGAATCATCGGAGCGAGGGCGAATGGAATGGCTAGGAACGCCATCATCGGATCGACCTGCAGCCGTCCAATCACGTTCCCAACCCCACGAACCGCCAAGAGGTGAAGAAAAATCCCGCCAAACAGTAAAATGATGCGGCTATTGCTCCTAGCCGTATCCTCATGGTTCACGTTGAACATGATCAAAGCCGTCGCATAAACCGCGATGACCGCCGTGATCGACCGAAGCGGATCGCCCGCGAAAGTTCCGGCATGCCCACCGGTTTCCACCAAAGCCAACAGACCGAAACCAGCCAAAGCATATAGAGACCAGCGGATGACCCAGCTCTCTTCCAAGTTCTGCTTCAGCGCATGCTCATCCCCGGTGCGCCGTTTCCGACCACTGGACATCCCCTGGCGTTCGAGGCGCCAGCGCTTGATTGTATCGAAAAGGCCCAAAATTGAAGTGTGTCGGAGTTGATCGTTGAGAAGTCGGCGAACGACCTATTTTTCAACGGCGCGAGGCTAAACTGGTGCTTGGAAAAACGCAATCGTGGAATCCGTCCGCCTTTTTGCACTTAACCCTCTGAAATCCGCCCAGAGCCACCGAGCTGTGGGTTACTGGCTCTGCGCGCGGTGGGAATCGTAAGCTTCGATGATGCGAGCTACCACAGGATGACGCACCACGTCCGATCCAGTAAAGCGATTGAATGCGACTCCTGCAACGCCCTCAAGCGCTCGCTCGGCCTCATGCAGCCCGGAGACCTGCCCTCGCCTAAGATCCACTTGGCTGCCATCACCCGTCACCACGCACCGCGAGCCTTCACCGATCCTCGTCAGGAACATGAACATTTGCTCGCAGGTCGTATTTTGAGCTTCATCTAAAATGACAAAGCTGTTCGCCAAAGTGCGCCCGCGCATGTAGGCGAGTGGTGCGATTTCGACGATTCCATCTTCGAGTAATTTCGCGCCCTCCTGCGCTGGTAACATGTCGTGCATGGCATCGTAAAGCGGGCGCAAATACGGTGCCACTTTCTCTTGTAGGTCACCTGGGAGGAATCCGAGAGCCTCACCCGCTTCCACCGCCGGCCGGGTCAGGACGATTCGCGAAACCTGTTTCGCCTGCAACAGAGCCAAGCCCATGGCCATCGCCAGATAGGTTTTACCCGTGCCAGCAGGTCCCAGGCCGAAGACAACCTCATTTTCCTCCATCAACTTGAGGTAGTTCAATTGCTGAGGACTCTTTGGCCGCACGCTGCGCCGCCCAGTCTTCGCCAAAAGACTGTATTTCGTCATGTCAGAGACCCTTTCGCTCGAGCCAAGCGAAGCAACATCGACCGCCATCTTAAATTCCCTTTCTCCGATAACTGCCCCTTGTATCACTGACTGTTCGAGATCTTCCAAGGCTGACTTCAGCCGCTCCAGAGCACCTTTAGGACCGCGAGCTTTGAGCCAGCCATCCCGGGTGATCAGTTTGAGCCCCAGCTCATCTTCGGCATAGCGCAGCAAATTGACGTCGTTGCCGAATAAGGAATGTAGAGCTTGCGGCGTTTCGAAATCGAATCGTAGCTCTTTGTCGGGGGGGGTTGAGGGGGTCGCGCACATAATGGGGGAGGGTTTTCGGAAATTCATCAGACCGGTTCTCGTTCGGCCTCCTCAAATAGAGTTTTTTCTAGTTCAAGAACGCGCTGTTTGCAGGGTTCGCAACAGAATTTTCCAAATTGACTCTCACCTTCTTCTGACAAGAAGAACTTCCGATTGCACCGCTTGTTGCGACAGTTCACGTATCGTTCACTAGCCTTGCCTGTCACCGAACACACCGAGACGCTCTTTGCGGAATCCGTGTGGTTCACAGGCATCGAAATCCGGCCGTCGAAGACATAGCAGCTGCCTTCGAACTTATCGCCTCTAACCTCTTCGTCATTCGCATAGGCCCAGATGCCGCCATGCAACTGGCTGACGTCTTCGAAGCCTTCACGGACCAAGAAACCACTGAATTTTTCGCAGCGAATGCCACCAGTGCAGTAGGTTAGAATCTTTTTCCCTTCGAATTTCTCACGATTGTCACGGATCCACTCCGGCAATTCACGGAAGCTATCAACGGGGGGTAACACCGCATTTTCAAAGCGCCCAAGCTCCCACTCATACTTGTTACGAGCGTCGATCACCACCGTATCCGGGTCCGCCAGCGCTTCGCGCCATTGCGGTGGATCGAGGTATTTGCCGGTCGTCTCAAGAGGAGAAAAGTCGTCATCACCCAAGTGCAGCGAGACGATTTCATCACGAGCCTTGACCGACATTTTGGGAAATTGATGCTCGTCCACGGGATCGACCTTGAACCAAGTATCGGCAGTCAAGGGATCCGACTTGATGGCCGCCATGTATTCCGCACATGCCTCCGGGGTGCCGGATGCCGTGCCGTTAATCCCTTCCTTGGCCACAATCACCCTGCCCTTCATGTCGAGACGGGCCCCCAATTCGCGGTGGGCATCACGCCACGCGATCGGGTCCTCGATTGGACAGTAGAGATAGAAAAGTAAAATCTGGTATGGGCTCTCACTCATGCCCTTGTGGCATAGCCGAAATTCGCCAAAAAAGCAAGAATTCCCCCATTCTATGGGAAAAATGAGCGTCAGTTCACCTCAATCTCGCCCAAACCAATGCCTAACTTCTGGTTGGAGCCAGAAGTAGAATAGGATGAAGCCAGGAATCAAAGTCACACACAGCCCCAAACTCATCGCAATCAAGAGAGCTCCGGCCATCCAGTGCCAAGGCTCTCGCTTTAGAAAAAATCCCGCCGCAAAGACCACCGAGAAAAGAGCTCCTACGCCACAATAAACCCCGACCGCCAGATTCGCCTGGGCCGTCTCCACCCCTTCCAATTGCTCCAGCATGCCAGGATTCAAGGACAACCAAATCCCTGTCCCCAATATCCCGAGATAAAGGAGCACGATCAGGCCGAGGTAAATTCGAAACCAGCCGAGTGCCTTTGGCTTTATTTCCGTAGCTTCAGACATCAGAGTTTGTCAGGGGAGTTCAGGAGCTCAACCACGTGCTGCAAGAGTTTGCCAGCGTCGCCACCATCAATCACTCGGTGGTCGAAGCTCAGCACCAGCTCAGCTTGGGTCACTGGGACAAAGGCCCCTACCTCCTCGCTCCACACCGGCACTTTCCGACCAGCACCAAGGCCCAGAATCAAAGTCTCCGTCGGCAGCGGAATGGGTGTCGCCCAAGTGATCCCAAATACTCCGAAATTCGTCACCGTTGCGATCCCGCCTTTCGAATACTTCTCGCCGAGCTTACGGTTCTGAGCGAGCTCGACCAAATGATTGTATTCCTTCCCAAGCTCACTCAGTGACTGTTTGTCCACTTCCCGCAAGACTGGCACCATCACCCCGTCGCCGACCTCAACCGCGAGGCCAATGTCGAAACTCTTCGGATGAACAAAACTTTCCCCTATTAAGTAACCCGCGCAGTGCGGCCGCTCTGCCAGCGCTAGCGCAAGTGCTCTAACCAAATACAATGTGATTCCAGGCTTGGTGACCTGCTCCTTGCGGTGCAGCAACAAACGCTCCATCGATAAGGGCATACCGACGCTTGCCAGCGGGCGATTACCGCTCCGGCGCATCGCATCCGCCACCGCCAATCGCATCGGTGAGGCGGTCGAACTCGGCCAAGAGGAGACGTAGTCCAGAAAGCTCTCCAAATCCGACACCGTCACCCGACCACCGGCGCCCGTCCCGGGGATCGCTGAAATGTCGGCAGCTCTCAGTCCTAGCTCAGTCATCCGCGCGCGCAGGCGGGGCGAGATGTAGTGAGCGCCTTTGGCACCAGCAGGCACAGGCAATCCGCGAACGCTCGGCTCGACCGCCACCGGCTCCCGATAATCGCCGCCTTCCTGACGGAAGTGTAAATTCGCCTCTTGCTCGGCTTCCGGCTCACTCTCTGTGTCGGCCTCGAATCCCTCCGGAGCATGAGTTTCCTCAATCGAGTCCAAGCCTGAAGCCTCTAACTCCTCATCGGTGAGCTCAAGCGTCCCGAGAACGGAACCAACCCCATAGGTCTCTCCCTCCTCAGCCAGAACCTCTTTCACCAATCCGCCACACAAGGTCGTCACTGCCATCGTGGCCTTATTGGTCTCTACCTCAATCACCTCTTGATCCGTCTCCACCCTCTCTCCCGCCTTCACGAGAATTCGAACGACTGTCGCTTCGGCAATGGATTCCCCGAGTTGGGGCATGAGGATGGGAAGTGTCGGCATTGGAACAAATATTAAAATCGAAGAAGGTGACGGAGAGCTGAAGCAATACTGTCAGGGGTCGGGCGGTGCTCGGCCCAAAGTTTCGGATGATACGGGACAGGCGTATCGCGCGCGTTGTGCCGCTGCGGGGGCGCATCTAGCAGGTGGAATCCGTCCGCGACCACACGAGCCACGACTTCAGCCGTTACGCCACCCCAAGGAAACGCCTCGCCAACCGCGAGCAGTCGCCCCGTCCGCGCGACCGAGGCAATGATAGTATCGGTATCCAGTGGCTTGACGGTGCGCAGATCCACCACCTCAATCTCCCAGCCGTCCTCTTTTTGCAGAACATTCGCCGCACGAACAGCCTCGTGGACCATCGCCCCATACGCAACCACCGTCGCGTGCTTGCCCGAGCGAGCCAGCCTGGCCTTGCCAATCGGCAGCGGCTCAGGATCAATGGCATCCGACTTTAGCCAACGATACAAAAACTTATGCTCGCAGAACACCACCGGATCAGCGGATCTGACCGATTCCTTGAGCAGATGATAGGCGTCCGAGACCGTTGCCGGGGTCGCCACCACCAGGCCCGGGTAATGCGCATAGATCGATTCCACACTCTGCGAGTGAAATGGCCCCGAACCAGGTGTGCCACCTGAGGGCATTCTAACCGTTATCGGGATCGGTATCCCAGTCCGGTAATAATGGGTCGCCGCTTGATTAACGATCTGGTTGAAGGCCACTGACGAAAAGTCAGCAAATTGCATTTCAATGATCGGGTGCAGCCCTTCGATTGCGGCACCAACGGCCAGACCAATCATCGCATCCTCGCTAATCGGTGAGTCAATCACCCGGCCGGGAAAGGCCTCAGCGAGCCCTTTAGTCGCCTTAAAGGCACCGCCGAAAGAAGCAATATCTTGACCGTAAATAAAGACGCGATCGTCTTCCTCGAGCAGTTCACGCTGAGCTTGGTGGATGGCATCAATGTAGGCGACACTCATGAATTCTTAAAAGTCAGTTTCTCACCAAATACGATCGGCGTGCTGAAGGCTGGAAAGCGCCTCCCAAGGTTCTACCCGAGGATCAGGCCCGTCTTCGCGCTGCACTTGGGCGACCCATGATTGAAGCTCCGCGGAATAAGTCTCACTCCAGTGCTCAATCTCACCACTTTCGACCCAGCCCCGCTCTTCGAGCTCCGCTTGCCCCACCTCCATGCAGTCCCTTCCGTAAGGGCTGTTACGGATCTCCTCAGGAACGTAGGCCCCGTCGTCGTGTTCGCCGTGCCCCGCCAAGCGCAGCAAATGGGCTTCCACCATCTGTGGGCCCTCCCCCGCTCGGGCGGCGGTAACCGCTCGGCCCATGACCTCCACACAGTCGATCAAGCTCGTTCCGTCAACCGAATGAGCTGCAAAGCCGTAGCCTGGCGCTCGTGAAATCAAATTATCACAGGCAAATTGAGAGCTGTTAGGGGTCGAGTAGGCAAACTGATTATTGGCCACCACCATCACCACAGGCAACTTCTCTACCCCGATCATGTTCATCGCCTCGTGAAAGGCTCCCGTTGAAGTCCCCCCGTCGCCGATACAGCTCGCACCGACCGAATCTCCAAGCTCGCCCTTCATTCGACGGGCAAAGAGCACTCCAGCCATCACCGCAATCTGGGCACCCAGGTGACTGATCATCGCCAACATCCCCTCAGATGGTCGACCGCGGTGGATATTGCCGTCGCGTCCGCGCATCGGCCCCAGTGAGGACCCCAGGTAAGTGCGAATTGCATCCAGAGGTTCCTCTCCAAAAGCCATGCGCCCCGCCTGATCACGAATCAAAGGGGCAAAGACGTCCTTGCCCTTGGTCAAGCGACTGCCCAGTGCCGCACTAACAGCCTCCTGCCCCTTTCCCAGATAAACGCCGCCAAGAACCTTCCCGGCCCGGTAAAGACTGCCGAACTTGGCTTCCATGAGCCTGGCTTCCAACATGAAACGGTAAACTCGACGCGACTCTTCACGCAGGGAGCCTTGCTCCGCGCTGCTGGTCTGAACATCTTTGCTATCGGTTGCCACGCGCGCAGCCTAGCCACTTCCCCCCCATCCCTGCAATCGCTTTTGACCGCTTATTTTGTTTATTTCTAATATTTCCGAAATTTTATCAGAAAATCGGTGGAAAAAATTCCAAGCTGCGCGATAGATAAAGGGTTGGAGTTAGACGCCTGTGCAGCAAGTTGCTCACATAGGAAATCGGCTCCGATTAACCAACCCATAACGATGAAATCCAAACGCAATCTGACCCGATTCACTTACGAGACTACCGCCTTCCAAGGCTGGCGCCTGTGTATCAGTCGCGCCGGTAAGACTTTCGTTAAGTATTATTCTGACAAAAGCTACGGTGGCGGACGCAAGGCACTCGCCGCAGCGGAGAAGCATCTCAGCGAGCTCAGGCAGCTGTTGGATAGCTCTCGTCGCGTCAATGGCAAGCTGAGCAAAACCACCATCAAGAAGGCGGAGAAGCTCCTAGCTAACTGACTTCTCCGGCTTCCCGATTTTCCCCAAGGTTCCGTTACTGAAAAGTGCGGAACCTTCGTTATTTCTACCTAACAGACAAGCTCTATCAAATGACCTACCAGCGCGCCATCCATTGGTTCCGTCGAGATCTCCGCATCGCCGATAATTCCGGCTTCTACCATGCCCTCCGAAGTTCCGAAGAAGTGGTGCCACTTTACATTGCGTCCGATTGGAAGGGCGAACATCACTGGACAGGCCCCGCCCGCCAGCAGTTTCTCTGCAATTGCCTAGAATCGCTCTCCAAGAACATCGACCATCTCGGTGGTCAGCTCATCATCCGCCAGGGCAGCGCCGTCGAAGTGCTTGAGGAATTCATCAAGGAGCACAAAATCGACGCCCTTTTCTTCAATCGCGACCCCGACCCATTTGGCAAAAAAGTCGAAAAACAGCTTCAGCAGCTATGTTCTGAATTCGGTGTCGACTTTCACGGACACAAGGATGTCGTCATGCACGATGAAAGTGAAGTTCTCACGAAGAGCAATGATTCACCCTACCGCGTCTTCACACCCTACAAAAACGCTTGGCTCAAACTCCACAAGCCTAAGCCATTACCCAAACCTCGCAAGATCACGACGCCCAAAGGCATCGCTAGCGATTCCCTTCCAAGCCTGGAAACCTGGGGCCTGGAACCCACCTCCTGCGACCTGCTCGAAGCGGGAGAGAAGGCGGCCAGGGAGCGTTTGAAAAATGCCGTCTCGAACGTCATCGGCAATTATCATGAGACCCGTGACATCCCCTCGGTCAAGGGCACCTCACGACTGTCTCAGGACCTCAGATTTGGCACCATCTCCGCGCGCACGGTTTTCCACGCGGTTCATCCGCTGACCAAAGATCCATCAAGCATCGTCCGCAAAGGCGCCGAAACCTACATCAGTGAGCTCGCTTGGCGCGAATTCTACATGGCCATCCTCGCCCACTACCCCAAGGTGCTGGAAGAAGAATTCAATAGCGACTGGGTCGGTCTGCCGTGGGAAAAGGCAGGAGAAAGCTTCGAGGCGTGGAAAAATGGCAAGACCGGCTTTCCTATTGTCGATGCAGGGATGCGCCAGCTCAAGCAAACGGGCTTCATGCACAATCGCCTTCGGATGATTACCGCCATGTTTCTCACCAAAGACCTGCACCTCGATTGGAGGCTGGGTGAGAGATATTTCATGCAACAGCTGCTCGATGGCGAGATCGCCTCGAATAACGGCGGCTGGCAATGGTCCGCCGGCACCGGAGCCGATGCGGCACCGTATTTTCGCATCCAAAACCCGTGGACCCAATCCAAGCGCTTCGATCCTGAAGGCAAATACATCAAGACCTGGGTTCCCGAGCTCAAAGATATCGACCCCAAACGCCTCCACGAAGCACCAAAGGACGGTAACTCTCTAACAAAGGACTACCCCGCTCCCATCGTCGACCATAACGACGAACGAAAAGCCACCCTCGAGATCTTCAAGGCCCACAAAGGCTGAGTTCACCCTTACTAAAAGGGGGCAAGAAAGGTAGTTCAACCACCCCTCTTGCCCTCGAAGCATCCGCTATCGCGGCCCCGGCGA
>CAXIBU010000003.1:0-37996 GCA_964021555.1 uncultured Verrucomicrobiales bacterium | reverse complement strand
ACATTGCACGGGAACTCCGGCTTGGAGAAGTCGCTGCTGGAGTTCGCGTAGCCATTCTCGATATTGTGAACCTTGGTCTTCGAATTCCATGGGGCCAAGGTAGCGCTCGCTCGAAAGCCGGAATTTTCCTGAACTGGTGCCGATATCCGCCAAGTAGCGGTTGGCCTGCACCCTCGAGGGTGCGAAGCTGAGGTGGAGGCTGCGAATCGAGCTGTAGGGGATATGGCCCTTTTCGCCATCTTTCTCGGACATTAGTGAGATGCCCGTTGGGTCCAGCCGATAATAGGTGGCATCCTCAAGGATGCTCTTGCGATTGAGGTAGGTCGTCAAAATCGGGGTTACTCGGTGACCTCAGGTGACTTTTCGATAGGATCCCACGCGGCGATGCCGTGGGCCCTGAGCCACGCCACCTCGCGCGGGATGATTCCCATGAACTCATCTAGATCCTTGTTGTCAGCAGCCGTCCAAGAGGCCTCGCCAACTGCGATGAGCCGGGGCCAAGTGAGAAAGTCGCGGCGGGCTTGGGTCGCGGCAGCCTCGGTCCAGAGACAGGCTTGGAGTCCTTGAACTTGAGGCCAGAACTTAGCGTCGATCTCCAAGGAGTCCGGGAAGCGGTAGGTATCCTCAATCGGAACGATACCGCCCCAGCGTCGCCCGACTTTATGGGACTCATCTTGCAGGAAGTCGAAGTAGAGCGGTCGGCGGGGGCAGAGCACGACCTGATGTCCGCTCTCAAGGGCTTGCTGGAGAACGTTCACTTTGTCGTGCCGCCACCAGAAGACTAGAGTCTTTTCGACATCGAGCCCGTCATCGGCAATCTCGTCCCAGCCTGCGGCGGTGAGGCCAAGTTCGTTGATGTCGGACGCAATTTTCTGATTAAACCAGCGCTCGATCTCGGGGAGTTCGGTGAATCCTTCACGCTTCATCAGTGCTTGGACTTCTGGGAGTTCAGGCCACTTCTTCCACCCAAAGTGCACTTCATCACCACCGAAGTGAATGACGCCGGCATCGGGGAACAGTTGGGAAACTTCAGTGAGAATGTCTTTGAGAAAGGCGAGGGTCTCCGGTTTGGCTGGATTGAAGGTGAAATGAGGCCACTTATCAGGAGCATCCTTCTTGGTGAATCCGCCACCGTCATGCTCGGGATAGGCGAGGACTGCAGCATCTGCATGGCCTGGCATGTCGATCTCAGGGATAACGGTGATGTGACGTTCTTTCGCGTAGGCAAGGATCTCTCGGATCTGTTCTTGGGTGTAGAATTCGACTGGTGCATCGGGACTGCGATTGGTCTCACTGCCGCGTCCGCCGATACTTGTAAGTTTCGGGTATTTCTTGATCTCAATGCGCCAACCAGGGGAGTCGGTGAGGTGCCAGTGGAAGCGATTCAGCTTATAGCGAGCCATGGCATCGAGGATGCGCTTGACCCCGTCCACTCCGGTGAAATGCCGGCTTTCGTCCAACATGAAGCCTCTCCAAGCGAACCGAGGCGAATCCTCAATCAGGCCACAGGGGAGGGTGAGGCTGCCCTTTGTTTTTTTGGCACCTTCAAGGAGTTGGAGAACGGTTTGCTGAGCGTTGAAGTGTCCGGCCGGAGTGGCGGCGTAAGCATTGATCGTGGTCTCACGAATCCAGATGACGTAGCCTTCTCCCTGGGGTTTTGTGGCCTTGGAAGAGCTGGCTAGCATGTCGGCGGAGAGGAATTGAATCGCACAGGAGGCATCGGCGGGAGCCATTTTAAGTGCAAATCCAGCCGCTTCACTCAGCTTGGCGAAGATTGAAGCGCGCGGGTCCATGGTATCGCGAGCGTGGACGAAAGCGCCTGAGCCGATGGTGCATTTTCCCTCGTCCAACCGAATTTCTGCAGGCTTAGGGGTGATTGCGTAGGGCTGAGCGGAAAGGGTGGTGAGACAGAAAAAAAGGAGGCCGATGGCGCGGAGGGTGCTCATTCAGGCAGAATAAATTAATGCACCTTCGAGGGAAGCAAAAAGGCCGTTCCGATCTAGCCCTTCGCGTCATTCAACGAGGGGGCCCTTCAAGGTTTATTAAGAAAAATGAAATACTTCCCTTTGCATGAACCGTAATTGTTGCTAATAAGTAGCCTATGTCGCGTTGGTATTCCATTTTACTCCCCTTGACTGGTGTGATTGCTCTTGGTGCGATTATCTCCTGCTCAAGCGATTCGCTGCCGAATTTTTCGGCTCCTTTAACTTCGACCAGCAATAGTGCTTCCGTGTCACCGAAGAGCGTTGCAAGCCTCAAGCGTGAGGTGAATTTGAAAAAATCAATCCTCAAGAATGGTCGTTATGCGCGGCGGAAGTTTCGTCGTTTGACGCCTCGCTACATAACCATTCACAGCACCCAGAATTTCTCCACTGGTGCGGATGCCTGGCGTCACGCCAAGGCTTTGCATGGTGGCAAATTGCGAGGTGGGCGGATTGGCTACATGGGCTGGCATTTCACGGTAGACGAGAACGTGGCGGTGCAGCACTTGCCGCTCAACGAGCAAGGTGATCACGCTGATCTTCACGGGCCTGGGAACAAGTATTCGATTGGCATCGAGATGTGCGAGCACAAGGGCAACAACCTCTCACGCACGATTGACCGGACTGCCAAATTGACGGCTGTCTTGATGGTTGAAAATCGAATCCCGCTCCGCAACGTCGTTCCCCACTACCACTGGCCGCGCAAGGGCTACAGCAAGCCGAACAAGAATTGTCCGCACTTCCTACTGGACAATGGAAAGCCAGGCCGCAAGTGGCGCTGGTTCCAGAGCCGCGTGAATACGTATTATCGCCAGATTACCACTCCACCGTCGCAGGGCGATTCTTCTGCGAATCACTACGCATCGGCCCGCTGAGAAGCGGACTTTCTTCGATTTCTGGTGATGAGTGCTGACCCAAAGGTCTGGTATGAGTGCCAGCGCTGCACGGCATGTTGCAAGTGGCCGGGCGATGTTAAAATCGAGCCTGACGAGACATCTGCCATTGCCGAATTTCTCGGGCTGGAAGAGCAGGACTTCATTGACCGTTTCACCCGCCTGCGGACTAAGCGCAACGGACTCTCGATTATTGAGAAGCCGAACCACGAGTGCTACTTTCTAGTCGATGGCGGCTGCGCGATTAATCCGGTCAAGCCTAGGCAGTGCGCGGGATTTCCGAATACGTGGAATTTTCCAGGGTGGCGCAAGGTCTGCGAAGCGAAGCCCATCCCTTGGGACGAGCGCCCGGGTGCTTGAGTAGATCAAACCTAGTCTAATGCCACGAGCTGATCCTCTCGAGAGGCAGCTTGGTGATTTCCGGCACTTCACAGTTTGCGGCGGGATAGCCGACGACGAGCAACAGAAAGGGCTTTTCTTCGCTAGGGCGGTCCAGTGCCTGATTTAGAAAATTCATCGGACTCGGGGTGTGGGTGAGAGTCGCCAAGCCACTGCGGTGAAGGGCGGTGATAAGCATCCCGGTTGCAATTCCGACTGATTCTTTCGGGTAGTAGGTCTTGGTGGCCTTACCATTGCTGTCGACAGTCCGCGACTTCTGAAAGATCGCGATGAGTGCCGGAGCTTCTTCAAGAAAGGGCTTGTGCGCATCGGTGCCAAGAGGGGCGAGGGTATCGAGCCAGCCCTGTGGCGCCCGCGATTCGTAAAATTCGCGCTCTTCCGCCTCAGCTGCCAGCCTGATTTCCTGCTTCTTGGATTGGCTTGTGATGACGGCAAAATGCCAGGGCTGTAGATTCGCGCCGTTGGGAGCGGTGCCGGCGGCAAGCAGACAGGATTCAATGACGCCATCAGGGATCAGATCGCTCGAAAATTCTCGGACCGAACGACGCTTGGCCAGGTCTTGATAGAAGGCGCGGGCTTCCTCAATAGATTGCTCGGCGGTGATCCGGTGGAAGTTGAGCGGATGCTTTTTCATGTTAGAAATCTCTCTGGCCTCAGTCTCCCTCGCGGGTCAGCACGCCTTTTTTGGATGGGGTTCTAAAGAAGTCAAAGAAGCGCTTGGCTGGCTCGCTCCAGTCATCTCGTTCGTCTGCTGCAGCTAGTGCTTGAGGGAGCGTCGCGCTGCTACGGAAGATCATTTTGTAGGCGGCCTTGACCTGCTGGCGCTCGGATGGAGAAAGCCCGGCCCTGCGCATGCCGATGACGTTGAGACCTGAAATTCGATTGACGTGGTGACCGAGGCAGAAGGGCGGGAGGTCCTTGGAAAACCCCGAATTTCCCTGGGCAATGGCGAAGTCACCGATGCGGATGAACTGATGGAAAACCGCACCACCACCGATAAATGCAGAATTTCCAATACTGACGTGTCCTGCGACAAGCACGTTGTTGGCTAGGTTATTGTGATCGCCCATGACGACATCGTGCGCGAGATGCGCTCCCGTCATAAGGAAGTTGTGGTTGCCAATGGTGGTGAATTTCCCTGGCTGGGTATTGCGGTGGATGGTCACATATTCCCGAAAGATATTATCCGTTCCGATCTTGGTGCCGCCATCGACACTTGGATCGAAACTCCGGTCCTGCGGATCGGCCCCGATGATGGCTCCAAAGCCAATCTGGTTATTCTCGGCGATACTGAGAGGTCCCTTGAGCCACGCGTGGCCCCCGATTTTACATCCTGCCGCGATGTCGACCTTGCCTTCGATGATGGTGAACGGGCCGATTTCTACTCCATCGGCAATAGTGGCTTCGTCGCTGATAATGGCGCTGGGATGGATCATGGGATGGAGGAAATGAAAATCAGAGTTCGCCGTCCTCGGCAAAAGAATAGAACGGCTCGCGCCTGGGGGCTGGCGATCCAATAATGACGTGGTCGACAAGTTTCACATCGAGCAGATCGGAGGCCTCCTTCAATCGCTTCGTAAAAGCAATATCGGCACGGCTTGGTGAGGGGTCGCCCGAAGGGTGGTTATGAACGAGCACGAAGCTGTTGCCATCGGAGAGCAGGACTTTTTTCAAGATGTCTGGTGCGTGAGCCAGGGTCTGGTTGCTAGTTCCTTTGGAAACCTCGACAATCGAAACTGGTCGCAAACGGGTGTCGCAGCAAATCACCATCAAGACTTCTTGAGAGAAAGTCAGCATTTGAGGGGCCATCAGGTCATACACCAAGCGGGGATGGTTGAGTGGTGTCGCGGTGACTTCTTCTCGCTGGAGCCGGCTGGCAATCTCAAGTGCGGCTTTCAGTTGCACGGCTTTCGCGAGCCCGATCCCCTTGATCTTGGTTAAGTGATCCAGATCCATCCTCGACAGGTTCCGGAAGCCGCCACTTTCGCGCAAAATGCGGGCCGAAAGGTCCATCACATTTTCCCCAACCGATCCGATCCGAAGCAGGATCGCCAAAAGCTCCGAATTACTCAAAGAGCCCGGGCCGTGACGGCGCAGACGCTCGCGCGGCATCTCTTCGTTGTCGGTCGTCTCTTTGAGTGGCTGAGTCACCCAGTAGGTCTAGTCATTCAGGCAAATTCTGGAAAGCGAGAAAGGTGAAAAATGCTGGGTGGCCTCTTGGGAGCGACGGCCTTGACCTAGGCTTTGATCGTGGGTTAGTTCTGTTGGATGCCTGCCCGCCTTTTGCCTCTTTTACTACTCTTCGTGGTCGCGACTGCTCTTTCTGCGCGGGAGTTTGTTAGCCGGGATGGAAAGAAGACGCTCGAGGCCGACTTTATCTCGCTCGATGAGCAAGCTCAGACCGTGAAGTTGCGGCTGCCTTCGGGGAAGTTTGTCGATGCAGAGCTGGCTTATTTCAAGGATGAGGATCAGGCATACTTCGAGAAGATGCTTGAGAAGTATGGTGCTTATTTGTCAGTTCCGCCCGCTTACCGTCGTCGTTTCGTCTCCGAAGAACGCCTTGCAAATTGGAATAAACCTCGAGTGGGTGCTCGGGCTGATGAGGCGACTTTAGAGGGCTTGCGCTGGCTGAAGCAACGGCAAGATCCCGATGGTTCTTGGAATGAGGGATCCCAAACAGTTGCGATGACAGCGATGGCCTTGATGTCCTATCTGGGCAATGGAAAGACTCCGCTCAGCGAAGAGTTTGGCGAGAGCGCCATGAAGGCGATGATATTTCTGATTGCCAATGCTGAGAAGAATAAGGGCCGCTTGGCCAGGAGCACGGAAGATAAACATTGGTGTTATGAGCATGCTGTTGCGACCTACGCTCTGGCAGAGGCCTACGCCATTTGCAATGGCCTGAGAATCCACATTCCCAATCTCAAGGAGACGGTGCAAAGGGCCGGGCAGCTCATTATCGACAATCAACACCGGACTTCAGGTGGCTGGTGTTATGATTATGATCGAGATGGAGCCCGGGGCGGGGATCTATCAATATCAGGTTGGCAAATCCAGGCTCTCAGCGCGTGTAGGGATACCAAGCTTGAATTTGAAGGGCTAAATGAAGCCTTGGAGAAGGCAGCTGATTACGTTGAGCAACGAGCGAATCCTAGCGGAGGCTTCGGTTACTCGGGAAAACAGGGGCTGGGCAACTTCGGTTACGATACATTGACTGGGGTGGGCGTTCATACCCTTTACCTGATGGGCCGAGGTGATGGCCGGGAGGCAAAGCGAGGTCTGGCATACATCGGCCGCAAGTCAAAATTCGAATACGATACTGAGTGGTGCGACCTCTATGCGCTCTATTACGAGGCCCTGGCGGTGCGGAAGAGTGCCAAGGGGCGGCTTTGGGCTGAAGGTAGGATTAGCCAATTGCTCGATCACCAAAAAGACGACGGTTCGTGGCCCGCCCCTGGCGGTGCCGGGAGACCTAACGCAATAGCAGCGTCCTTCACTTCAAATTCGATCTATCGCCAGTGCTTGTGCCTGTTGGTTTTGGAGAGTCCTTATCGGTAGCTTTAAATTGCTAAGTCTCATCTAGATCTGGATTGACACGCATTTCAGGAATCTTCATTGTCTCCGTTAGATTGAGCGTTTTCAGCGCAATCGATATCTACTACCCCTCATGAAAACGAAATACGGTTCGAAGCGTCAGAAGCTTCTCTCTTCAGCCTTAGTGGCTGGTTTGTTGGGCACCTCCATTTCCAGTGGTGCGATCATTCAGTCCGTTGCCGGTCCAATCAATGGCTCGGATGGCGGTGCTGGCACAGTCATCGTGGACACCAGCAATGATACTGGCGATTGGATCACCAACCTCAATGCCGGGCAGACGACTTTTATCCGATTCGATTGGACCATTTCGAACAACAACGGAGAGTCGGGAACCGGCGGATTCTACGGTGGTATGGGTGTTTTTGGTGCAGGTGAGCTGCTCTTGGTTGGCAACGGCTGGGAGTCATTGAACTATGGTGCCGGCGCGGGACCAACCATTGAGAATTCGGCTACTGCTTACACTGTTGGCGAAACCGTTTCGCTGTTGGTCCAGCTGTCGCAGAATACTGGCGGTTTAGATACTTGGAAGGTCTGGGTTAATCCCGATGGTTCCTCATTGGAAAGTGCTCCGGACATCGAGCGCACCGATTGGAACTTGGATGGCATTTCTCAGTTCACCAGTAGGGCTGGCGGTTCGCCGGGTGCGGCGACGATTAGCAATTTGACGGTCGCATCTTCTTTCTCTGACGTGGTTCCAGAGCCTTCGTCGTCGGTCATGTTATTGACTGGCTTGGCCGGAATGGCTCTCCGCCGCCGTCGCTGAGAGGTCCCAAAGTTGTTCTTTTCCAAGGCTGACGTTGAGAGACGTCGGTCTTTTTTGGTGCTCAGGGCGAATTTTTCTAAGGGTCGTGGGTCTCTTGCGTTAGTCTTATGCGACGAGGAAAGAGCGGCGAAGGGCACTCTGAATCTTTCACCATGGCAAAGGTATCCCAACAACTCATTGAAGAGGCACTGAATGATTTTCAGGGGCCCTTGATTGGCTATGCCATGGGGTTCCTCAAGGACCTGGACCGTTCGAAAGATGTCGTTCAAGACACCTTTATCAAGCTCTCCCAGCAAAAGACCGAAAAGGTCGAGAGGGGCTTGAAGACCTGGCTCTTCACCGTTTGTCGGAACGGGGCGCTGGATCAAATTCGGAAAAACAAGCGCTTGGTGGCACTCGATGATGACAATCGCGCCGAGTTGGTGAGCGAGGATTGGTCGCCTGATGAGCGAGCTGATCAAGAAGACCAGCATCAGGTCATTTGGCAGTTGATTGACCGCCTTTCCGACAACCAGCAGGAAGTCATTCGATTAAAATTCCAACAAGACCTAAGTTATCGCGAGATTGCGGAGTTAACAGGGTTGAAAGAAGGGAATGTAGGCTTCCTGCTCCATACGGGACTCAAGCGATTACGCGAAATGATGCCTGAAGAACTGCAACCCAGCCATTTGAAGTCATGAACTCTAGAGAATCACAACTGACCGACTACTTGGTCAACGAACTCGATCAAGATCAGCGTGAAGCTTTCGAAAGGGAGCTGCGTCGTGATCCAGCGATGGCTGATGAGCTAGAGGGTCTGAAGGAGACTGCTGCTGCAATTCGTGGTGCCTTCGAGGCGGAGAGCTATGCCTTTTCGCCCGGAGAGCTTGCCAGCTTGCGACAGCAGGTAGGTCTGGCTCCTGTCGCTGAAGGGGCTGAAGTCTTCCATCTGGGCCGTGCCCTGTGGCGCGGTGGCGCTTGGGTCGGGGCTGCTGCAGCCTGTGTGGCTGGGATGTTCTGGTTGGTGAATCAGGATCAAGGAAACGAGCTTGCGAGCGGTTCTGATGGAGGCAATACGGGCGTGGCGGGTGGTGCTCCGAATTTAGAATGGCTGGCACCAGTTACTTTTTCGGCTGACCCTGGCGGTGGCTCGGCGCAACCCGAGCTCACTGGGGTGCCTAAGATTCTGGAGCAATGGCCTGAGCCCGATCAAGTGGCTTCGCTGCGCTCCCCTGACCTGACGCGAATTAACCGCCCGACGGTGCTGGAGCTGGAGATGAAGGTAGGCAATGGCTCCTATGAATTACTCAGGAGTTCTGTGATTGAGGAGTCAAAACTTCCCCCTGTCGGGATGATCAGGATCGACGAACTTTCCAATGTCTTTGCTGATGATCTGGGGCCGGGAAGCTTTCTTCGACGTTACCAGCACCCTTGGCGAGATTCAGGTGCCATCCTTCTGGCTGGTCTGCCAAGTTCTGCTTCCGAAGCGAATTTGCGAGCTGAAGGTGAAGGAACCCTACGCCTGTTCGGCGAGCAATTGGCGGAAGCGGACAAGGGCGAATGTCGTCCGGTTTCCCTACGAAAGTTGGAGTCGCAGCAAACGCGGGTCTGGTTCATGGAAGGCAGTCTTTTGGAGCTGAATTTTGAATTGCGGGGAGGAAAGTCGCCTTTGAAATCAGAGAGAGACGCTGAGGTCATGGCTTGGAGATCCAGCAGTCCGGCGATGCGCGCCTCTCTTTTGCTGATCGGGCTCGGTGAATACCTCCGAGGATCGGATTCGACACCAAGCGAATCCCAGCTATTGACGATTTGCGAGACTCTCCGCGCAGAGTCCGCCGACATTGATCAGAAGTTTCTCGATACCGTGGCTCTGACTGAAAGTGCAATCCGCTTGAAGCAGGCGGAGTAGAAGCCCCTACCCATATTTTATCTCCCAACTCGAAAGAGACAAATTGGGGCGAGGTGAGGTGGCTTATGGGGTCATATTCGGTTTCGCATTGGTTGACGTGTGGCTAGTAAAAACAAAAAAGCGCAGCTTGCTAAGGCAAGCTGCGCTGAGAATCGAAGTGCCGAAAACTAGCGGCGACGACGGAGACCTAGGAGGCCACCAGCGAGGCCTAGTAGCAAAGCTGAGGATGGTTCAGGAATAACATCGCCGATGAAACGGACTTCGCCAAGACCGACACGGTCGCCACCGGCTGCGGTGCCGCCAAAATGGTTGTCTGTGACCCGGAGTCGAATGGCATCCGCAGTGAAGTTTGAACCAAAACTCAATGTGGTTTGATTTTCTACGGCGTAGTCGCTAAGGGCAGATGCGACAATTGTCGATGTTGTGTAATTGCTGCCTCCATCCGTTGAAAATTCAACCGTAAACTCACGAGCTTCGTTCCCGTTAGGACCGCCGAAATGATACCCCCAAAAGACGAGATCGGTTACGGAATAAGTTTGGGCAAGCGGGAGCGTGATAAAGATATCGCGATTGCCCGGATCTTCACCAAACCAGTCACCGCCACCAGGTGCTGGATCGTCGGTTGTCCATGCAGTAGTGGTAGCGCTAGCCTGTCCGTGGGTTACGGTAGTGTAGGTCGCGATGGTTGGCGGTGCGGACAAACCAGAACCGTCGACAAGGTTGGCAGCGGGAAAGAGGTTTACCCCAGGGGTGCCTGCTCCACTAGCGAGAGTCGCAGTAGAACTGGTGGGCGTGATGATTTGAGCAGCATGGATAGTGCCTATCAGCGCTGATCCAGCGATAATAATAGGTAGGATTTTCATAGACTCTAGTTCGGTACGTTTTTCTAGGGGGAAGGCAATAAAAAAGCGCGACCCCGTGAGGAATCGCGCTTTTGAAGTTTTTAGGACGGGCGGTTACGCCTTGCCCCAGGCTTCAAGGAGCTTTTGGCCCATTTCGGCTGGAGTTTCTGCGACGGTGATGCCGCATTCCTTGAGGATGGCTTTTTTCGCTTCTGCGGTATCATCGGCACCGCCGACGATTGCTCCTGCGTGGCCCATGCGGCGTCCAGGAGGGGCTGTGGCTCCTGCGATGAAGGCGGCGATTGGCTTCTTGCAGTTGTCCTTGGCCCAGCGGGCGGCTTCGGCCTCAGCGTTGCCGCCGATTTCACCGATCATGATGATGGCTTCGGTCTCAGGATCTTCATTGAACATCTTGAGGACGTCGAGGTGAGAGGTGCCGTTGACTGGATCACCACCGATGCCGACACAGGTCGACTGGCCGTAACCGAGCTGAGTGAGCTGCCAGACGGCCTCGTAGGTGAGTGTGCCTGAGCGAGAAACAACGCCGACATTGCCGCGCTTGTGGATGTAGCCTGGAGCGATGCCGATGCGGCAGCCGCCGTGAGATTTTTCGCCTGTGCCGGGAGTGACAAGACCTGGGCAGTTTGGCCCGATGAGGCGGGTGCTGCTGCCTTGCATGGCCTTCTTGACCTTCATCATATCGGCAACTGGAATGCCCTCGGTGATGCAGACGACGAGCTCGACTTCGGCGTCGACGGCTTCGAGAATTGCATCAGCTGCGAATGGTGGTGGAACGAAGATGACTGAGACGGTGGCTCCGGTCGCTTCGACTGCCTGGGAGACGGTGTCGAAGATAGGCACTTGGCCTTCGAAAGTCTGACCGCCTTTGCCAGGGGTGACCCCTGCGACGATTTGAGTTCCGTAGTCGAGTGAGAGCTTGGCATGACGGCCGCCGAAGCTGCCAGTGATGCCTTGCACGATGATTTTGCTGTTTTCGTTAACGAGAATGGCCATGGGTTAAATGGAGTGGAATTTGATTGGTAAGTTTTATTCGGGTGATCTGAGGCTGCGGATCAAAGTCGTCACGGAGCTGCTAAGGTAAGCAGTTTCCGATTGGAGCAGGGCAGCCTCGTCGTCACTCAAGAGCCCGATGAGATCGATCTGAATGAGCTTTGACATCAGGGCTTGCAGGGTGGCCTCGGCTTCGACCAGGCAATTCAGGGAAAACTCGGTTCTCTCCGCTGATCTCGACTCGGCAAGCAAGGCGGCGCAGCGGATGGAAAGAGTATGAATGGCAACCAATGTTAAGCGGCCGGTGGGGCTGCTAGGTTGGACTTCTTTCACGGATTCAACCAGCAGGCACGCGCGGCGCCAGGAGCTGAGATGATCTGATTGAAAAGATGACATTGGAGAGGAAGAAGCGATTGAGAACGCTCTGCGAATTTGAGGACTGATTAGGCAGGCTGAGCGCTGGAAACGGCGTCGACAATTTTCTGAGCTGCATCTGCCAAGTTATCGGCTGCGATGACCGAGAGGTCGGAATCTTTGATCAGCTGTTTGCCGAGCTCCACGTTGGTGCCCTCGAGGCGGACCACGAGAGGGATGCTGAGACCGGTTTCCTTAGCTGCGGCGATGATGCCCTCAGCGATGATGTCACACTGCATGATGCCACCGAAGATGTTGACCAGGATGCCCTCGACCTTGGGGTCGGAGAGGATGATCTTAAATGCGGCTGCGACTTGTTCTTTGGTCGCACCACCCCCGACGTCGAGGAAGTTGGCAGGATCACCACCGTAGTGCTTGATGATATCCATGGTCGCCATGGCGAGACCGGCACCGTTGACGAGGCAAGCGATGTTGCCGTCGAGACCGATGTAGTTGAGGTCGAATTTACTGGCTTCCACTTCGCGGGGATCTTCTTCGGTTTCGTCACGAAGTTCGGCGATTTCCGGGTGGCGGAAGAGTGCGTTGTCGTCGAAGTCGAACTTGGCGTCGAGAGCGAGGATGCGGCCGTCTGGCGTTTCGACTAGTGGGTTAATCTCAACCATGGTGCAATCGCAGGCCATGAAGAGTTGGTAGACTTTGGCGGCGAGCTTGCCAGCTTGCTTGGCTTGGTCACCGGAAAGTCCGAGAGCTGCTGCGATCTTGCGGGTCTGGTAAGGCATGATGCCAAGACCGGGATCGACGATTTGCTTGATGATCGCTTCAGGGCGGTTTTCAGCGACTTCTTCAATATCGACACCACCTTCCTTGGAGACGACGATGACCGGGCTGGCGCTGGCGCGGTCTTGAAGGATGGCGAAGTAAAATTCGGACGTGATGTCGACGGCCTCGGCGATGAGGACCTGGCGAACGACGCGGCCTTCTTCACCAGTTTGGTGGGTGACGAGCGTTTCACCGAGCATTTTACCGGCAATGTCTTTGATCTCGGCGGCGCTGTTGCAGAGGTGGACACCACCTTTGAATCCATTTTTGAAGGTGCCTTTACCACGCCCTCCAGCGTGAACTTGGGCCTTGATGACCAAGTTGGTGCCGCCCATTTCGGTGGCGATTTTTTCGGCTTCTTCAGGGGTAGAGGCGGCGCGACCAGCGGGGGTAGCGACGCCGAATTTCTGAAACAGGTCTTTGGCTTGGAACTCGTGGATGTTCATGGTGTAGAAGGCGCGGTAAAATATTGAGCGCGAACGGGGCGAACATAGGAGCGAAATCCCCTTGGTCAAGGGGAAAGGGCCTGCAAAAGGGCGCTTCTGAGGAATAGCTGAGACAAGTTTTAGCAGCCTAGGGAGTGGGGCCCTGCCACACGGGTTGATTGGCACTCAGAAGTGGTTGATTGAGTGTCTGTAATAGCTGCTCCGAGGATGGATCGTGATCCCACTCCATTCGTTCAATCGTGACCTCTCCTGAAGAGTCAGTGCGGCGAAGGAGGCTTTTGTGGCAAGTGGCGCACAGTAGAAGCTCGTAGCTGGCGTTCGGAGTCCTGAGGACGAGCAAGTGGTGCGGCTGGAAGCAATAGGTAATGGTGCTTCGAAAAGGGTCTTGTTGTAACCAGTCAATCAATTGAGCAAAGTGACGAACTTGCGAAGTCGTAATGACGACGTGACCCATTTTTTCCGAATTGAAGAAGTCATCGCAATTAGGGTTGATGGAATAGTAGTCGGCTCGGTCGGAGTTTTTGAGGATCTCTATGAATTGTTTGTGGAGAGGGGATCTAAACTCGTCTGGAATGCGGCTTCGCCCCAAGTATGAAGCGTTTCGTTCGAATGCGGTGCATCGGGCATTTGCCGAGATGAACAATGCGGAGCTCAATGCCACACAGGCGAGCCATGAAATCCACAGGTGCTGTCGAAATCGAGAGGCCCGCAGGCGTGGGGTGAAGTAGAAGAGGATCGCTAGACCTGCGAGATAGGGGAGAAGCTCATTAAGGGTGAGCGCTGGGGTTCCTTGCTCGTCGAAGACAAGAGTCGTCAGGTGAAGCAATACGGCGAAGACGCCTAGACACAGAACGAGGCTCATGACCGCGATAGCGGGCCAGTCGAGATTGAGTTTTCGAAGCATCACTGCGGGAACGAATGAGGCGGCGACTTTGTTAGGTCGTTTTTTGCTTCAAAATTCCCGCTTCAATCAGCTGCTCCACGGGGCGGTGGGGCCAGTCGCGGTTGGCGATGGGGCTGGCGGGGCTGGGGTGAATGATGCTGCTGATCTTGCGCTCGCGGGTGGAGTTGGATTTTTGCACCTGTTCCAGCTTGGTCTTGGCGTAAGCACCGACGCCGACGAGGTGGTCGGGATCGAGGATCTCGATGATTTGGCTAAGATGTTTCAGGCAGGCGGTCTCGACGGGGGCAATTTCGTTCTTGGGGAGCTTGTCTGGGGTGATGTTGCGCCCGGTATCGGCCATCCAGACGAGCGGGCAGTAGTTGGCGACGAAGTGGTCTTTGAAAAAGGCTTCGGCGGTGCCGAATTGATCGGCGAAGAGCCCCCAAAGGCGGCGTCCGCTGACTTCTGAGCGAGTGCACTCGAAGCCTTCGATGGGGCGTTTCGGGTGTTCGATCTCGGGTTTACTGACAGGACCTGAAATGCCTATCCAATCGCGGACGGCCGGAATTTCGCCGAAGGGGACGCCGGTCTGAGCCATGCCCCATGGTCCTGGGTTCATCCCGAGAAACAGGACCTTCTTTTTGCCTGAGCCGTAGCGAGAGAGATAATCGCGATGCCTATCCCAAGCGTAGTCGGTGGGGTCGTAGACCGTGTGGACAGGGGAGCTGAAGCTCAGTGGGGCCAGGGCGGCCCTGAGTTCGATGGCGGCGGAGATGAGGTCGGACACGGCGGTAGTGGAGCAATTCTAAACCACGAAATAAACGAAATACGCGAAAAAAGGAGACGAACTCCTACGACTCCCGGCGGTGGGGGTGGCGATACCAGTTCCAGGCCTTGCGGCAGAGGGATAGAATGTCCTCTAGGGTGAGGTAGCAGCAGGGGATGAGGTAGAGGGTGATGACGGTGGCGAAAAGGATGCCAAAGCCTAAAGAGACGGCCATTGGGATCAGGAATTGGGCGTGGATCGCGGTCTCAAACATGAGGGGCATGAGGCCGGCGAAGGTGGTCATTGAGGTAAGTAAGATCGGGCGGAAGCGGGCTGCTCCAGAATTAATCACGGCATCGTAGGGCGAAGCTCCTTCGCGTCTTCGTTGGTTGGTAAAGTCGACCATGACCAGGGAATCGTTGACCACGACCCCGGCGAGCGCGAGCAGGCCGAAGAAGGAGAGGAAAGACGGAGTGATGTCGAGGATGAGGTGGCCGATCATGGCACCGACAACTCCGAACGGAATCGCAATCAGGACGAAGAAAGGCTGTAGGAGCGACTTGAAGGGGATGGCGAGAAGGGCGTAGAGAACAAAAATTAGAATGATGGAAGAGAGCGTCGTGCTTCTGGCGGTGGCTCGGTTCTCTTTGACAACACCGGTAAAGCGCCAGGAGACGCCGGGATACTTGGCGGTGATGGCTTGGATGGCGGGTTCGAGTTCGGTGGCGACTTGATCAACGCCGACCCCCGTTTCTTCTGGGTTTGCGGTGACAACGAGATAGCGGGACCCATCGAGCCTTTCGATGCGCCGGGGAACGGGGGCTTGTTCCAATTCGGCGACATTGCTGAGTGAGGTATTGCTTCCATCCGGGAGACTGATGCGCAGCGTTTCGAGAGTGTGGAGGTTTTCGCGCTCGCTCTGGGGCAGGCGCATCATGACCCGCAGTTCATCGACACCGCGCTGGAACCGTTGGACTTCGTTGCCGAAGAAGGCTTCGCGAATTTGACGGGCGAGGTCGCTCTGGGTGAGCCCAAGCTCTAAGGCGGTGGGCTTCAGGGTGAAGCTGATTTCCTCTTGGGCTCGCTCGCGGCTCGAGCTTGCAGACTTGATCCCCGGGTGGCCGCGGAGGAGCGAGGCAATTTCGGCTGCCGCCTGGGGGCGCAGTTCATCATTGGCACCGCGAACTTCGATGCTTAGAGACTGGCGATCGCCACCGAATTGGTTGTTGTTGTCTTCTGCCTGGATGGAAAAGTCGCGAATGCCTTCGATCTTACCGACACTCTCATACCAGGCCGCGGTGATCTCTGCGTTTTTTGGCCCGGGCTCGCTGCGCTGGCTGGGTGGGGTGAGTTCGACTAGGACGAATCCTTGGTTATCCCGAAAACCTCCCCAGCTAGGCCAGCCGCCGGTGCTGGTCATGACATTCCGGATCAGGCTTTCGCCAGTGCCTGGATCGATGAACTTCCCCCGCAGAGGCTCCACCGCCGCACGGACTTCTTCGATGACTTCATCGGTTCTGTCAAAGCTGGTGCCACCCTCCATTTGCACGCGGGCATAGATGATGTAGCGGTCGACACTGGGAATGCTGTTCCAGCCCATCTTGCCGCTCATCCCGTAGCCAATTGCACCAGCGGCGATCAGTAGGAAGAGAGCCAAGGTGCCGTAGCGGAAATTCACCGCGAGCCGCAAACTCGGGCGGTAGAGGTGATCGACGCACCAAACGAGACCGTCGGAAATCCCTTTCTGGAATTTTGCGAGGGGGCCAAGCTTGGTCCGATTAACCTGAAGGTGCCGAAGGTGGGCGGGGAGGATGAGCTTCGACTCAATGAGAGAGAAAAATAGAACAGGAATGACGACAAGAGGGATTTGGCGAGCGTAGTTGCCCCACCATCCATCGAAAAAGGCCAGTGGCATGAAGGCTACCATGGTGGTTAGAACCCCGAAAGTGACAGGTCTGGCAATTTCTTTGGTCCCTTCGATCACGGCGATGTCGTTGGGCACGCCCGCCTTCATTTTGGAGAAAATGTGCTCACCTGTGACGATAGCATCATCGACGACGATCCCTAGGACGATGATGAAGCCAAACAGGCTCATCACGTTGGCGGAGACGCCGAGCACAGGCATAAAGATCAGCGCACCTGCGAAGGCCACGGGGATCCCTAGAACAATCCAAAAGGCGAGGCTGGGTCGCAGGAAAAGCCCGAGCAGGACGAGGACGAGAAGAATCCCCTGCAAGAGGCTCGAGGTAAGGAGCCGCAGGCGTCCCTCAAGTGGCACGGCTTCGTCGTCCCAGGCAGTGACGTTGATGCCCTCAGGCAAAGCAGCGGTTTTGACATATTCTCGGACCTTGGCGGCGATCTCGAGGGCGTTCTCATTGCCTTGGCGCACGACTTCAACGGAAAAAGCGGGCCTACCATTGAAACGGACGACTTTCAGATCATCACGGAAGCGCTCTTCGACCAAGGCCAGATCTCGGAGCAGAACGTCGGAGCCATTGCGGCGGGTCACCATGATGTCACCAAATTCATCGGCCGTCATGGCCTGTCCGCTCGTTCTGAGTAGCAGTGATCCGGATTCACTGCGCAGCGCTCCAGCTGACACATCGACTGAGCTGCGGGTGATCGCCTGAGACAGCGACTGCATGCTCAGGCCATAATCGCGGAGCTTGCCTGGATCGACCTCGATGCTGATCTCTTGCTCGCTATCGTTCTGGATTTCAACCTTGGAAATGCCTTCAATGGCCATCAAGTCGTCGCGGACCTGTCGAGTCGCTTCGAGGAGTTCCTTGCGCTCAAGGTCACCACTCACGACCACGGAAATGACCTCAAACCAATTGCCTGTATTGGGAATGTAGTAACGCGGTCGCTCGGCTTCTTGAGGGAAGCTGCGGATGCTATCGATCGAGGCGGCAATTTCATCGCGAAATTGATTCAGGTCGACCCCTTCCTCGGCGCGGATGGTCACTTCGGCGCTACCTCGACCTGCCTGGGCTTCGATTTGCTGTTTTCCTTGGATGCGCTCGAGTGAGCGCTCGATGGGGATCAGGACGAGTCGTTCGATGGTCTCGGGGGTGGCGCCTGGCACCTGCACCCTGACCCGAACTTGGCCGAGGTCGAAGCTAGGCTCGACCTCGGTCTGGACTTTTTCAAAGGCCGACCAAGCCCCTAGGAGCAGCAGGCCAATCATCATGAAATTGGCCGCAATCGAATTTTTAGCGAACCAGGCGATCATGTTTTCGAGGCGGTCGTGGCAGGATCTGCTTTCTCAGATTCGGAGTCGCCCTTGGATTCTTCAGTCTCTGGTGCGATGATCTTGATTGGACGCCCGGTGGGGGCGAAGGGGAGCTGAGTGATGGCGAGATCGGCCCCTTCTTCAAATTGGTCGCGAACGATGAGTTCGGTGGGAGTCGTCCAAATGGGGGAGATGTCGTGCTTGGTAATGACGCCACCCGTCACCTCAATAACCCGATCGACGCCTTGCAGGGCGACCCGTGGAATGGCGACCACGTCTTCGAATGTCCGAGCGCGGAAGGTGGCGCGCACCGGCGCACCCAGGCGCAACGGAGGCTTGTTGGACTTGATGCCGAATGGATCAATGATTCGAGCGATGACGAAGACTTCGCGAGTTTGCTCATCGAGCTGCCCTTCGGGGCGCAGTAAAGTCGCCTCCCATGTGGTGGTGACGATGTCTGGATTCAGGGCATCGGTGAGGGTGACCGTGCGTTGGTCGGAAAATGCGGTGTCGTCCAGCAGGGCGAGTTGGCGGGGTGAAAGTGGTAGTCGCACCTGGGCCTGTTCGGTGGATATCAAAGTTCCCAGCGCAGTGCCCGGGCCAATGCGCTCACCCAGCCCGACCAAGCGCTCGAGCACAAGTCCGTCGAAGGGTGCGAGAATTTTCGTGCGGCTCAGGGCCAGCTCAGCTTGTTCGAACTGAGCCTTGGCGGAAGCGAGGTTGGCGCGTGCCTCTTTCAGTTGCGGCTCGCGCAGGACTAGCGGCGAGGGTGCTTCTTCAAATTCGAGCTCTTCCCAGTTGCGGCGTGCTTGACGGGCACGGGCCTCTTCTTGGGCGAGCGCGGCCTCTGCCCGAGCGAGCGTGGCCTGTGAGCTGGCGAGCTCAGCCTGGAAGTCGACAGGATCGATCTCGGCGAGGACGGCGTCCTTTTTGACATAGACGCCTGGCTCGAAAACTTCGTTGGTCTTGATCAGCATGCCATTGACTTGCGCGCCAATCGAAGCGCGTTGAGTGGCCTCGATAAGGCCCTGTGTTTCCAGAATGACATCGTAGGAGCCGAGCTCGACGTGAGCAGCGCGAGTTTCCAGCATAAGCGGCTCTGGAGGCGGTGGGGCGGCGACTTCCTCTTCTTGAGACAAATGCTGAAAAGCGAAATACGCCAACACGATAATGGGAATAGGAATCAAGATACGCACGATCCACTCACCTGCGCTCAGGTTCTGGGGTGGTGTTTCGGGTGGGAGTGTCTCTTCCATGGTTAGCTTAAAAGTCTCCGCCAAGGGCGAGGTGCAGACTGATACGGTTGAGAAGTCGGTCAGCCTTCAATCGGATCAAAGATTGTCGTGAATTAAAGGCGCGGCGCTGTGCTTCTAGAAGTGACAGGATGCTGGCACCCTCGATGCCCTCGGTGTAATCGCGCTCGGCTTGTTCTTCCGCGAGGGTTGAGGCATCAACTTCTTGTTGCAGGAAAGCTTCCTGCTCGGTCAGGTAGCGCTCGGCTGCGAGGCGGTTTTCCACTTCCTCGAAGGCGCTGAGGCTGGCGGAAACGTAGCGCTGAATTTCCGCATTGTTGCGCTCGAGGGCCTGTCGGGCGGAGGCGGTAAGACGACCACCGGTAAAGACAGGTTGGCCGATGCTTGCGCCGATTGAGCTAGCGAGAAAGCCAGGGTCGAATAGCCTCGATAGTTCCGAGCCTCCCGCCCCGGTATTGGCACTGAGGCGCAGATCGGGGAGTAGGTTCTTGCGGCTGGCGTCAGCTGACTTGGCACTGGCGAGCAATTGGTAGCGTTGGGCGGCGAGATCAGGGCGTCGCTCGACCAAGCTAGCGGGCAGTCCTGCGGGCACGGATTTGGTTAGGTCCGGCAGCGTATTTCCGCCACGGAGGGCTGCTGCGGGGTAGCGGCCGAGGAGTCGCTCCAGGCCGCGCCTGGCTTCATCGCGCGATTGTTTCTGGATGCGGAGGCCGCGTTCGGCTCCGGCCACGTTGGAGCGACCGAACTGGACATCAAGTGCGCGCACTCCCGGGACGCCGGATTTGTAGTTGCGCTCAATGATGCGCAAGTTCTTCTCGAAGGAAGCCACGGTCATTTCGGAAAGCTGCACTTGCTGCTCCGCCGAGATTAACTGGATATAGTTGCGGGCCACGCTTGCTGCGAGGGAAAGTCGTGCGCTGCGATAGTCGGCCAGAGCTGCCTCGTAGTTGAAATACGCGGCATCACGCTGATCTCGAAGCCTGCCCCAGAGGTCGAGCTCCCAGGAGACTCCGAACTGATTCGATAGATTGCTGCTGTATAGACGGTCGCCGCCGCCAGCACCAGTTTCGGTCCGGCTGCGCGAGGCATTGAGGCCGGCGTTGGCCTGTGGCTGCAGCGCCGCATGGCTGATCCGCACCGACTCTGCCGAGGCGCGGACCGAGGCCGCCGTCGCGGCGAGATCCGGGCTACGATTGACCGCTTCCTTGACCAAAGAGGTGAGCTGGGGGCTGCGCAGGTCTTTCACCCAGCCAGTCGCGACTTTGCCCGACTGACCCTTGCCCGCTGCGACCCAGGTCTCGGGGTGCTTGACGACTACGGTCTCAGTCGGTCGTTGGAGGTGCCCAGTGCATGAAAACAACCCCACACTCAAGAGCGCGAGGCCGAAACGGCGAGACTGGGATTTCAAATCGATCAAGATGGCGTGACGTTAGATCCCTATTTAGCGCCGTCAAGAGAGGGAATCATTCATTTCGCCCCTGAAATGATCGTATCGGATCGACTGGTGAGCTACTCGGAACTGGCTTTTGGGAAGCGCTTGGCAAATTCGCGGCCGAACTGCTCGGAAGTGACGGCATCATTTGCGGCCTCGGCATGCAGGCTGGTCATGGAGACGCCGTCGAGTCCGCACGGGGTGATGGCGTGGAAGGGGAGTTGCGCGCGCTCGGCAATGTTGATGCCAAATCCATGCATGGCGATCCACTTGCGCACACCGACCCCGATCGAGGCCAGCTTGCGCTCACCGCACCAGACTCCAGTGAGCCCCTCGCGGGAGCCTGCCTTTACCCCGTAGTGGCCACAAGTTTCGCTTAGAGCCTCTTCGATATCGCGAAGGTAACGGTGGAGGTCACGATTGCGCTGTTTAAGGTCGCAGATCAGGTAACCGGTGAGCTGTCCGGGACCGTGATAGGTCGCCTGCCCGCCGCGATTGATTTCAACAACTGGAGCGGGCAGGAGTTCAGGATTGCGCAGGCTGGATTGGTCGCGAGTGCGGCCGATGGTGTAGACTGGTGCATGTTCCAGAAGAAGTAAGGTATCGCCAATTTCTCCACGGAAGCGCTGCAGGACCAGCTCCTCTTGCAGGGCGAGGGCCTCTTGGTAATCGACTCCTTCGCCGAGCCAGCGGATTTCGTCGAAGGCGCTCAAGAATCCGACTTGGGTGAGCTAGAGGACTTCTTCTCGCCGGAGCTGGCTGGCTTGTCCTTGGCCGCCCCGCTTTTATAAGAATCTGATCGGTAGTCGGTCTGGTAAAAGCCGGAACCCTTAAAGACGATGCCGGCCCCGGTGCCTAACAGGCGCTTGACCTGGCCATCACAGTCATCTTTGGGGCAATCGGTGAGCTTGTCATCGTTCATGCTTTGAAAGACTTCAAAAACGTGGTCGCACTTCTGGCACTGGTAATCGTAGTTGGGCATGATGAGTTATTGATAAAGATTCCCGCGAGTATCGCACCGCGTCTGGCGGCCTTAGCGGGCGGAAGCCCTTAGCCGAAAGAGGACTGAGTTGCAATCCCGTAATCTCGTGTGACTTGACGATTGTCTGAGAAGGTGTAGGTTCCTAACGAAATAATTCATGAAAATACTCTCTTCATTACTCGTTCTGATCGCTGCACTGGCACTGGTCTCTTGCGGGCCCGCCATTCCGCCTGTTCCCGGCTTTTCCACGGGTGGCACGACTCAATACCTTGCTGGCTACGGCCCTCCAGGAGCACCGACTTACAATCCCAATGCACCCAATGCCTTGGGTAATCCGCCTCAGCAAAGCTCTCAACAGATGCCTGAATCACGTGGCTTTTGGGACGATGAAGGGATCACCGGACCAGCAAAAATCCGTCTAAATCGCCAAGAGCAACGTGCCTACTTCTACAAAGGCAGTCAGCTGGTGGGGGTTTCTCCCATTTCTACTGGTAAGGAAGGTCACAACACGCCGGCAGGAACGTTTAAAGTGACTGAAAAGGACGTTGACCACGTATCCAGCTGCTACGGACAGATTCGTGACAAGGCATCGAATGTCGTTCTCAATCCGGACGCCGACAATCGCCGCGATCGCATCCCAGCCGGGGCCTACTTCGAGCACGCACCGATGCCGTATTTCCTCCGTTTTAACGGCGGTGTTGGCATGCACCAAGGCTACCTCCCCGGCTACGCGGCCTCCCACGGTTGCGTTCGCATGCCTGAAAACATGGCGCGTCGCTTTTTCGAAAATGCCTCGCTTGGAACGCCGGTGATCGTCGAATAAGGCTAATCGATTTCCAACAAAAAGGCCGACTTGCTTGATTGCAAGTCGGCCTTTTTCGTTGAAGAGGTTCTCGATTACCCTTCTTCCTTATCCAGCTGAATGCGGGGGAAGACTGGCTTGGGCTTGGCTGTGGCGTGGCCGACGGGGAGGATGTCCCATTTGAGGTCGGCTAGCTTGAGGTCTGCCAAATGCGGGGCCTGAAGTTGGGCGCGGAGGCGCTCGCAGGCGGTGGGCACGATGGGATTCAGTAATACAGTAGCGTGAGCGGTAACTGCGGCCATGTGATTGAGCACGCTGGCGAGCCGCTCCTTTTGTTCCTCGTCCTTGGCGAGTTCCCAAGGGCGGTGTTGCTCGGCGAAGATATTGGCGGCGGTGATGTATTCGATCACGGCGGCCAGAGCATCGGAGACCTTGTAGGAATCCATCGCCGTGGTGTAGCGCTCGAGGCACTCTGGCAGTTTCGCTCGGAGGGCGGCGCAGGATTCATCTTCGAACTCACCCGCAACCAATTCACCACCAAGGAATCGCTTGGTCATGTTAAGCGCGCGGTTGCAGAGGTTGCCAAGGTTGTTGGCCAGTTCGGTGTTGAACAGCATGACGAGACGTTCGACGTCAAAGTCGCTGTCCTTTCCGGTGTGGATATCGCGAACAAGGTAGTAGCGCACGGCATCGACACCGAATTTCTCGGCCAACTCGACGGGGTCCACGACGTTGCCGAGAGATTTTGACATCTTCTCCGTGCCACCATCTTTGCTCTTTAGGTTCCACCAGCCGTGAACCAAGAGGGAAGGAATTTGCTCATCGGTGAAGCCCATGGCATGCAGCATGGTCGGCCAATAGACCGCGTGAGCGGGGACCATGATGTCCTTGCCGATGACGTGAAGTTGAGCGGGCCAGAGCTTTTCAAATTCGGGCAAATCAGCCTCCTCGGAAGCTTGGTAGCCAGCGAATGAGATGTAGTTGATCAGGGCATCGAACCACACGTAGGTGACAAATTCGGGATCGAAGGGGAATTCGATGCCCCAGCGCAAGCGCGCCTTGGGCCGCGAAATGCAAAGGTCATTTTCACCAGCGCGGTCGAGCACGTTGAGAACCTCGGATTTCCGCAGTGATGGGATGATGAAGTCATCGCTATTCTCTACGAAATCCTTGAGCCATGTGGCGTGTTCGCTCAGTCGGAAGTAGTAGTTCTCTTCCTCTAGCTCAACCACCTCGCCCCACTCTGGGCCGAATTCTCCGGCTTCGTTGCGCTCACGGTCGGTGAGGAACTGTTCCTGGCGAACCGAATAGTGCCCCTTGTAGGCCTTCTTGTAGATCTGTCCTTGCTCGTGGAGCTGGGTCAGAATCTTCTGCACGCAGAGCTTGTGGCGCTCGTCGATGGTCTCGGCCCAGCCGTCGTAATCGACCTCGAGCAGGTCCCAGAGCTTGACGAATTTTTTAGTGAGCTTCTTAACGAAAGTAGCTGGGTGGACCCCTTCTTTTTCCGCCGATTGCTGAACTTTTTGCCCGTGCTGATCGACCCCGGTAAGGAAGTAGACTTCCTTGCCCTTGAGCCGCTGATAGCGAGCGATGACGTCAGCTAGAACTTTTTCGTAGGCGTGGCCGATGTGCGGGCTGCCATTGGTGTAATCGATCGCGGTTGAGATATAAAAAACGTCAGACATGAAAAATAGGGACGCGTGAGGAATGAGATAGGGCGAATTTGCCCAAAGAATCAGGAGGGAGCGTTTTTGTCGACCTTGCCGCCGATCCCCAGAACGGTGGCGTTTCGCTTGGCATCTTCTGCTTCAGCAATTTGGCCGTTCTTGACATACATTTGAGAAAGGGCGGTCCAAGCGAGCAGGTCGTTGGGTCGCAAAGTCGTCGCTTGCAGGCCGCAGCCGATGGCTTCCTTCACCTCGCCGAGCTTCATCAAAGCCATTCCGAGAGCATGCCAGCCATCGAAAAAGTCAGGATCAATCGCGACGCATTTCCGATAACCGAGCACAGCCTCGTCAATCTCGCCAAGAGCTAGGTGGCCATTGGCATCGTCAAAGGCGTCGTCGCGCTCGGCAGTGGTGGACATCAGAGAAATTAGTTTTGAGGCGTCGCAAAGATCTCCAGTTCGCTGGAGAGCTGCTTTTCACGGAACCACTCGCGGAAGAGTAGGCCACGCTCCCGGTTGTTGATGCTGCTCTGAACTTGATCAAGCTTACGGTCGTTGTCTGCGCTGATAGCGATACGGCGGTCCTTGACGACGAAGACGACTTTGCCTTCTGAGACGGAATTTCCTTCAGCGTCCAAGGTCGATGACTGTTCGACTGGCTCACCGACCGAATTTGGGTTCGTCTTGACTGCATTGGCAAATACCGCGCCGAAGTTAGGCAGCTCGGGAGCTGGCTTGGAGGCGTCGATTGCGAGAGCTTCTTTATATTCGAAGCCTGCGGCGGTGATGAGCTCCTTGGCCGATTTCCCAGCAGCAAGACCCTCTTCGAGCGATTTGACGAGGTCTTCAGTGGCCTTCGTTACGCTTTCGTCGAGTCGTTTGGAGCGCAGATCGGCGCGAGCTTGGCTGCGGGCTTTTTCGTAAGGGAGGGGCTCGGATGCGACTGAGTTTGTCACCTTGAAAGCAAGGGTGCTGCCATCGGGGAGAACCAGGAGGTTGGAAACTTTATCAGCTTCGTCGCCATTCACGTTGACACTGAAAACGGCCTCGGCCGGAGTGGATGGACCACGCTGGCGGGAGACCCGCTTGAGGGCAAAATTGAGCTCTTCGGGAACCTCGTTTGCGGTGAATAGCTCGGTTTGGCCAGTTGTAATGACGAGCTTGTCGAGGTCTTCCTCGGCGATGCCAGCGTCTTCATAGTCGTCTGGCTTGAGGATCTCCTTGATGAGAGCGATGCCGGATTTGGCGGCGGGCATGAAGTCCGCACCTTCTTGCTCATTGACGATCTGCTCAAGCACGAGAGTCTCACCAGCGAAGAACAGCAGGGCGTCCAATTCGTCCTGCTTGGCTTGGCGCTCGGCAGAGAGTGTGGCACGCTTGCTCGCAGCAGCTTGCTTTTGTTCTTCAGTGGCATCTTCCGGGAGAGGATCTTCGGCTGGAAGGGGTGGAACTTTGAATTCGTCCTTGAGAGCAATTTTGAGAAATTCGACCTGGCGCTGCTCATCGGTGAGGTAGCGCTCTTTGTTCTCTTCCCAGAAGGCCTTGATGTCCTCTTCTGAGATCTCGAGGGATTCTTCGAATTTGGCACGATTGACCAAGGTGTAAGCGAGGTCGACGATCTGAAGTTGGGATTCAGCGATGGTTTTACTGACGCTAGGGACGGCCTGAACTTCGCCGGTGATGAGGTCGGCGATTTGGCGGAAGCGGAGCTCGTCGCGGATCATTTCGACAAAGTCGGCATTGGTCAGCGAAAGGGACCCGAGGGAGTTCTTCTTGAAGCGCTCGAATTTTTCCTCATCGAACTGACCAGTCATCCCACCGAAGTAGGGGATTGTTTTGACGTGTTCTTCGACGGCTTGCTGCGAGGGGAAAATGCCCAATTCTTCAGCATGCTTGCGCAAAATAGCGCGATTGATCATGAATTCGGTATCGGGATCCTCATAATACCCGGTGATGAGCTGATCGGCCCATGAAGCACCGAGTGACATCGAACGACCTTGAAATTCAAGACTGTTGAGGCTGCCGGCGAGTCTGCGGATGGAGTTGGCCTGTTGCAGATCCTTGTTCGTGAATTCTTGGAAAGAAGTCTTGGCGATTGGTGGGCCACCACCGAGAGAGCCGCTGCTGGAACCGTCGGTCAGGAAGACCAAGCCAACAAAGAGGAGGACTAGAACGACGACCATGAGGCCGGTGTATTTGCGAATGTTCTCAAGCATGATACCAATTGGGTTGCTTTGGCTGATCCGCCAAGCGGGCGACAGTTAAGGGGTGAAAGGGTAAAGCTTCAACCTCAATTTCTGCTATTATTGGGGGAAAATGAGATTGAGTTCGGTGAAGACTGCAATTTCATCAATGAATCGGGGCTCTCATGAGGTTCTAGCAGAATAGCTCTGAGTGTTTTTTCGTGCTTGAGCCAGCGCTGATTCTTCCTATGGTCGCGCCGCCATGCTGCCTGAAAAATTCTCGACCCATCCATATGAGACCCTGCCTTTACAACCGGTGGGGATTATTGTGGGGCTAGTTTTGGTCGCAGTCTACGGCTGGATGTTCGCCAGCCCTGCAAAATCGATCGCTCTGATGAAAAAGCTACCCCGAAATCAGGTGGCTGGTCAGATTGTGATGGGGATCGGGTTGGCTTGGTTCTGGCTGCTGATTGCTCCGGAAGGGAAGGGGCTGTTGAGTTCGCTCACCTTTGAGATGGGCGAATTTGCGATCGCCAAGAAAGCTCTGCAGGTGGCGGTTCCAGTGTGTTACTTCCTTCTGGTTGTCTACGCGAAGGAGTTCTTGTTCGTTCGGGGGCTTGGTGTGCTGATGTTGGTTGCCGCCGCACCTATCCTAGGGGCTTCTTTCTTGGAGGCTCCACAGAGCCGTCTACTGTTACCGATCTTGGCCTACAGCCTGATTTTTAAAGGCCTTTTCTACATCGGGCAGCCCTACCTCTTTCGTGACGGAGTTACGGTTCTTAGTGCGAGCCATGGGCGCTGGCGTATGGCGACCGGTTTTGGCCTTGCCTACGGCATCACAGTTCTGGTCTGCGCGTTTCTATTTTGGGGTTGAAGAACTTACTCCTTAATTCCAAATGAGTTATTGAGAAACCTCTGGCTAGTTAATAATAATTCTTGATCTAAACTGGCTCAGCGTTAGCTTGCGCCTACAGGATGAACGAATCAAGAAACAAGACCGGAGATTCCTCTCCCGCACTCGGTGCCCTCCGCATGACCAAGCAGCGTGCTGCGGTCTTTGAGGTGCTGCAGGATGCGAAGGATCATCCGACGGCAAACGAGGTGTTCGTGCGCGTCCGAGAGAAGGTGCCCAACGTTTCGTTGGCGACCGTCTACAATTGCTTGGAGGCGCTAGCCGACAACAAGCTGGTGACGCAAGTGAATTTTGACCGCGAGCCATCTCGGTTCTGTCCGAACTTGTGCGACCATGGCCATTTCCACGATGTGGAGACAGGCAGCATCCACGATGTCCTCCTCAAAAAAGGGGTCTCCATCACCGACGTTCTTGATCTGCCCGAGGGCACCGTCATCGAAGACTTTGAAATTACCCTGCGCGGCAAAATGCCTGCCGACGCGAACTAATCAACCAACCATCACCACTAAGAAACACATGAGCCTGAAAATCAGCAATCTACACGCCACCGTTGAAGACACCGAGATCCTCAAGGGAGTTGACCTTGAAATCCCTCTCGGTGAGGTCCACGCGATCATGGGGCCCAACGGTTCCGGGAAGTCCACGCTATCCAAAGTGATCGCTGGTCATGAGGACTATGAGGTCACTCGCGGTGAAATCACCATGGAAGGTTCGGACATTCTCGACATGGAGACCGACGAGCGTTCCCGTGCTGGTCTTTTCCTCGCCTTCCAATACCCGGCTGAAGTTCCCGGTGTCTCGAACGCCAACTTCATCCGCGCCGCACTTCAAGCCCGCCTTCCAAAGGGCGAGGAACTGGACGCCGTGAGCTTCTACAAAGATCTCTACGCCAAAATGGAGCTCCTCGAAATGGATCGTAAATTCACGACCCGTGCGGTCAACGAAGGCTTCTCCGGTGGTGAGAAGAAGCGCAACGAGATCCTTCAAATGCTCATGCTTCAGCCAAACTACTGCATCCTGGATGAGACTGACTCCGGTCTTGATATCGATGCTCTGAAGATCGTCGCCAAAGGCGTCAACTCTCTCCGCTCCGCAGGTCGCGGCATGCTGCTCATCACTCACTACCAGCGCCTCCTCGACTACATCGAGCCTGACGTCGTTCACGTCATGGCCGAAGGGCGCATTGTCCGCTCCGGCGGCAAGGAACTCGCCCTCGAGCTCGAAGCCAATGGCTACGAGTTTCTCAACGACCTGACACCTGCTTAATCCCGACCTGATCGATACAATATGAGTTACGATACCAATACCATTGACCAGGATACCCAGGATGCGATCGCGATTGATCGCTCCAAGGGCGACTTTTCCTACCCGGAGTCGCACAAGTTCGATGCCGGCGTCGGGCTGACCGAAGCCACCATCGATTACATCAGCGACGTCAAAGACGATCCCGACTGGGTCCGTGAGTTCCGCAAGAAGGCGCTCAAGGTTTTTGAGGAAAAGCCGATGCCGACCAACTGGGCGACTGAAGACCTTAATAACATCGATTTTGACGTCATCCGCTACTACCTTTCACAAGGTGCAAAGCCGACCCGCAGCTGGGACGAAGTGCCCGATGAGATTAAAGAGACCTTTGAACGCTTGGGCATTCCCGAGCAAGAGCGTGCCTTCTTGGCGGGTGTCGAAGCTCAATATGACTCCGAAGCCGCCTATTCCAACGTCAAAGAGGAACTCGAAAAGCAGGGTGTGATCTTCGTCAACTCGGCTGAAGGGTTGAAGGAATACGAGCACATTTTTCGCCCGTATTTCGGCAAAGTCATCCCGACTGGCGATAATAAATTCTCGGCGCTCAACAGTGCCGTGTTCTCCGGTGGTTCATTCATCTACGTCCCTAAAGGCGTGAAGGTGAAGCACCCGCTGCAAGCTTACTTCCGGATCAACTCCGAGAATTTCGGTCAGTTCGAGCGCACGCTCATCATCGCTGACGAGGGCTCCGAGATCATGTATATGGAAGGTTGCACTGCCCCCAAATTCGAAACTGCCACGCTCCACTCGGCGGTGGTTGAATTGGTCGCTCTCAAAGGTGCGAAGATTCAATACGTCACCGTTCAGAACTGGTCATCGAACGTCTTTAACCTCGTCACCAAACGCGGCCTGGCTGAAGAGGGAGCTGAAGTGCGCTGGATCGATTGTAACATCGGTTCCCGCCTGACCATGAAATACCCTGGCGTCATCATGAAAGGCGAGGGCGCTCGCGGTGAGGTCATCTCCATCGCTCTTGCCAACGATGGGCAGCACCAAGACACCGGTGCTAAAATGATCCACGCGGCAGATAACACGACGTCCAACGTCGTTTCAAAGTCGATTTCCGTCGGTAAAGGTCGCTCGACCTACCGCGGACAAGTTCACATCCCCAAGCACCTCAAAGGCTGTAAGAACAACACCGAATGTGATGCTCTCCTGATCAATAGCCAGTCACGCACCGATACTTACCCAGCGATCACCGTTCGTGGTAATGATCACGTGACCCAGCACGAAGCTTCGGTTTCACAAGTTTCCGAAGAAATGCTCTTTTACATGCAACAGCGTGGTCTCAGCGAAGGAGAAGCCATGTCACTGGCAGTCAATGGTTTCATCAACGATCTCGTGCGCGAGTTCCCGATGGAATACAGCGTCGAGCTGAAACGACTGATCGAACTCGAAATGGAAGGTTCCGTCGGTTGATCCGAAGGCACTCAATCTTTGAACCTTACAATTTAGAACAATGTCAGCCCTTATCAATACAGCACCCATTACCGCCCAGGCCTCCGCTCCTCAGAGCGGGCTCCCGGAGTGGTTCGTCTCTCTGCAATCCAAGGCTTGGGAGACTTTCCAGGCCACACCCATGCCGACTCGTCGGGATGAAAATTGGCGCTTCGCCAAGCTCAAGCAGCTCGATTTCGATGCTTTCGTGCCCGCCACGCCCCTGGCTAATCCTGAGTCCTTGATCAGCCGCTCCAACGAGCTCGAATCATCTGCTACGAAATTCATCTTTGCCAATGAGCAGCTCATTTCCGCAGGAGGCGATCTCCCTGAGGGAGTGATTTGCCTGCCGCTAGTGGAAGCCCTCAAGCAGCATGGTGATCTCGTTCGCGATCACTTCATGAAGCAAGAGACCAAGCTCGGCTCTGCAAAATTCGCCGCTCTCCACGCCGCTCACCTGAGCAGTGGTGTCTTCATCCACGTGCCCAAGGGCATCGAGCTCGAAGCTCCGATTGAGGTTTATCACTGGATCGGTGGTGAAAATACAGCCGTCTTCCCACACACGCTGGTGATCACCGGCGAGCACGCCAAAGTCAAAGTCGTGGACTACTTCCAGTCTGCCGATGACAAAGCAGCCCTTTGTATCGCGGTTAACGACCTCGTCGCTGGGACTGGCTCGCGTCTCGATTACGTTGCCATCCAAGCACTCAACGAGAACAGCAAGATGATCCAAGTGAATGCCACCGTCGTCGGCCGTGATGCCAATGCGAAGGGATTCATCGTCAACACCGGCTGCACTTGGGCGCGCAGCGAATCTCTTTCCCGCCTCGAAGGGGAGGGTGGAAATTCGGACATGCTCAGTGTCTCGATTCCCGGCACTACCCAAGAATACGACCAGCGCACCTTCCAGCACCACGCGGTGCCGCACACCACCTCCGATCTGCTCTACAAGAACAGCCTCTACGACCAAGCGAGAACGGTTTTCTCCGGTCTCATCTTCGTCGATGAAAAGGCACACTTCACCGATGCCTACCAGACTTGTCGCAATCTCATGATGAGCCAGACGGTCGAGGCAAACTCGATGCCCGGCTTGGAAATCAACGCAGACCAAGTAAAATGTTCTCACGGTAGCACCTCGGCTCAGATTGCAGATGAGGAGATCTACTACCTCCGTGCTCGGGGCATTGACCCTGTCAGCGCTCGTCAATTAATTGCCCGTGGCTTCAGTGTCGAGGCCGTCGAGAAGCTTCAGGACCAGGCCCTCGAAGAACTCATCCTGGGCTACGTGGACCGAAAGTTTGACCAATTGGCTACTCACGGTGCCTAATCAGAGCTGAATTTGTCTCGTAAACCCTAAAGGCGTGGTTGGCTTGGTGCCGACCGCGCCTTTATTCTTACGCGGAGAAGAAAAAGTGATGAACTGGAGCTACTTTTGACTGGTTACGAGCGTTTGCAGTTCATAACGTATGGATTGGATGAGTTTGAAACGAAAAGGGGACGTCAAATACGATGGGCCGGGGCAGTTCCCCGAGACCCAGTGGACGCTCATTCGTGAGGCTAGGACTGAGGCTGAAGGCTTGGAGAAGTGGGCAAATGGCTACTGGCGACCTGCAAAAGAATACCTTCGAGCGCTAGGGTGTGATGACGATGAGGCGGCCGAGATCACCCAGGACTTCTTTTACAAATTGATGCAGCGCGGAGTGGAACAGGTGCTGCCTCAGAATTTGGATGGGTCCTTTCGGGCCTACCTGAAGCGATCGATCCGGAATTTTTTAATTGATCGCCGCCGTTCTGAGAAAACGATTCGTCGTGGCTCTGGGGTGGTTCATGTCTCGGTAGAAGACTTGACGGTAGCGACCGATGACGGCGGACCAGAACAGCATTTCGACCGTGAGTGGGTGGTGCGGGTGATGGAGAACGCGATGGAAAAGCTCAAGCAGGAGGCTGATAAATCTGAACAGAGAGACTTTTTTGACGCAATCGCCCCGTTTTTAGATGGGCGAGAGGCAAGCCGCGAGGCGGTAATGATCCAATTTGGGCTTAGCAGCACCGCCTTTCGTGCCGCTCTTTACCGTTTGAGGAAGCGCTATCGAAAATTAATTCATGAGGAAATTCGTTCCACCGTATCGAGCGATGAGGAATTTCAACAGGAACTCGACTACCTTCTCAGTCTCTGGACTTGATTGGTCAGAAGGCGTTTTTGATCCACCGTTTTTTGATTGAATGACGAAACCCTCTAATCTTTGCAGCAACTGCAATGCGAAAGTCCCCAAGGGCAGTCCCATGGGGCTGTGTCCTCGATGCTGTTTGTGGGAGCTCGGGAGCGACGACGACTTTGTGGTTCCTGAGCCGGATCCCGATCTTGATTTTCAGCTAGAGGTTCCCGGCTTTGAGGTGATTTCCCAGATTGGAACTGGAGCCTTTGGTGAGGTCTATGAGTGCTTGGAGTTTGAGCCAGCGGTTCGTCGGGTCGCAGTGAAGATTCTCAAAATGGAGATGATGGGCGCCGCGCAGCGACTGAAAGAAGAGACTCAGATCCTGGCAGGACTAGACCATCCTTCAGTGGCCCGCCTTTTTTCCGCCGGTGAGCTGAGTGATCGGCGACCATTCTACGCGATGGAGCTTGTTGAGGGCACGGCCTTTCTTGATTGGATCCAAGAAGAGAAACCGAGCCTAGGGGAAAAGGTTGAGGTCCTGACTCAGATGGCAGGTGCTCTGGCTCATGCCCATAGCAGAGGGGTGGTTCACCGCGACCTCAAGCCAGGCAATGTGCTGGTCATGCGTGAGGGGCTGGGCTGGCGAGCGAAAGTCATTGATTTTGGAGTGGCCAGAGCCATTCAGGGTGTCGCCAGCTTCGGGCGAGAGGTCACGCTGGCCGACACTTGGGTGGGAACGCCGCACTACATGAGCCCGGAGCAGATGGCGGGATCCCAGGATGTGGGACCCGCGGCGGATGTTTACGCCCTCGGGCTGTTAATTTTTGAGGCGCTTTATGAAGACCAGGTCTTGGGCGGACTGGTCGATACGAAAAAGTCGTGGATCGAAATCTACCAAGCGCGCGAACAATGGAGGCCCTTACCATGGCCGGAAGAAGTTCCAATCACGGTCAGGTCCAATCGCGACGCGAAATCTCTCTATTGGATTGCTTCAAAAGCGACGTCGTGGAATGAAGCTGACCGCTACAGCGATGGCGACAGCCTACACTGCGAGCTTGTGCGCTGGAGGGAAGGGGAAACCCTCGAGGCACAGCCGAGCAGCTTGCTCTATCGTTTTCGACGAAAATTGACCAAGTCTGGAGGAGCTGCGTTCCTTTTGGTAAGCGGATTGCTGGTAATTCTCGGGTTTGCCCTGGGTGGGCCTATCTTCTTCAATTACGATGGTCCCGTATTTATTAATGATGTTCAGGTTGATCGAGGTAGCTCGGATCAGTTGGTGCGGGAGGCCAATCTGCTTCTAAGGGAGGGCCGGGCCCAAGAAGCAAAGAAGCGGTTGGAGGAGGCTATCTCCCAGTGGCCCATGAATGAGAATGCGCACCTCGCTCTGGCTGCCTTGAGTGCATTGACGCCAGAGGCTAAGGCTCTGCCTAGTATCCAGTTGCCCGCCAGAGCGGATCGCATCTGGGAGATGAAAGATGGGCGGTGGGGCGTCGTGCTGGAGAATCGTCGGATTATTGCGGTCTCGGACAGTGGCGATATCGAAGACCTGAAGGTGCCTGTGCCAAAGGAAAAGGATTCTTGGCGCGGCAAAACAAACATCAGGTGGATTGCCAGAAAAGTTTCTTCGGGGCGGATGGAGTTTGTAAACAGCAACGGCACCTATCCTGTGCTGCAGGCACTCAAATACTCAAACGGCAGTGGCAGTGTTTCGGTTAATGGCGAGCGGTTGCGAGTGGCTGCCGTTGATGGATCTAAGGAGCTAAAACGGTGGGATATCAGTCAAATAGGCCATAATCGTCATTCCGTTGAGACTGGTGCCAAGGTGAATTGGATGGGGTTCGAAGAAGGAGGGAAGGCATTGTGGATCAGTTCTCAAGAAGGGGAAATGTTTTGCTGGCGGCCGGGGAAAGAGCTCGCGCGAACGGGACAGGTTGAAGCCTTGAAGGGGATACCAGTGAGAGAGCAGTTCAGTGAATCCCACACCAAACCGGTCAAAACCAACTTCGGCAACGAAAGTCTGATGGGGAGCCTGGCCGAGCGCTCTAAGGCCGAGCCTGACGAGCGGATCCTCTGTGCCGTGGGGGCTCGTGATACCGATGATGCTGTTCTGGCCTCAGATAAGGGAATTCTTTTATACTGGAAGGAGGGTAAGTCGATGGTCACTTTTCCGATCGAGGGCTCTGAAGACTTGAAATTTATTTCGATCTCGGCAGATGGCTCGCTGTTACTCGGAGTTTCTGACAAAGGTGAGCTTCTGATTGTAGACCTGCTTGAACAGTCTCTGCTGGCGAAGATCAAAACAGGGACCGAGATTACCTCGGCAGGCATCCTCGATAATAAGAAAGTCGCAGTTTTGGGCACTTCAGAGGGGATGGTTCGGTTTGTCGATCTGCTCAGCGGAGAGCTCACAGAAGAAAAAATTGACCTCCAGAACGGTCGGTTAGGCGTCGCAAGAACCTTGGTTTATTGCCTCCCTGGCAGATCGGGGTTTGTTGCGGCAACAGAGGGCGGGTTGGAAATCCGAGGTTTCAATCTAGTAAATGGAATTCGTGAGGTCTTTTCAATGTCGCACGAATTCGGAGTAGGAGGCTTCTTTGTCAGTCGGGATGGTCAATTTCTTGTTTGCATCGACCAAGAGTTTGCCACTGAGGAAGCGGCGAGTCCCAAAGAGCAACCATGTGTCAGACTCTGGTCACTGAGGACCTTTGAAGAAGTGTTGCCGCCTTTTAGACATGATGACCGGATTTCATGGGTCAGTTATTCCCCCAATAGTCGGGTTTTGGCCACAGTGACGGAGAAAGGGAGCCTCAGAAGTTGGATTTTTCTTAAGCGGTAAGAATCTCATCATTAGCTAGTTGGGTGAATTATGAATTTTTTATTCATTTTTCATCCAAAAGAAGTGTCACGCCGTGCACTCGTTCTCGTCTTGTAAGTTGAAGGCGGTAGCCATTGAAACCGCTTCATTGATTTAGCCTTTCATCCCTCCCCCCCGGCAAGTCTTTGAAGTAACCCCCGTTTGGCTACCGCCCTCTACCCCCGACTTTCCCCCTGATTCCCCCCATCACATGCGCGTCGACACACCCCTTTGGTCGGCGCGCATTTTTGTTTTTCGAGCGAGAGGGCACCTCTGAAGTGACCATTATTGAGAAAATGTTTCTTTTGTGAGTCACACGGCGAGGCAGATCTCGTTTGGTAAGATGAAGACATTAGGGCACCCCCAAAAATCTGAACAGATCGAACCACTCATCCCTCCTCCCCGGTTCGTCTCTTCGGAATCAAGAAGCCCCAATCAATTCGCCCCCCCCCTGATAGAACGCGCCGGTTTTCCCCTTTGACCGGCGCGTTTTTATTTTGGTAGGCAATGGGCAATGGCCTACACACTCAGAGCCATTCGTAGTTGGGACCTTGCTGCCGAGTCCGATTTTCCTTGATCCTTTGGTGGCTGTCGGTCGGAATGGGCCAGCCGAACTAGCCATGCCACGAGAGACACTTCTTTCCGCTCCCGATCTTCAGACCAAGGTCGAGCGATTGGCTTTGGAAATTTTCGAGTCCTGCGACCGAAGCCGCGAGCTAGTCCTCGTAGGCGTTCATTCGCGAGGGGTGCCTCTCTCTGTAAGAGTGGGGGAGATACTCAAAGGTCGAGGTTTGGAGATTGTCTTAGGTAGCGTCGACATCTCACTATATCGCGACGACCTCGATGAGATCGGCAAGGCACCCAAGCTCGTCGGCAGTCATTTGCCTTTCAACCTCGACGGGGCTCACGTGGTGCTTTTTGACGATGTGCTATTCACGGGGCGCACGATCAAGGCCGCAATTGATGTGGTGACCGACTATGGCCGACCGGAAAGGATCGAACTTGCGGCATTGATTGACCGGGGAAATCGCGAACTACCGATCCAAGCTGATTATCTTGGAGAACTGATCGAGACCGAGCGCAGCGACAAGATTCAAGTCACCGTCACTGAAATTGATGGGGAAGATGGCGTTTATTACCTAAGCGGAAACAACTGAATGGAACGAAAAGACCTACTCGACATCGCCTCACTGAGCCGTGAGGAAATCGTTGGATTGCTCGATCAGGCCAAGCCTTTTAAGGATATTTTCACCCGCTCGGTGAAGAAAGTGCCCAGTCTCAAAGGGAAAAGCGTGCTGACCCTTTTCTACGAGCCAAGCACCCGCACCCGATCCTCTTTCGAGGTTGCTGCGAAGCGCCTGTCGGCGGATGTGACGGAGTTCAGCGTTTCGACTTCCTCAGTGGTCAAGGGGGAGAGTGTGCGCGAGACGATCGAGACGCTCGAGGCGATGCGCGTCGATTACATCATCGTGCGCCATAAGAACAGTGGGCTACCCGGGGTGATCGCTCGCCAGACCAAGGCCAGCGTGATCAATGCCGGCGATGGTTTTCACGCACACCCGACCCAAGCCCTGCTCGATGCCTTCACTCTCCGTGAGACTTTTAAGGACCTGACAGGTAAACGCGTCGTCATCGTTGGCGACATCATGCACAGCCGCGTCGCCCGCTCAACCAGCACGATTTTGAAAAAACTCGGGGTCGAAGTTGCCTTTCTCGGGCCTGGCTCCCTGGTGCCGCGGGTGGGGCCGCAGGGGATCAAGCGATTCTCTAGTTTTGACGAAGCATTCGCTTGGAAGCCGGACGTGGTCTATCTTCTGCGCGTGCAGATGGAGCGACAAGACGCTCAGTTCTTTCCCAGCTTGAGCGAATACCACAAGGTCTACGGGGTCACCAGTGAGCGTTTTGAGCGGATTTCGGGAGAGGGCCTGCACATCATGCACCCCGGACCGGTCAACCGAGGGGTGGAGCTCTGTGACGAGGTCATGGACTACGAGCGCAGCTTAATCAATCAACAGGTCGAAAATGGGATCGCCGCTCGAATGGCGGTGCTGTTCTCACTCAGACCACAAACGGCTAGCGAAGGAGTTGAGGCATGAGCGAGGCAAAATTTTTCATCGGAGGGACGCTGGCTGCGACAGGAGAGCGGCTTGACCTAGCAGTCAAGAATGGCAAAATTATCGAGACTTCGCAGTCCCTCACCCCTGGGGCTGGAGCAGAAGTCGTCGATGTCACAGGTAAGCTCATTCTCCCTGGAATGTGCGATCTGCACGTCCACCTTAGTCCGCCAGCTGGCGGAAAGGCGGAGACATTGGCTAGCGGAGCATCCGCGGCTCTCGCGGGTGGGATCACTCGTTTGCTCTCCATGCCTGCTGGCAAGCCAGTGGTGGATCGACTCTCCGTCGTGAAATCCTTGAATGACGCTAATGCGGCTGTCGGCTTAGTCCACGTCCACCAAGCTGCCGCCATTACCTTGGATTTCGATGGCGAATCTCTCAGCGACTTCCACGAGATCAAGCAAGCTGGGGTCCAGATTTTCTGCGATCCCGGTCGTCCCATCCAGAGCCCTGCGGTTCTGCGTCGTGCGCTCGATTACGCGCGCGACTACGGGATTACCTTTGCGCTCTGCTCGGAAACTCCAGCCCTGACCCCAAGTGGCGGGATCAACGAGGGCCAGATCTCCTATGAACTTGGCCTACCCGGAATTCCAGTTTGCGGCGAAGACATCGCAGTATCGCGAGACGTCCGCTTGGCGGAATCGGTCGATTCAAAAATTCACCTGCAATGCCTCAGCAGCGCTGGATCAGTCGATAGTGTGCGACGCGCCAAGGAGCGAGGTTCACAGATCACAGCCGAGGTCGGGATTCACCATCTCTTGTTCACTGAAGAATCGATCGGCGACTACGATACAACCTTCAAGGTCTCGCCCCCGCTGCGCTTGAAATCCGATACCGAAGCCCTTCTTCGCGGTCTCAAAGATGGCACGATTGATTGTCTCGTCAGCGCCCACCTGCCGCAAACCGCCTTTTCCAAGGCCCAGGATTTCGCCACCGCGAGCTCCGGTATGACGGGGCTCGAAACCACGCTGCTCGCTGCTTACGATCGATTGGTTGCCTGCGGCAAGCT
>CAXIBU010000002.1:0-42917 GCA_964021555.1 uncultured Verrucomicrobiales bacterium | reverse complement strand
CGATGAATCCACCGCCCAGCGAGTAGTAGATCTGGTCTGAGATGGGCTCGCCTGCTTCGTTCAGGGCAATCATGTGCATGCCGTTTGGGTGAAGCGGTAGTGGTTTTAGTCGTTTGAAATCAAGATCGTTTGCTGGATCAAAGTCGATCACTCGTCCATTTGGTAGTGTGAGATTTTTTGATTCATTGATCGCTTCCAGGCGACCCTCGATGGTCGTGACATCAACGGTATCAGGCATCTCTCCCAAGAACCCGAGAATGAGAGCATCGCCTGTGCCGTGGCCCTTGCCGGTGGCGGCCAGGGAGCCATAGAGGTCACAACGGAGGCCATGGACATCGTCAATGATGTCCTGTGAGATCAGGCTTTCGACAAAGGCGCAGGCAGCCTTCATTGGTCCAACCGTATGCGAGGAGCTGGGGCCGATGCCGATGCTGAAGAGGTCAAAAACTGAAACGTTCATCCCACGAGTTTTTGAGTGAAATTTGACCGCAAAGCAAGTGCTGTAGCGAACAATCGCATCTGCTAAAGTAAATTTAGCAGAATTGATTTTTCTAAAGGATGGAAACTTAGGCGATTAACCACGATTAAATCTACGAACCAATTAATTCATCATGAATAACAGCCCAGCCAAACTTGCGCTTCGAGTGAACGAAGAGAATGAAAACCATCACCTCTGGAATAACCGAGGGATTTGGTGGTGCCACATGACGGTTCATAAACCTGACCGCACGTCCGAGCGTCTGCGTTTCTCACTTAAAACCCGTGACGTGGCCAAGGCCAGAGAGCGTCGTGACCGAATTTTTGCAGACATCGAGCGCCACTACGGCGGCGCTGCTGCCTGATCTGAGGATCTCAGACTTTTCCTAGCTCGGTGGCTAAGTGCCATCGGGCTATTTTTTTGCTCGGATGATTCGTGGCGGAATCGTTCTTTCGGGTTAGAATGGCGCAGCCACCATGCCTAAGCCGAAGAAAAAGCCATCTCGCTCGAAGAAGAGCTCCGCCGCAAATGCACCAATCGAAGTGATTGGTGCGCATCAGAATAATCTCAAGGGCTTCGATGTCGAGATACCGCGAGGTGAGCTGACTGTTGTTACGGGACCATCGGGCTCGGGCAAGTCGTCGCTCGCCTTTCATACCTTGTATGCGGAGGGGCAGCGTCGGTATGTGGAGACTTTTTCCCCCTACGTTCGGCAGTTCCTGGATCGGATGGATAAGCCGAAGGTGGATGAGATTCGCGGCATCCCGCCGGCGATCGCGATTGAGCAGAAGAACCAAGTCCGCACGACCCGTTCCACCGTCGGCACGCTGACGGAGATCAACGATTACTTGAAATTGTTGTATCCCCGCATGGCGGTGGGCAAGGACCCTGATAGTGGCGAAGAAATCCGCCCGCAGTCGGCGAAAACCGTGGTCTCATGGGCGGTGGAGAATTTGTCAGGCGAGACCCTGCTGGTGGTCTTTCCTGTGCTGGCTCCCAGTGGCGCTGAGGTTTCGGAATTTTTCGAATTCTTGTTTGGTCAGGGCTTCGTGCGGGTGATGATCTACGGTGAAATTTTCCGAACGGACGAGCCGGAATCCTACGGTGAGCGTCCGCTCCCTGCAGAGGTGCTGGTGATCCAGGATCGGATCAAGATCGGCAAGGGGAAGAATTCGCGACAACTCGAGGCGCTGGAATCCGGCTTCAAGCTGGGGAAAGGCGAGCTGGGGCTCGCGCGCGCAGATGGAGGTGGTAAGTTCGAAGTGATCCGGAGATTCCGCTCCGACTGGAAACCCTTGGTGAAACCGACAGCGGGGCTATTCTCTTTCAATTCTCCGATTGGGGCGTGCCCAAAGTGTCGGGGCTTCGGCCGCGTGATCGGGCTGGATCTCGACAAGGCAATCCCCGATGACTCCCTCTCCATTGAGGACGGCTGTGTGAAGGCCTTTCAGGGGGATCGCGGGCAGGAATGCCAAGACGACTTGGAGCGCTGCGCGGCTGCCGCGGGAATTTCGATTTCAGTTCCTTTTAGTAAACTTGACGAGGATGAGCAGGATTGGGTTCGTTACGGCGAGCCGGGCGACACCGAAGAGGTCTGGCAGGCTGGCGGGTGGTATGGGGTTCAGGGTTTCTTCAATTGGTTGGAAACAAAGGCCTATAAGATGCACGTGAGGGTCTTCCTGTCGCGGTATCGCAGCTACACCACTTGCCCGACCTGCCGTGGACGCCGTTTGCAGCCGATGGCGCTAAATTTCACCGTGGCGGGTAAGACTTTGCCGCAATTGTGGCAGATGCCCGTGGGAGACCTCTTCAAATTCGTTTCCGAACAGGTCACCGAGCCGGCTGATGATGACTCCACCACCCGCTTGGTGCTGAATGAAATTCGCGCTCGCTTGGGCTACCTTTGCGACGTCGGTCTTTCCTATCTGACCTTGGATCGAGCGACCAGGACGCTGTCTGGGGGTGAAGTCGAGCGGGTGAACCTGACGACTTGTCTCGGTGCCTCGCTCACCAACACGCTCTTTGTTCTCGATGAACCCACGGTAGGTCTGCACGCCCGCGACATCGAGCGCCTGATCGGGGTGATGCATGGCTTGCGAGATAAAGGAAATACGCTGGTCGTGGTCGAGCACGAAGAGCAAGTGATGAACTCTGCCGATCACTTGTTGGACATTGGTCCAGGGTCTGGCGAATACGGCGGGGAGCTGGTTTATCAAGGCGCGCCCAAGGACCTGACTGGCACCTTGACCGGGGACTTCCTTCAGGGCAGGCGCAAGATCGAGGTGCCGAAGCGACGCAAAACGAAGCATTTCATCAAGATTCGCGGAGCCTCGAGGCACAACCTGAAACAGGTCGATGTTGACATCCCGCTCGGAGTGCTTTGCGGGATCACTGGTGTCTCGGGCTCTGGAAAGTCGACCTTGGTCCACGACGTCATCTACCAAAATTTGGCCAAGCAGTTCGGTAAGTCGACCGATGGCGAGGCCGCTTCGATCAAGGCCCTGAGTGGCTTTGAGAAAATTGAAGACGTGGTGCTGGTGGACCAATCGCCCTTAGCGCGCACGCCGCGCTCGACCCCTGCTGTTTTCATTGGTGCATTCGATGCCATCCGGACGCTCTTCGCACGCTCGCCCGACGGCCAAGCGCAGGGGCTGACGCCAGGCTTCTTCTCATTCAATTCCGGCCCCGGAAGGTGTCAGCGCTGCTGGGGGACGGGCTCGGAGCGGGTGGAAATGCAGTTCTTATCCGATGTCTTCATCACCTGTCCGGAGTGTTCGGGGCGTCGATACACGGGCGAGGCGCTGGAGATCAAGTGGAACGGCAAGTCCATCGCCGACATGCTCGAAATGAGCGTCGATGAGACCCTGAAATTCCTCGCGGAAGTCGGTGGAGAAAAGCCCGAAACTCAGATTCGCAAGGCCGCCACAGCGCTGCAACCCTTGAGCGAACTCGGTCTTGGTTATCTGCGCCTAGGCCAGCCGCTGACGACTTTGTCTGGTGGAGAAAGCCAGCGGCTCAAGCTGGTAGGTCACTTGGGAGATCTGGCGAAGGCGGGCAAGGGGCACCTTCTCATTTTCGATGAGCCGACCACAGGTCTCCACTTTGGCGACGTCGAGAGGCTGCTTGCGGTCTTCCAACGGCTGGTGGATGAGGGGCACAGCGTGCTGGTCATCGAGCACCATCTCGAGGTCATCAAGTGCTGCGATTACCTGATCGATCTCGGTCCGGAAGCCGGGGCCGACGGCGGGCAAATTGTGGCCACAGGCACGCCTGAGCAGGTGGTCGAGGCGGATACGGTCACCAGCCAATTTCTCGCGCCTCTTTTGGATGCTAGGTTGAAGTCTCGCAAGGTCGCAGAAGAAGTCGCCGCCTATCGGACTCTCTCTGAGGCCGCACGCTTGCCGACCGATACCCTTTCCGTTCGCGGTGCGCGCGAGCACAACCTCAAGAATATCTCCGTTGATCTTCCCAAGGACGAGCTTGTGGTGATCACCGGGCTCTCAGGGTCTGGAAAGTCGACGCTTGCCTTTGACATCGTCTTTGCCGAGGGGCAGCGGCGTTTCCTAGATTCCATGTCGCCCTACGCGCGTCAATTCGCCGAGCAACTACAGAAGCCCGATATCGACCTTGTCTCCGGCCTGCCGCCGACCGTGGCCATCGAGCAGCGGGTTTCCCGTGGGGGTGGAAAGTCGACGGTCGCCACGGTGACTGAAATTTGGCATTTCCTCCGGCTCCTTTACTCCAAGACAGGAACCCAGCACTGCCCTCAATCGGGCGTTCCAGTGGTCTCGCAAACCGCCAGCGCAATCGTCGCCGAAATCCGAAAGGAGCTCAAAAAAGGCCCAGTCACCTTGCTCGCTCCCGTCATTCGCGGGCGCAAAGGATACCATACAGACGTCGCCAAGTGGGCACTGAAACAGGGCTTCGAGACTCTGCTGGTGGACCGGCAATTCAAGGCCAGCGAGGGATTCGAGCGCTTGGAACGATTCGTCGAGCACGATATCGACGTCGTCCTCGTTGAATTGGAAAAAGGCAGCCGCCCGAAGACCGTCGACCTGCAAGCATGGGTCGATCGTGCGCTGGATATCGGTAAGGGTAGCATGCGCTTGCTCGATTCCTCAAAGTCGTTCCGAGTCCTTTCAACCGCCATGGTTAGCCCGGTCACGGGCCGCTCATTCGAGGCGCTTGATCCGCGACTTTTCTCCTACAATTCGCCCCATGGCTGGTGCCCCGAGTGCCGAGGCTACGGGCGAATCCCGAAAAAGCGGATTCGACTCCGTGACCAGGACAGCGTGCTGGAAGAGGAAATGGCCTACGACAAAGCAATGAACCGCAAGGACGACGAAGAGACGGTCACTTGTGACGTTTGCGATGGCGCTCGGATGAACGAGGTGGCTAGGGCGGTCAGGATTGGCGAAATGCGGCTCGAAGACTTTGCCTCGGCCTCGGTCAGTCGGGCACGTGAGAAGCTGGCGAAGCTGCCCTTTACGGGGACGCACAAGATCATTGCGCGCGACATCCTGCCAGAGCTCGATCAGCGCCTGCAGTTCCTCGAAGAGGTCGGGCTCTCATACCTTCAGCTAGACCGCTCCGCCACGACCCTGTCGGGGGGCGAGAGTCAGCGAATCCGCCTGGCCGCGCAGCTAGGTTCGAATTTGCAAGGCGTCCTTTACGTGCTCGATGAGCCAACCATCGGACTTCACCCACGGGACAATGAGAACCTCTTGGACACGCTTGAGGGGCTCAGAGATCGCGGAAATTCGCTACTCGTCGTCGAGCACGATGATGAGACCCTACGGCGCGCCGACCATGTGCTCGACCTAGGCCCTGGAGCGGGTCGGCTCGGTGGGGATGTCGTTTACTCAGGGAAATTGCCGAATTTGGAAACCGCTGCGGGAGCAAAGAAACTTAAGACGCTACTCAAGCAGAACCCTCAATCGAACACCCTGCGCAGCCTCGTCGAGGAGACCTCACACCCGATGAGCGGCGAACGTCGCAGCCTGCCAAAGCCGAAGGCAAGGTCCGGTTGGCTCAAGATCGACGGAGCGAGTGCGAATAATCTCAAAGACCTGAATTTGCAGATTCCGGTCGGCAGGCTTACGGTTCTGACTGGGATTTCCGGAAGTGGAAAATCGAGCTTCATGCGCGGTGTGCTGAAGCCTGCCGCGGATTCCAAGCTTTCCAAAGTAGCCCCGAAGAATACGACCAAGGCTTGGAAAAAACTCACTGGATTCGAGCAAATCACCGCCGTTTACGAAGTGGACCAGGCACCGATTGGAAAGACCTCGCGCTCGACGCCCGCGACCTACGTCAAGCTCTTCGATCATATCCGCAAGCTCTTCGCGCTGACGCCTGAGGCGCGCCTTCGTGGCTTCACTCACTCGCGCTTTTCCTTCAATAACAAGGAGGGACAATGCCCCGATTGCAAGGGGAACGGACGCATCAAGCTGGAGATGGATTTCCTCCCCAGCTCTTGGATTCACTGCGAACATTGCGATGGACTGCGCTATAATCCGGCGACATTGGAGGTCACCTACAAGGGTAAGTCCATTGGCGAGGTGCTGCAAATGAGCATCAGCGAGGCAGTCGACTTTTTCGATGCCGTGCCGCGCATCCACCGGACTCTCAAGCTACTGGACGAGACCGGATTGGGGTATTTGCAGCTCGGACAGCCAAGTCCCACCGTATCCGGCGGCGAGGCGCAGCGGATCAAGCTCGTGACGGAGCTCACCCGTGGGGTCGGTCGTAGTCAGAATGACAAGTTGCGTGGGGTCGGTAAGGAAAAGTCGCACTTATATCTGATCGAAGAGCCCACCATCGGGCTTCATCATCAGGACGTTCGGCGGCTCATCGAAGTCCTACACCGCTTGGTCGATGACGGTCATACGGTTGTGGTCATCGAGCACAATACCGAGGTCATGGCCGAGGCCGATTACCTCATCGACATCGGTCCCGAGGCCGGCCCCGACGGCGGCGAACTTGTCGCCCACGGTCCACCAGAGGAGGTGATTAAGTCGAGGCGAAGCCGAACCGCTCCATTCATCGCTGCACAGTTAAAACGCTAGCGGTCAAGCTCAGCGGGGCATCATCAACTTCTCAACCTCCTCGATGCCAGTGAGCTTCTTCAGGCCGGTGGCCAAGTGCATAAAGGCGATAATAAGGACAATCATCATTGGTAGGCCGATAACCGCGAAGCCCCAACCGAGAATTCTGCCCACAGCCTCGTTATAGGCGACGAGCTGCTCGCTGGCTGGCAGAGCGATCACGGGGTCGAGGAAGTATTTGGCCAAGAGGAAATTCGCTCCGCACGAGAGCAGGAAGGAGGCTGCCATCATCAAGGTCGCGTGCCAGATGAGCTTGTTGTAGCCAGCGCGATTATTGTTTTCATCGATGTGACGTTCGATCTTCTTCACATCGAAGAGCTCGGGGGTGTAGAGAAAGGTGCGGATCAGCGGGGCCTTGGTGAAGTGGCTGCCGATGAAAGCGGCCGCGAAGATCAGCGGGATCGCTGCTTCCTTGAGTCCAAAGTATTCCGGAGTGCTCTTATGAATCGTCCCGTCGGCGCCGACAACCATCAAGGTCAGTCCGCCGGTCAGCCCGACGCCGATCACGCCGAGAACGGAGAAGAAGTTCACTTTCTTGCGCTGGATGCCATCGTAGATGCCGTAGCCGAGGGGCAAGCAGACTGCCAGTGCCATCGACCAGATCGGGCCGATGTGCCAGGGGCGCACGGTTTCGCCCAGTTTTTGCTGTAATTCGGGATCCTTACTCAGGTAGCTCAGCGCCAGCACCGGAATGATGACATTGATGAGAATGTTGAGGAGAGGGTTTTCCTGTTTCTTAGCGGACATTGCCTTAAGTGCGGCCTTTCGGGGGGGAGGGTAAAGAAAAAAGCTTCGAAAGCAGCGTTACAGATTCCTTGCGATTGCATTGGCTGTCTGACTGCATACGCTTAGGCCGAATTTCAATCCTATCATTCATGTCGCTAAAAGGAAAAGTCGCCCTCGTTACAGGAAGCTCAAAAGGTCTCGGTAAAGTCATCGCCTTCGCGCTGGGAGAGGCTGGAGCGTCGGTGGTCTTTAATTACGCGAACAATGCCGAAACGGCGCAGGCGACCTTCGCTGAATACCAAAAGGGCGGTGGGCATGGCATTCTGGTCCAAGCGGACGTCACCACCCAAGAGGGCATCGATCACCTCCTAGCAAGGGCTCAAGCTGAGCTTGGAGGGATTGATATCCTGATCCCCAATGCGACCCCCGATCAACCACAGCGGCCGATTGAAGAATACGATTGGGACTTTTACCAACAGATGATCGACTTCTTCATCAAATCGCCATTTTTGCTGACTCAAGCGGTGGCGCCGCACATGAAGGCGAGGAAGTGGGGGAGGATCGTCAACATCACTACCGAGGCCTTCGAGAAGAGTGTCCCGAATTTTTCAGCCTACTGTGCCGCAAAAGGAGGGCAGACAGGATTTTCTCGCTCCATATCGACCGAGCTGGCGCCTTTCGGCATAACGGTTAATATCGTATCGCCAGGGTGGGTGCCTGTGGAGCGCCATGCCGACGATCCCCAAGAGGATAAAGACGCCTATCTCGCGGGGATCCCTCTTGGCCGATGGGGCACGCCCGCCGACATTGCCAATGCGATCCTATTCTTTTGCCGCGAAGAGAGTGGCTTCATCACTGGGCAGACTCTCAGCGTCAATGGCGGCAACGCCCAGGCTCGTTAAACCAACATCCATCTCATGAAATTCATCTTCAGTTTATCGCTAGCGACTCTTCTCAGCGTAGGTTCTTTGTTTGCCGCCCCGTTCGGGGAGCAAATCAGTGAATCTGGCATCACCCACTCGTTCCTTTTGACTGGCCAGCGAACGATCATCGTGGATGAAAATAACGAGATTCAATGGGATGCTGGTAGAAAATCCCGAGACGGAGAGGTGCTCGAGAATGGAAATATTCTGATAGCTTATGCCAATGAAGTCATCGAATACGGGCCTGAAAAGAAGGTCGTCTTTCGCTATGCTCTCGACCCTGCCAACAAGGAAATCAGCACGGGTAAGCGATTGAAGAATGGAAATACGCTGATTGTAGAGATGGGCGCGAAACCTCGCTTAATGGAAGTGAAGCCGGACGGAGGGATCGCCGTGGAGTTTCCTCTGCAGCCTGAGACAAATAATACCCACATGCAGACGCGCATGGCTCGCAAGCTCGATAACGGAAACTACTTGGTGCCGCATTTGCTGGCCTTTGCGATCAAGGAATACACGCCTAAAGGCAAGGTCGTCCGCACGATCAAGACGGATTTGCCAGCTCTGGGCGGCAGAGACGCACGGACCTGGCCTTTCACCGCCATTGTTCTGGAGGGCGGTGACGTCTTTGTGAATCTCACCAATGGCAATCAAGCCGCGGTCTTCGGTCCCGAGGGTGAACTTAAGTGGCATGCCAAGAATGACGAAGCAGGTAATCGCTTCGCCGATCCTTGTGGTGGACAAGTGCTGGCCAACGGTAATCGAGTGATTTGTGCCTACGGGCAGGGAGATCAAGCCATGCCTGACCTATTTGAATTGACCCCGGACAAAAAAGTCGTCTGGGAATACAAAAACCCGAATTTGAGTGGGGCCCATGAGGTCCACGTGCTCAGCACAAAAGGCAAACCAACCGACCGCCCCGCCAGGCGGTAGGTGGGCTGGGAGGGGCTTAGGCCGTTTTATTCTGAGTGGGATTGGGTAAGCGGCAGCCATTTGATGCCCAACTCGGGATTGGGTGCTTTCATCCATCGTTTGAAGTGCTCTTGGTAGCTTGAACGTCGGACTCTTAGAACGGTCATAGAAGGGAAGAAATTCTCGTTCAGCCATGAAGTCGACAGCACGACGAAGACATTGACGTCTTGGCCGATCTTGAGTCCCTGATCCATGCAGAAGGCAAAGAATGAGACGAGGATCATCTCATTGAAAATTAGGACGAATTTTGGTCGCTCAGTTGCGAAAACTCTCATCCAAAGTCTTCTGGCGGAGAAGGGGTCGTTGATAGGGAAGCTCAGGATTTGTCCGGCGCTATCCACCATTTTCCGGCCATTTGTGAGGTTGAAGGCTTTGAGGGCCGTTTTGATGTTCGGCCGATCAAGGTCACTGGTTGACGCCATGGCTATCTGTGAGTAGCCGCCTGCTTTTGCTGCTTTGAAGAAGGCATCAAAGATTGATTGTCCCGATACCCCGACTGCAGAGCACGCTTTGGAGTCTATTCCTTGTAGCTCTCCTCCGACGAAATAGACTGGCAGATCGTATGGTAGGAGGAAGTCCACCCATTGCTGAGGAGCCCCTACGATGAGAATCCTCGAAATGGGAAAGCGTTCTCGCCATTGTTCCAGTAGATGAGAAACATCTTTGAGACGGCCCAGGTCCACATTCTTATGAATCACCGGGCCGCGCTCGGCATTGAGCCATAATTTGGCACATTGCCTGGCGATTTCATGAGACAAGGCCGGCAGGTCGGTGCTTTCAGAACTAACCACTAGAAGAGTCTCACTGCGGATTTGCTGATTCCCAGCGAGTATGCGACGAGGCTTGCCAGCTTGGGAGGGCTCTATCCAATTCGCTGCTTCTACGATTCGAAGGGCATCAATACAAGTTCGGACACTTACCCCGTAGTGCTTACTCAGAAGTCCCGAGCCCGGCATGAAGTCGATCCACACACCTTGGCTAATGTCGGCGATCATTTTTTCACTGAGCAGATCAGCGAGCCTCAATTTTTCTGGGGACTTCACTTGGGAATGTTCGGTTTTCTAGTGGACCTTGTCAACTGCTGTAAGATTTGCAGTAGTTCTTCGACCCCTCAAAATCTTGATGGTCGTGTGGCCCGCTCGCAACCTGTGGCCATGATGATTCGTTCAATTAAGTTATCCGTTGTTGCGGCCGCACTGACGCTTGCCCAGCTTTCCCCGAGTTCCGCACAGGTCGCCTATCAGAAGTTCAACGTTAAGCTTACCGATAGCTTGGGCCACTTCTTTGCTCCACTCACGATTGAGGGAAAGAGCGCAAACTTCATGTTTGATTCCGGTTGTGGCGCTTACTTTGTGACCTCCAAAGACTTTGCGAATTCGCTGGATAAAGAGCTGGCGGCAGCCGAGGCAGCACAGCTCATCGACGGAGAAAAAGAGCAATTTTCGACGAAATTGAAGAGCTTGGCTTTTGGTAAAGTGAAAACCGTATATGAAGTTCAGTCCTTCGTGGTCGATTTTGGTCCAGATGGGAACCTAACGGTTGATCAGAAGAAGGTGCCGATTGATGGGCTCGTTGGTAGCCCGTTTATGAAGCACTTCCGGGTCGCATTTGATTATGCCGATTCATCCGTTCTTTTTCCGCCCAAAGACGCCAAAAAAGGCACCCTTGCTTACAACAAGAAGCAAGCTGGCGACTTTCCAGTGACTTTGATGGAGGGGCCTGGTTCGAAACCTTATGTGTCAATTACGATCAACGGCAAAAAGCTGCTTTTCCTTATCGATTCCGGGGCGGCGGTAAACATTCTCACGCCTGACGCTCGCAAAGCGCTCAAGTTAAGGGCTAGTGGTCGTTCAGATGGATTCCCGACTGTAAATGTCAAGAAGCCGATGGTGGGTAATGTGCAGCTTCCCTCATTGCCCTTCATGGTGAGGGAGGTCAAGACAAGCAAAATTAAGGCGGATGGATACCGCTACGGTGGAATCCTAGGTAGCCGTTCCTTGCGCCAATACAAGGCGACTTTGGATTTCGACAGCTATCAGCTCATCTTCGATAAAAGTATCGCTAACTAAAACACACCCAAAGAAACAAAATGAAAACAACTCTTCTTATGACCGCCTTGGTCGCAGGTTTTTCGGTAGCAAATGCCGCCGTATTGCTCAGCACGAATTTCACTGGCTCGGGAGCGTCTGGAGCGGTGACTTGGGATACTCAAGATCCAGCGATCACGACTGTCGATAGCACTCTGAATGCCGTTGGCGGACCCTTCGCGATTTTGGGTAATGAGAGCACTGCAAACGATCTCACGATCAACGATAACCTCAACGATGATACAGCCAAAGGATTTGAATTTCAGTTCACCTTGGCTAGCGCTTTCCAGCTCGATCAACTGCTGATTGATACAGGCCATCTCAATAGCGTTGGAGGAGATCAAGCTTTCGACTCCGACCTTGTGTTGACCATCTCTGGCGGTTCATTGGGCTCGCCCATCGTGAAATCACTGAATGTCGAATACGGTGTCCCTGGCTCGGCTGCCCGACTTCCGCAATTGATTGATCTGACAGGAGAATCCCTGGATGCCGGGGTCTATAATCTGCAATTGCACATGATTGATTCAGATAACGGTGTCGGTGGAGCCTTTGCGACCTACGATAACTTCAGCTTGGAAGGTAGCGCAGTCCCGGAGCCATCCTCTGCTGCTCTCCTCGGATTGGGTAGCTTGGCTTTGCTGCTTCGCCGCCGCAGCTAATACCCTCTCCTCACTCAAAAAAAAGCCGCTGTCCTGTTGGGACGGCGGCTTTCGTGTTAAGTGGTATTAGGTGCTCAGACTTTACCGAAGATGGTATTGCCGGTTGAGCGGAGGTCGTTACAGGCTTCGATCAGGCGCTCGCAGACGCCTTGCTCGCCGAGCTTGATGTAGGAGCGAGGGTCGTATTTGCCTTTGACGCCGACTTCGCCGTCGATCTTGAGAACGCTTTCGATGTTCTCGCAGATGTGGGTGACGATGGGGCGGGTGAAGGCGTATTGAGTATCGGTATCGATATTCATTTTAACGACGCCGTAATCGAGCGTTTCGCGAAGTTCTTCGATGGTCGATCCGGAGCCGCCGTGGAAGACGAGGTCCATTTCGGCGTCTTTGCCGTATTTTTCCATGACGGCCTTTTGACCGTCACGAAGGATGGTCGGCTTGAGCTTAACCGAGCCGGGCTTGTAGGCTCCATGCACGTTACCGAAAGTCGCCGCGAACATGAAGCGGCCGACGCCGTTGAGGGTCTCGTAGACTTGGAGCATGTCCTCGGTTGAGGTGTAGAGCTTCTCGGCTGGGAGGCCAGAAGTGTCGTGACCGTCTTCTTCTCCGCCGACGCAACCAGCCTCGATCTCGAGGATGATGTCGAGCTCGGCGCATTCTGCGAGGAGCTTCTTGGAGATGCTAAGGTTTTCGTCGAGCTCGACGACTGAGCCATCGAACATGTGGGAGTTAAACAATGGTCCGAGGCCCTTTTCCTTGCGAGCACGGCTTTCATCAAGCAACGGGCGGAGGAAGGAATCGACCTTCTGCGGGTGGCAGTGATCGGTGTGGAGGCCGATGAGGACGTCGTATTTCTCAGCGAGCTTGTGAACGGCCTCGGCGAGGACGATGGCACCGAAGGCTTCGTCACCAACCGCAAGGCCGGAAGCGAATTTACCACCGCCGGTAGAAACTTGGATGATCCCATCTGACTTGGCTTCGGCGAAAGCTTTCAGAGCTCCATTGATTGTCGCCAATGAGGTGACGTTAATGGCGGGGTATGCGTAGCCACCCTCTTGGGCGGCATCGAGCATGGCTGCGTATTGTGCGGGTGTTGCGACTGGCATGACAGCAGACGCTAGACAGCTGAAACCCAATGGTCAAGTCACGCTCGCGTCCTAAAATGCCACGATAACGCGGGAAATGCGCCCTATCTGGTGGTGAGATCAGGGCTTTTCTTGGTCCCCTTTCAAGCTCGGATGGACGGCTAAGCTCGGGTCGCCAAGTAGGTTTAGCTCTGAGAGGCAGAGGTGGAAGTTGGGAGAAGTCGCGGCCTCTTGAAGCATGTCGGCTTTGGCCAGCATGAGTGCCTCGCCAGTGCTTAGGCTCTGGGAAATGCCGAGCTGCCAGAAACGAGACATGGTCAAGGTGGTTCCATCGAGTTTGCCTTCTTTGACCATGAGGGGGAAATCCCGCTCGGGGTCCATGAAATGCGGTTTTCCTTCGCGGCATGGTGCGACGATAGCGATGGCTCCCGCATTCTCGACGCGAAGCATGGCCTCGGCAATGGAGGGGTCTTGATCCGAATCAAATTGTCCAGTGAAGCAGGAGACAGTGGTGATTACGGGGTAGGAGTCTTTGTTGTTTAGCTCCTTGATGTGCTTGTGGGTAAAAGTCGTGTGGCGGTCGAGGACCCAGCATTCGTTGAGCCCGTGGCCGTGGAAATGGTATTTTCCGGAGTGGGCATTGTTGATCATTTTGACCCAATTTCCAGGGTCGAGGTCATAGTGGGGATCCGACTTTTCCTGATCGAGAGCCCCGAAGTATCGGAACAGGCGCCCCTTGGGGAGTGCCTTGCAAACATAGTCGTCCCAACTGCGCTTAACCTTGGGCACGGCTCCGGCCACCGTGCAGGTGTAGGTCATGGTATTGCCGAATTCGCCCGCGGGGTATCGAGATTCGTAAGCCACGACTTTTGCCGTGTAAGCGGCGACCTGGGCGGCGGTTCGGACTGGGATCCGCCCGAGGCCGATGCTGCCATCCGGGTAGTCGATCTCAGCCCGGTCGTCTCCAAATTCGCCGTAGATCCCGTCCTTGTCTGCATCCCAACTGCCCTTGGCGAGGTAGTAGATGTCGGTGGGGATGTCTTTGACGGTGCCCCACATGGTCTTGTGGTGGGTGTCGCGATCAGGGACGATGCCGCCGCTCGGCGAGCTGTCGCCGCCAAGGATGACCCACTTGGTTCCTTGATGGTCCACATGGTCACGGACACAAAGTCGAATTTTCTCTTGGATGTCACGACCTGGGTAAGCTTTGTCGATGTCTGCCAGATCGAGGACTTTAGTGGGCTTTTCTTGCTTGGTCTTCCATTCGGCAAATGGAGCCCATGATGGTTTCAGCTCGGTTGAGGTGATTAGGAGGATTGTGCTCTGGCTTTCTTTAGCGTGCAGGCTGGGGGATAGGCAGAGTAGTAGAAAGGCGAATAGGCAGAATTTCATGACGATATCAGGACAAAGATTGAGAGTGCCCCAAGCCACCGGATATTCCCATGCGCTTCACGAAACATTCTCAAGCTTCACTGAACGGTGCGGCGCGCTGGTTTTCCAGGCAGCGGTCGATCCAGTTGAAGAGGAGGTCAAAGTCCTCGCCCGATCCGCGAATGGCATTGAGTGCCTGCCAGTCGATCTGATTCCTCGGGCGTGGGGTCGAGATGCGCTGGACGTCGAGCCGGGTGAGGAGGGCTTCGGTCTCGGTGGGGTGGGCGTTGAGGATATTTGCCGGACGTGGGAGGTCGTCGAGGGCCTCCGGGGTGAGTCCGAAAGTCGTGACGCCGATGCCAAACTCCTGGCTGAGGTGGCGCAAGGAATCTGCCAGTGCCTCGTCCTCAATGGGGGCGGCATAAATGAGCTCGCCACTATTTGCCCAGGCGCAGGCGGAGACGGTCTGGAAGAAGTCCTCGCGGTAGCTGGCGTGGCTGGGGATGATACGCAGTCTGACGCCAGTGAGCTGGTAGGCGGCGAGGCCAAGCTGCTGCTTGCGGCGCAGTTCGGACGGGTTCAGCTTGAGGTCGTCATCGACGCCTGGTCCGGTTTGCCAATCGACGAGGGCGGCCTCGGGGAATTTCCAGAAGTTCTCGAGTGGGGAATCTTCTTGGAAGGCGAAGCGGAAAGTGAATGGGAAGCGCGCATTTTGCTCGAAGTAGCGGGCCATGACGGCGCGGAATTTGCGGATACGCAGGATGGCGGTGTCGACGGCATCCGAATTTTCACCGAGCCCGTCAAGCCTGCCCTGCGTGAGGGAGAGCAATTCGCGCGCACCAGCCAGCGGCGGGACTTGAGCACTGCGGCGGTAGTAGCCCTGGCCCTTCTCGACTTTGGCAATCGGCGAAGCAGGGTCGCAGGACATGATCGAGTAGTGATAGCGCAGTGAGGCATCCGAGTAATCGCCCTGGAGCTTCATCCGGGTCAGGCGGATCAGTTCGGTCCCCTTTACTGCATCAACGGGGTCTGCAGGCAGAAGGTCGGGAAGGAGTTGGTATAGCTGGTCGCGCAAGCTCATCTTAAGAAGAAAGTCATGCCGTTTCCCTGCGACAGCGACAAGTCAGAAAGACCACTTATCCGCAAATAGAATTGAATTTTTCCCGTTCTGAGTGAGTCTCAATGATATGTTCAAGCAACTGTCCCTGATTTTCATTCTTGGCCTTGGCGCCGTGTCCACCGGGCTCGCTCAACCTGATGTTGACCAAATTCTCAAGCAAGTGCGCTTAGTCGCGGTCGCACAGGAAGGTAAGCTCGATGGCAAGCTGCGCAGCGGACGTGAGCGCATGCCGGTGACGATGTTTCTGAAGGGCGACAACATTCAGTATCACTTGGGGCAGGGTGGTGAGAAGGTAGTCTATCAGCTGACCCTGGGGGCAAACAACCAGAAGCTGCAGCTCTTCGATGGCCAGGCATGGAAGCCACTTCCTAAGAATCGCTACGGTGTCGAAATTGGAAAAACCAATCTGACCTATGAGGACCTTTCGCTGCGCTTTCTCTACTGGCCCAATGGCAAGATTGACGAAGAAGACAATATCCAGGGGATTGCTTGTAACCGCATCTTACTGCGCAACCCCGATGGTAATGGCAAATACGCCTCGGTCCTATTGTGGGTTGGGAAGAAAAATGCCGCATTGATGAGAATCGAGGGCTTCGATAAGAAGAACCAACCTCTCAAGCGGTTCTCAGTTGCTAAAGTCATGAAGTTCCAAGGTGGTTACTTCGTCGAGAGCATGAGGGTCGAGCCCTTGCTGCCGAACGGGCGCGTGGATGGAGTCCCTAGCTACATCGAATTTGAAAAGCCCGAGGTCGAAAGACGCCGTCCGCAGTGAAAGGCGCGTGACAAATCCGATACTTGACCTGCCATTAAATACATGAAAATGTGTTCGTGTAAACACGATGAGCACCGATCAAAAGCGCCCTTGGACCTACCTGACCAACCACACTCACCTTTTGGTGGTCCTGTCTCGTGACCCGGATGCTCGGATTCGTGACATGGCGGAACGAGTGGGAATCACGCAACGCGCGGTGCAGCGGATCTTAGGCGAGCTCATCGATGCCGGCGTGCTGCTGGTCGAGAAGCGCGGGCGGCGCAATCACTACAGTGTGAATCTGGATCATCATCTGAGGCACCCCCTCGAACAAGGTCATGACCTTCGTGAACTTCTTTCGATCTTAGGATGATGAAAGTTTGTCAAATCATAGGGGCCTCGGCTTTGGCGGCGCTTTTCGTGAGCTGCGAGCCTTCGGAATCCAGTAAATCGGAGGAGGCGAAGGTGACCCCGGTGGATTTTGGTGCGGAGTCGGCCAGGGAGCCTGTCGAGCCCGGCAAGGAAGCGAAAAAGAAGGATCCCAAGGATCTTGAAGAATTTAAGGGAGAGGCGAAGCGGATGCGGGATGAGCAGAAGGAGGGTTTGGAGAATTTGCTCCCTTATGGCCGCAAGTGAGAGGAATAATGCCGAGCGTCGAATTTCCGGTTCGACTCTTGATCGGGCTGGGCGCTTAATCGAGTGACGCGATGATAGCATTTGATCAAGACGAGGGGCTCGGATTGGATTTCTGTGAGGAAATTCGCACGATCTTTTCCGCGTCGGGTCAACTATCGGAATCGCCAGACTTTGAGTATCGCGCCGAGCAGCAGGAGCTAGCGGTGGCGATCGCGGAATCGCTGATCCATGGTTCGAGCCTGATTGCGGAGGCCGGGACGGGCGTCGGCAAGTCGATGGCGTATCTGATTCCCGCGGTTCTCTACAGCATGCGCACCAAGCGTAAGGCCGTTCTTTCGACCCATACGATCAACCTTCAGGAGCAGCTGTTATTGAAAGACATCCCTCTGGTGAAGCGGCTGATGGGGCTCGATTTCAAGGCGGCGCTGTTGAAGGGGAGGGGGAACTACTTGTGCCCGCAGCGGCTCAAGCGGGCGATGCGCCAGACGGGGGATTTGTTCACTTCGAGTGAAACCGAGGAATTGAGAGCGATCTTGGATTGGTCCGAGACCAGCGCGGACGGCACTTTGGCAAGCCTCGGGTTTACGCCGCAGGCGAAAGTCTGGTCGCAGGTCTGCAGCGACCCGTATCTGTGCACTCAGCGGACCTGCGGGCGAGGAAATGATTGCTTCTATCACCTAGCAAGACAGCAGGCTCAGGAAGCGGACATGATTGTGCTGAATCACACCTTGTTTTTCAACTTGCTGTCGCAGGCGGAGCTCAATGAAGAGGTCGAGGAGGGCTACCTGTTTGCGGATGATTTCGTGGTGCTCGATGAGGCGCATACTTTGGAAGCGGTGGCTTCGGCTCAGTTGGGGCTGCGAATTTCCGAGGCGGGGCTGAAATTCGAGAGTCAGCGGCTTTTCAATCAGCGGACGCGAAAGGGCCTGCTCGCCTCGTCAGGTGATGCGGAACTGCTCAAAGCCTGTGTGGATCTGCAGGATAGAGCATCGAATTTCTTCATGGATATTGAGGGTGCGGCGAACTTCGGGGAATACGGGCGAGAGTTTCGGGTTCGTGAGCCGGGTCTGGTGGATAATTCGCTGGCAGATCCACTGCGCCAGCTGTGGGTGGCGATTGAGGGCTATGCTGAGGAGCAAGAAAGTGATGCGACGAGGGCTGAGTTGAGGGATGCCGCCCGCCGCCTGCGCGAGGCTCACGGAGAGATCGCCATGTTCCTCGACCAGAGAGATGAGGGCAGCGTCTATTGGGTGCAGAAGCAAATGACTCGTGACGACCAAATCCTGAGCCTACACTCAGCACCAATTGACGTCGCAGCCAGGCTCAAGCACCTGCTTTTTGCTGAAGGAAAGTCGGCAATTCTGTGCAGTGCGACCTTGGGGGCTGGCGACCCTCAGCTCAGCTACTTCAGGGAGCGTGTTGGGGCGATGGAGGTGCGGCCTTTGCAAATTGGCAGCCCCTTCGACTACAGCAAGCAGATGAAGATCATCATGGTGCGCTCAATGCCAGACCCTTCGGCACCGGATTACGAGGAGAAGCTTCAATACTGGATTGAGCGCAGTGTTCTTGCCTCGGAAGGGAGGGCTTTCGTCCTGTTTACCAGCTATCGTCTGATGCGCCGAGTGGCTGAGGCAATGCAGGCCTTCTTTGATAGGAAGAACTGGCAACTCTTGGTGCAGGGGGAGGGGCACTCGCGATCGAAGATGCTGGAGATTTTCAAAGACGACGTCTCAAGCGTGCTGTTCGGCACGGATAGCTTCTGGACGGGCGTCGATGTCCCCGGCGAGGCGCTGTCCAACGTCATCGTCACCCGATTGCCTTTCGCGGTTCCCGATCATCCGATCACGGCCTCGCGGATCGAGGCAATTGAAGCTGCCGGCGGCAACCCTTTCATGGACTACTCCGTGCCCGAGGCAATCATCAAGCTGCGACAAGGGATCGGGCGTTTGATCCGCTCTAAGAAGGATTCAGGTTGGGTCGTGCTCTTGGATAATCGAGTGGTGACGAAGCGCTACGGCAAGGCATTTGTTAGCGCACTGCCTCCGGCCCCGCGAAAGATCGTTGATGAGCAGCCGCCTCAGCGGTGAGCGGGATCGATGAGTTGCAGTTGAGCAATTCCCTGTTTCAACAGCTTGGCCGGCCACTGCCCGGGCGCGGCTTCAGTATCACCCAGGTAGCCGTAGTTTAGACACGAGCCGTGTTGAGCGTAGAGCAATCTGGAAACGGGCGCCAGGGGCCCCATGCCCATGACTGCGATGGGGCCGGGGAAATTGATCCCCAAGAGGTCGAGGCCCAGTTGCATGTCGCTCAGTGACTCAATGTGAAAGGCGAACTTGACCAAATCAGCCCCCGCAGAGAAGGCGCGTTCAACAATCCCTTCGCAGGTTCCGAGGCTGGGAGTCTGATGGAAGTCGTGGTGAGAGGCGATAAGCTCGAAATGGTGGGCCTCCCGGGCCTGGCTAATCCATTTCGACCACTGATCCAACTGAGCGGCTTCCAGGTCGATGGCGGTCGCTGATTTCAGGTAGGTGTCGAGGAGTTTCTCGCGCTCACTCTGAAGTAAAGAATTTGCCCCTCCTTCCTCAGGGCCGCGTGCGGTGAGGAGGATTGGTGTCTCTTCCGGAATCGGCAATGCAGACTTCGCTTCACGCTCAGGATGCAGGTGGTCAAGACGCAGTTCCACCCAGTCACAATCTTCCGAGTAATTTGCCCCTTGGAGCATCAGATTTGACGAAATTAGGGTGCCGACAGTCAGCGGACGGGTGCTATCTAAAGTTTTCACGGCATTTTTGTAGCCATAATTCGCCGAAAAAACAATACCTCAGAGTGGCTAATAATCGCCTAGGCTCAAGGGCTTCCTGATGATGAGATACACCGTTTCAAAGATACGCAAATCTAGAAAAGCAAAATTCTCTGACCTTTCTTCTTTTCAAGCTTCTTTCGAGTTCCTAGCTTGAACCAAAGCAAACCTTTTCCATATGTTAAAAATTTGTAATTTCTCACGCTGTGGCTCCGTAATGGTCGCCCTCGCTGCCCTTCTTTTCACCCCAGTCGCTTCCGCTCAGAATGTTGCGGTGAGGGCCAAAGTCGACAAGCCCGACTTTGATGCACTTCCTTCTCCTGAGTTCGGCGGAAATACCGATCTCAAGAAGTTTAATCCAAAGGATTGGCTGATCGTTGAGGTGGAATTTGAGATCGACGCCCGTGAGGACGGAGATAAGCCCGATTTTGTCGATGAGCTGGAGTTTGTTTACTACGTCGCTGTTGAGAACGGCAATCGTAGCAAAACCAATCCTGCAGAATTCCTGCTGATGGAGAAGTCCGTGAAGCATGTCAATATTCCTGTTGGTGAGAAGGTTTACAGCGCCATCTTCCTTTCTCCATCATCCGTCAAGCGCATCTCCGGCGGTGAGCGTGCTGGCAAGAATATCATCAAGTCTGTGGCGGTTGTCGTTAAGTATCAAGGTCGTGCCGTCGGCGGTTCGGGAACCGAGGGCGATGTCGCCAAGGATGGTCGCACCAAGCCCAACGCTTGGTGGACCCAGTTGGGCGGCACTAAGCTGATGCGCACCGAGAAAATCCCTCTTCTCGCTAAGAAAGAGACGCCATTCGCACCGCTCTGGTGGGATCGCTATGCCGAGCCTAAAGAAGAGCGCCGTTAATCTTCCCTTGTTTGTTTTCGCAGGCCGCCCCACCGGGGCGGCTGCATTTTAATCTCTTCAAACTACCACACCATGGCTGAAACCCAGTCTATCACTACGCTAAACATCGGTTCTCAGACCATCAGCATCGCTCAATTTGCCCGTGGCAAAGACGGAGGTGTCGTGATGACCAACTACGGAACAAGCCAGATCCTAGCCGATCCGTCCGCCGAGGCCACCCGCCTTCCGCAAATCCGCCTGGCCATTTCAGAGCTGGCGCAGAAGTTGAAGATCTCCAAGCAAGAGCTTCGCTACGCGATCTCCGGGCAGTCGGTTTTCGTTCGCTTCATCAAGCTGCCACCCGTTGGTGGCGATGATGTGGAGCAGTTGGTTAAATTCGAGGCTCAGCAGCAGGTTCCTTTCCCGATCGATGAAGTGACTTGGGATTACCACCTTCTTCCCGATGATGGTGGCGAACAGGAAGTTGCAATCGTAGCCATCAAGTCGGACGCGCTCAACGAAATCAATGATCTCGTCGATGAGTCAGGCATCCATAGTTCTTCTGGTGTCGAAGTTGCTCCTTTGGCTCTCTACAATGCCTTCGTTCACACTTATCCTAACGTATCCGCCTCGACTGTTTTGGTAGATATCGGAGCGCGGACGATGAACTTGATCTACATCGAAGGCAGCAAAGTCTTCGTTCGTTCCATCCCTGGTGGTGGTGCTTCGCTGACTACCTCAATCGCCAAGGAATTCGGCATCTCATTCGCAGAGGCGGAAGCGCAGAAGACTCAAAACGGCCTGATCGCCCTTGGTGGCGGCCACACCCAGACCATGGACGAAGGAACCGCCGCTCTGGCGAGCGTTCTTCGCAATGCCTTGAACCGGATCGTTTCTGAAATTCCTCGCACCACCGGCTTCTTCCGCAGTCAGCACGGCGGTAGCGCCCCAACTCGGGTCATCTTGAGTGGTGGGACTGCCTCACTGCCCTACTGCAAAGAGTTTATCGAGGAGAAGTTGCGACTCCCGGTTGAGTTCTTCAACCCTCTCGTCAACATCAACGTTACCTCCAAGGCGGAGTCTGCAGGTGTTGCCCAACACTCCCATCAGACAGGCGAGCTGGTTGGTATGGCCTTGGCCGCCTTCGGGAAGGCTCGTGTCGATATCGAGCTCGTTCCAGACGCCATTGAGAAAGAGCGCGATACCAAGCGCCGGATGCCAATCATCATGGCAGGCTGCGCTGCCGCAGTCATTGGGGCAGCGGTATTCGCTTTCGGGGCATTCAAAGGATCTCAGGAGATTCAGGCGGAGGCTGATGCTCTTGCCAAGCGCAAGGCGGACCTCGATTCGCAATCGGGCCTCGCTCGTTCGCTTAACACCAAAGCTTTCCAGCTGGACCAGATTCTCAAGCAATATGACGAGGCGCAAAATGGCCGCGTCCGCTTGGTCGACCTTCTAGGTGATTTCGTCGCCAGAACTAAGACGGATTCTCTGTGGGTCGTCGATTTTGACCCCATCGTAGGCTACGATCCGACCAACGCCGAGGTCATCACGGGGGCCTCCTACTACATTGAGAAGTTGGGCACGCTGAAATACGGTGAGTCTGCAGTGACCACCGAGCTACCTAGAGAAGAAGTAGTTGAAAAACCAAGGCCGGGTCAGAGAAGGACCGCGGTTGAGGAAAAGAATCCGGTTATCAATGCGATCCGTATCAAAGGTCTGTTCCTCTCCGATAAGGGCAATAAAACGGTCTACGCCTTCGTCAACAAGCTGGCGGAAAGCCCCTATTTTGATCTCAATGACAAGGACGGCAATCGCCTCGATCAAGGCCTGATCGTGCGATCCCTGAATACCGAGGAAGATGAAGACGAATTTGCTAACCCCTTCACGCTGGTCCTTCCTTTGAAGAACCCGGTTGAAGTGCCGAAAATTCGATAACTACCTCACAATTTTTTAAACGCTTTTATAATGAGTTGGATACAAGAAAATAAACCTGCAGCCCTCACTATCGGCGTGGGCGCCGTTCTCACCTTAGGTCTTGTCGGTCTGGGATTTAGTTTCGGCAGCTCTGCTGACGAAGCTGCGCAAGCTCACCAATCGAGTTTGAGTGCCATCAAAAGCTTGGAACAATCGCCCACTACGCCGGAGCCCGCGAAGGTCAAAGAGCTTGCGGCTTCAGTAGAGGCATATGCGCTTCGGGTCGATGGTCTCAAGAAACGCCTTTCTCAATTCGGCGTGGAAGAAATCGAGCCAATAACTCCAGAAGCTTTCAATAATCAGCTCAAGCAGACGGTTGAGAGCTTCAGGGCGGCGGCTACCGCTAAGGATGTGTTGGTCCCGGAAGAGTTCTACATGGGCTTTGAGGAATACCGTGATAAGCTACCAAAGTCGGAGGCATCAGGATACCTGAACTACGAACTCAGCGCCACCAACTGGCTGTTCAATGAGTTGCTCAAGGATGGCATGCAGCGGGTCATTTCCGTGGTTCGTAAACCCATTTCTCAAGAGACGAACCAGCAACCGGAACCAACTAATGCCAGACCCAAGCCTGGCGCGGCTCCAGAGCCTCCGAAGGTGATGGTTCGCATGCCAATCGAGATTGTGGTCGAAGCTAGAAAGGAATCCTGGGCCAAGGTGCTGACTGCCATTGCCTCTTCTGAGGCTGAGCACTTCATGATCATTCGCGGGATGCGGATTGTTAATGAAAAGACCGCAGGCCCCGCTGCCGCGGACATTAGCTTCGATGATCCTAAGGATGCTTCCGTTGACGACGGTAGTGGTAGCGATGGAGGTTTCGACTTTGTTCTGCCTGAGGCAGAAGAGCCCCTCGAAGAGCCAGTCGATGGCGAGGAAGCCGAAGAAGGCGAAGAGGAGGAAGCAGCAGAAATCCCAGGAAAGGCTTCAGGTGATGAGATCGTCAAGCCGGTCCTAGGGACTGAGAACGTTTTTATTGCACTACAGTTGGAGATCGTTCACTTCCTTCCCGATGTGAAGATCCCTGGTGCTCCCGCTCCCGAGCCAGCCACCAAAGAACCAGCACCTGCAAACTAACCTATTTACCGAAATGTCTTGGATTCACGAAAATTACGAAAAAGCGACTCTTGGTGCAGGCCTTGTTTGTCTCGCGGGCTTGGGGCTTCTAGGTCTCAGCAAGATGAGCAGCGCTGACGACCTTACCAGTTACTCTCCTGCCATTGCCAAGGTCCAGCCCATGCCTGGTCTGGAGAATTCCCAGAGCATCACCAAGAATATCAATGATGGTCACGAAGTCATCCTTGAAGCCGTCGGTGAGCAAACCTACCACCTCTTCACCGGGCCATCTTTGTGGTTGAGGAAGGGCGCCGACAAACCTGCCCCTCTCTATGACGGGGCTGCGGTTCACCCTCCGGTCCCAAACAAATGGTTCATGGATCGTGGGATGGAACAGACCATGCGAAAGGCTGATGCACTTGAGTCTGACCATGATGGTGATGGATTCACCAATTTGGAAGAATTTGAAGCGGGCACCGAGCCAACGGATGCTGCCAAACATCCTCCTTTGATCAACAAGCTGAGAATCGCAAAGATCAACGAGAACAACATGTATCTCCACCTGGTTCTTCCACAACAAGGAAAGACTGGTATCGAGGCTCTGAAAGGTCGTGGCTATGCCTGGCGTCGCACGGATCTGAAGCCTGGTGACAAGTTCGGGCCGGACGAGAGCCCGGAACGCTTCCTTTTGGAAGCCGTCGAACGGCGGGAAAGAAAGAAGGGGACCATGACGATTCCCGATTGGCGCGCGGATTTCAAAGATCTCTCCAAGCCGGGTGAGCCTGAGCTCCAGCTCTATCGGGGAGATCGATATCTCAAAGTCACCGACTTGACTCTCGAGCTTCAATTGTTGGCCGGACCCAACAAGGGGGAGGAATTCACGGTTGAAGAGGGTGAGACCTTCTCACTCCCTCCTGGAGGTAAGGCTCAATTCAAGTTCCTCTCAGGCAGTAAAAAACTTGGGAAAGCCAAACTGAAGGACCTGGAATCAGGTGAAGACTTCGAAATTGAGTGAGTCAAAACTAACAAATTTGCGAAAAAAACGGTCTTTTCGGGAGAAAAGGCTTCACATGCTAAAATTTTTTCAGCACATCTAAAAATAACCTATGGAAAAACTACCGAAAAATCGATCCGTCAGCACAGCTGCCATCATGGCAACTGCTATGTCGCTCGGCGTCGTGACGAGTTTTGCTGGCGAAGGCCAAGCAGTTAGTGGCGGTTACGGCGGCTCCGGCTCCGGCATCGTCAATCGTCAGGTCGCCCAAATGACCGAGCGAGCGAACGAAGCAGAGGCAGCCTTGGCGGAAGGAGATCAGCTTTTTGCCCAAGGCAAGCGTCAAGAGGCACTCAACGCTTACCAGCGCGGCCTCAATCTGCTGCCAAACGCTCCAATCTTCGCGACACGCCGTGCCGCCCTGATTAGCCGAATTTCAACCGCAAGCCTCGCGCTAGCTCAGGAAAAGCGCAAAGTAGGTGCTTATGCCGAGGCTGAGGCCCTTCTCGAAAACGTTCTCGTCAACGACCCGACGAACGAGAAGGCAATGATTGAGCTCGAGCGGATCGCTGATCCTGAGTATGCCAATCCCGCTCTTTCTCCCGCACACGTTGAAAACGTTCGCACGGTTAGCGCACTTCTCGCCAAAGGTGAAGGTTACTACAACCTAGGTCTCTACGACGAAGCCCTTCGTGAGTTCGAGGCAGTGCTCCGCATCGACCGCTATAACCGTGCAGCTCGTCGCTTCATGGAAAAAGTCGAAGTTGAAAAGGCCCGCTATTACGGCTCAGCTTACGATCAAATGCGTGCCACGCTTTTGAATGAGGTCAACCAGGCTTGGGAACTTGAAGTCGCACCTGCAGTTCTCACTCTTGATCCAAGAGGTAGTGAAACGGTCAGAGGTGGCGGTGCAACCGCGATCCTTCAGCAACTTAAGACCATCCGAGTTTCAGTTGATTTCCAAAACACTCCTGTTGACGACGCGATCGAATACCTTCGCAGCCAAGCGCAGGATGCTGGTCAGCAGATTAACTTCCTGATCAACACTCCTACCAAAGACGAAGGTGTCGCTCCTCTCATTGGTGATGAGGATGCACCTCCGATCGTCGATCCCGGCGCGAAAGTCATTCGCAACCTTCGCTTGACGAACGTTCCAATGCTCGAGGCATTGAAATACATCACCGAAGCCACCGGGCTTCGTTACAAGGTCGATGAATACGCCGTTCAGCTGCTTCCTGCTGGTGTGGGTGAAGCGGGTGATCTTTACACGAGGACCTTCTCAGTCCCACCCAACTTCATCACGGCATTGGCTGGTTTTGGAGAAGGTGGTGACGGCGGTGACGGCTTCGGCGGTAATGATCCATTTGGTGATGACGATAACAACAGCCGAATCAAAGGTCGTGAGCCCATCGACGTTCTCTTGAAGCGCTCCGGTGTGACATTTGAAGGCGATGCTTCTGCGACCTACATCCCTCTCACTGCGACCTTAGTTGTGCGCAACTCTTCACCTAACCTCGACCTCATCGAGGCAATCATCGAAGAAGTTCGCCGTCAGACTCCTAAGCAAATCATGGTGAAAACCAAATTTGTCGAAATCCGTCAGACTAATACTGACGAGCTTGGTTTTGACTGGATGGTTTCCCCAATCTCTTTGGATGGTTCAGGCAACTCCTTCCTGGGTGGTGGCACAATTGGCAGTGGAGCCCAGCGCACCGCAGCTGATTTTGTAAACCCAGTTGGTGGTGTGCTTCTTCCAGGTATCCCGCTTCAACCAGGCGTCCCTGTTGATGGCATCGTCACCGGCGGTAACCGCTCTGGTCAATATGCTCTAAGTAGTGATTCGATCACTTCAATCGTCAATAATCCATCTCGTAGCTCCCAGCAGCAGCAGGTAGCCCCGGGCATCCTCAACTTCACTGGTATCTTCACCGACGGCATTGTGAACGTAATGATGCGCGGCCTTTCTCAGAAGAAGGGTGCCGATGTGATGACCGCTCCGAGCATCATGGCTCGCCCAGGTGAGACAGCGACTATTGAGATCATTCGCGAATTTATCTACCCAACTGAATACGAACCACCCGAACTTCCCAACAACGTTGGTGGTGGTGCCCAGATCGGTGGTGGCGTTGCTGGTGGTGGTGGTCAAGGTGGTGCCTTCCCTGTAACGCCTGCAACACCTGCCGCTTTCGAAACCCGTAACACGGGTGTAACGCTCGAAATCGAGCCAACTCTTGGCGATAACGACTACGTCATCGACCTGAGATTTGCTCCAGAGATCGTTGAATTCGAAGGGTTCATCAACTACGGAAGCCCGATTCAAGCGAGTGCGACGGATGCTCTTGGTAACACCAATACCCTGACCATCACCGAGAACCGCATTGAAATGCCGGTCTTCTCCTCACGTCGTGTAAATACCAGCCTTACGATTTATGACGGTCACACTGTCGCAATCGGTGGCTTGATCCGCGAAGAAGTCGAGAACGTTGAAGACAAAGTGCCAATCCTTGGCGATCTGCCACTGATCGGACGTTTGTTCCAGACCAAGGCTGAGAACCGCGAGAAGAGCAACTTGATCATCTTCGTCAGCGCCAACATTATCGATGCAACTGGTAAGCCCATCCGCGATACCAACGGTGCTCCGACTGAAGCTGCTGGAGGTGTTCTCCCTGCCAATGATATGGAGGCCATCGGGCTCCCTAGTCTCAGCGACTTCTAAGTCACTTTTTGACTTCAAGAATTTCAAGCGGCGCGAGGACTTGTTTCTCGTGCCGCTTTTGCTTGTGCACTAGCAGTCAAATATGAAAAGTATCGCCTTAACCGGAGGCATCGCGACAGGAAAGTCGACATTCGCACGAGCCCTGCTGGAGCAAGTGGGTGAGGCCGTGGTGATCTTTGATTGTGATCAGAGCGCTCGCGGGCATCTGCAAAATCCATTGGTCGCTTCAGAAGTTTCCACACAGCTTGGACTTCCATTGAACGATCAAGGACTGGTGAGTAGAGAGGAGCTTAGAGCGCTTGTTTTTGAAGCGCCGGAGAAGCGTCGTTTACTGGAGTCGATTATTCACCCTTTGGTTCGCAAAGATTGTCTTGCAAGCCGCTGCGCTGCAGCGCATCGTTCCGATGTCGAATGCTTCATCGCCGATATCCCTTTGCTATTTGAGTCAGACCACGACTGGTCTTTCGATCAAATTTGGGTTATCGCTTGTCGCCCTGAAACTCAGAAGATCCGGCTTCACGCGAGATCGGGTCTTGAGTCGAAAATGATCGAGCAGATCATGGAGGCACAGCTGCCCATCGCCACAAAGGTATTGCGTGCTGACCGGGTAATTTGGAATGAAGGCCCCGTTGACTGCCTCAGAAGGCAGCTTGCGAATTTGATAGAATCTGAATTGATTAAATGAACGAAACGAATCCCACCGACTCCACTGAGGAGTTACCCATGGCAGGCCAGCACTTCGAGGCCAGCGAAATTCGGGCCTATAGCCACGGAGAGCTCTATTCTTTGAATCAAGCTGCTGGTTTGAAGGTCTACTCGGAGGCCAGCAAGTCCGACCTCGTCTTTCGCCTACTCGGTCATTACTTGAAGCAAGGTGCCAGTGTCACTGCTGAGGGCTTGATTGAATTTGCTAAGGATAGTTTCTCACTGGTCCGGGATCCCGAGCGCAGTTTTAGGCCTTCTCCAGATGATTTCTATTTGTCGGGCAATGTGATTAAAGAGCTGAATCTTCGAAATGGGCAAATGATCAAGATCAGCCTTAGAGCTCCCAGGGGCAGGGATAAATACCTTTCCGTTGATGAAGTGCTGGAAGTCGAAGGAATTCCAATTGCAGAATACCAAGAACCTGCTGATTTCGATAAGCTGACGCCGCTTTTTCCCAGAGATCGAATTCTTTTGGATGGCCCGGGTGAGGAGAATTATGGTGTTAGAGTCATCGATCTCGTTGCGCCGCTCGGGAAAGGTCAACGTGGCTTGATCGTGGCCCCGCCTCGTGGTGGTAAAACCATCCTGCTTAAGCAAGTGGCCAAAGCCATTCGACGCAACCACCCCGAAATTGAATTGATTGTTCTGTTGCTGGACGAGCGGCCTGAGGAAGTCACTGATTTTGAAGAAACGGTAGACGCTGCGGTTTATTCCTCGACCTTCGATGAACCTCCCAAACGTCACGCCCAAGTCTCTGATCTGGTTCTTCAGAGAGCTAAGGCACTCGTTGAAATGGGTAAGGACGTCGTGATTCTATTGGACTCTCTGACCCGCTTGGCCCGTGGCTACAATGCAAGTCAGAGTGGTGGAAAAATCATGTCAGGAGGTCTAGGCTCCAATGCTCTGGCAAAGCCCAGGAAATTCTTTGGATCGGCACGAAATCTTGAAGAGGGTGGCAGTCTGACCATTTTGGCCACTGCCCTTATTGAGACGGAAAGCAAGATGGATGAGATCATTTTCGAAGAATTCAAGGGAACCGGCAACATGGAAGTTCGCTTGGATCGTGAGCTTGCCGAGCGCCGAGTCTACCCAGCGATTCATATCCCACAAAGTGGGACCCGGAACGACGACCGGCTTTATCATCCTGATGAGATGCAGAAGGTTCTCGAGATACGTCGCCAATTGGCAGCTCTACCCATCGGTGATGCACTTCTGCTTCTGATGAAGAACATTAAGGCAACCTCATCCAACGCAGAATTGGTCATTCGGGGCCTTAGGTGATTTGGATATGCGTTTTTGCGCCCCTCAAATCTCTTTAGACCAAAAGAATTGAGACTTTTGTGGCGATTGCGGATTTTTTCCTTTCCAATGCAAACTACGGGAAGATACAAGTCTACAAGGCTTGAGGTCACCTCAGGTCTTTCTTCCCGACTACTTTACTACTCATGATGAAGCGCCTTTCCATTTTCGCACTGACAGTTGTCCTACTGCTTGGCTGTTATTTTGTCATTAATCCACCGAGCACGGATTCGGTAGCTTCAACTCCTGTTGGCCGAGAGGCTGTGGCTACATCGAGCCAGCCAACTTCTTACGGTTCACCTGCAGTTGACTTGTCTCAGGACTCAGTGCGTGAGTTGGGTCATATCCACAGTGGTCACTGCGCCGGGGGATGTGCCTTAACGGGAAGGGTGGCATCTATCGCGCCTGAGCAAGATTTTATTAGCAGAGATGTTCTCAATATCGGCACCGTTAAGAGTGGTTTCGATGGAGCCAAATTTCAGAGCCTGTTTGGGAGCGAGCTTGGCAGCAAGGTGGCGGTTAAGGTAAATGGAGTGCAGCTTTCAGGTGTAGTCAACCTTTCCCACGAGAACCAAGGGTCTTTCGATTTGTTGGGTGTCGAACTGTCGCAGCCAGCCGATTCTGTGATGAGCTTAGTGCGCTCAGTTGATGGTAGTTTTCGTGGTCAAATTCGTGATCGAATCGGGAAAGTCGCTTACCAATTGGTCTCAAATCACTCAGGCGATGAAGTAAAGCTCACTCGTGTCGATATCACGGACTTAATGTGCGGCACCTCTCCTGAGACGGGCTTGCCAGGAACACATGCTCTTACGGCCCCAGAGGGTTTCGGTGGACAAGCTTCTGATCAGTTGGGCGATATCGAAGCGGTAGCCTCCCCTGAAGTGCTTCAACTACAGAGTCTTCCTGGTGCTCCGAAGGTGATTTATTTGGATTTTGATGGTGAGGTTGTCCGTAATACAACATGGAACATCGAGTCTAACGGCGGTCAGCCTATCAATGCGCTGGATGCCGGCATTTTCTTCAATGATACCTCAATCAATGATATTTGGTCTGGAATCGCTGAAGATTACCTTCCATTCAACGTAAACGTTACCACCAGCCGTGCGGTTTATGATGCTGCATCCCCCACAAACCGGATGATGGTGATTTACACCAACACTCCTTCTATTGTTGGTCCAGGCGCGCTCGGTGTGGCTTACCTTAATTCGTTCGGTGATGAATCCGCCAAAGTATGTTGGGTCTTTGTTGATACACTTACCGACATTATCGGCTTGGCTACCATCGGTAGCCATGAGCTTGGCCATACTTTGCGGATGGAGCATGATGGCATCAATACTCCCGATGGTCCTTTAGAGTATTATGGCGGTCACGGGCGGGGCGACCTCAGCTACACTCCTATCATGGGCAATGGCATCGATAAGGCAGTTTCCCTTTGGGACCCTGGCTTCTACCCTGGAGCAACGAACGTGGTGCAGGATGACCTTGCGATCATCGGAAATATCTTAGGTCGCCGTCCTAACTCGGGCGGAGTTGCGCAGATGCTACCAATCGCAATTGATGGTAGCGTTGACTTTGAAGGGCAAATTTTATTTGGCTCTCAAACCGATTCACCCTCATCTGATTATTCTTTCAATACTTCTGGCGGATTGGTTTCATTCACCGCTCAACTATTGAAGCCGGATGCACCTGTTCCGGCAGAAAGGGAGGCGTTTATTTCAAACCTTGATCTTAGCCTGTCAATTTTGACTTTGGAAGGTGACGTCTTGGCCACTGCGAATAACATCAATATTCGCGAGACACAGCTCGAAACCTCTCTTCCTCCGGGGGACTTTATTCTGAGAGTCTCAAGCTCCACGTTCGCTGGCGTTGCAGGCGACGATGCAGACTTCGGTTATCCCACTTATGGCCAATTTGGCGACTTCCATCTGACGGGGAATGCCAGCCCCGGCGAAGGTTTTTGGGCAGCGCCCGCCAGCCTCAATTTTGTGGTGGTCGAGGGCGCTCAGATTGACCCTATCAGCATGCGGGTCGGCGCAGTGGATGATTCCGACTATAACTACAATATTGAGGTCCAGGGACCTTCGGCTAATTTGATCTCGGTCACGCCGTCTAGCGGAACGGTTAACGAGAGTATTGATGACATCGTTGTGATGATTGATACCGATCAACTTACGATTGGTAGCTACAGTGCATCATTGGTCATCACAACTGACAATCCGACCACTCCTGGTCCGCTGAGCGTTCCAATTACGTTCAACGTGATACCACCGACAAACTTCGACGGGATCAGTATTCCTGAATTTGGACCTGCTGAACCTTATCCGTCGGTTATTTCAATTCCCCAGGGTCGTGGTGCAACGCGGTCTCTCGAAGTAACGATTACAGGGCTCACCCACCTCAAGCCTGGTGAACTGCAGCTTCTCCTTGTGACGCCAACTGGAAAAAGTTTCATGCTCTTGGATGAAGGTTCAGGACGCGACCCTGTCGCAGGGATGACGATGACCTTCACGATAGATGGAGAAGCGCTCAAGCCTCAAGGATTCTTGTTTGATGGTAGCTTCATGCCCATGGGGCCGAATCCGAAGAGTTTCCCTCTCCCAGCGCCCGCCCCTGGCGGCAATCACTTCTTGGACTTACGAGCAGTTAATGGAGACCCTGCTGCTGGTGACTACCTCTTGTATGTGAACGACACGAAAGAGGGCTACGGCGGCTTTATTGAATCTTGGGCTCTTAATCTCCGGGCGATCGAGGGGTCTGATTTACAGGATGGTTCCGTCAATCAAGTCCGTGAGGGCTTCTATTCAATCAATTTCACTTCCGTTCCTGGTGTAACTTATGCCGTTGAGGCCAGCACCGATCTAGCGGTGTGGCAGGAACAGTCGCGTGTCACAGCGCAGGAGGTGGATACGACTGTCTTCTTCCCGCACCTTTCAGGTGATTCAACGTATTTCCGTGTCCGCCGAGTAAACTAAGGCATCCTTGTCCCAAGTTAACCTCACAGTTCGATATTTTTTTTAGATGAAACGCTTAAATTTCAGCCAATTATTTCCGTCTCTTTCAGTGTTCACGCTCGCTATCTCAGCGGCTAACGCACAGAACGCGCTCCCTCAACTTGGGTTATCCCCCGACGGTGTTGATCCAGTGGTCTTTGAATTTCGGACAGAAAAAGCCTTTTTCCAAAATGGTAGTAGCTCGCTGAATTTCACCAATGGTCAAGGGGTCATTCGGATCACCGAGGGGATTTGGAATTTCACGGCTTCAGCCACTCCAATTATTGGGGATACAACCCTCTACTACGCGCCGGTTTTTAACCCCTTTATTGATACAGCCGATGCAACGAGTGCGCGCATCTTGAGGCTTGGAGATAGCCGACCTGGTGCAAATCAGCAGCTTTATTCCCAAGGTGCCGTTCAGCCCTTCCTCAGCCAAATCAACGTGACAAGTCTCAATGACTATAGTCAGTCTAATTTTAATGATGGGCCCGTTGGGTCGATCACTCGCCGGACTCCCGGGACGAGTGTTCTTGGGTGGCGTGATCGTTCAGCAAGGTTTTGGTGGCGTGATGGCACGCGGATTGATCGGACATACACTTATGCTGAGTATGATATCAGCAACGTTTTCCTTAACGAGGGGTTGATGAACGATCAGTTTCCTGGTGGTGCCTACACGTTTAGTTTTCCAGCCAGCTATCAGACGATTCCTGTTAATAACACCGTGTTGATGGATGTGTTTAGGTTCCGGCCACAGGTTTTCGACGCCAATTGGGAAAATGGCGCAATCGAATTTGATTATGGTTTCTTTAGCAGCCTGAATTTCGGTTACAAAGACCCAGGCTCACAAACAATTAACTCATTCCTGCGACAATACACCGGAACGACTGCTGCAGCCGGACTTGGCGATAATGATGGGCAAAATGGTGGTGATAGCATGCGGATATTGATTCGTGCTACCTCAGATGGTGCCCGCTTTTTCCCAAGTGGCCCAGCTCAGACGATCGTGGTAACCGCACCTGATTTGGTGGCCCCTGTGCGTGACGCGCCGAATACTCCGCCGCGCTCAGTTCAATTGGGGGATGAGTTCGGGAACTTGGTGGTTTCGACTGCCTTTCCTGGGCCGAATGGCTTTTTAAGCGTCCAGGACGATCCTGCTAACGACTCAAACCTTGAGACTGATAACTACGCAACCCTCGGTGTCGGTGATGAGACCTTGGATTCGTCAACGTCGGGTAATGAGTCGATGAACTTCTCAGGCAGAACGGCAATCGTGCCAGATACGATCGTATTTAGTTTATTCCGAGGCAATGATCGGTGCATTATTGAGGCGCTCGATGCAGAAACTGGTGAACTGCTAACAGATATCATCGATGTTGCTGATACTGAAGTGATTGATATTCCAGCTCCTGCTGAGCTCAATCAATTCGCCTTTGCTACGAGTCCAGTGTTTGCCGGTAGACCTCTGGAGAGCCTTACGATAAAAGCCCAATCTGCGACAGAGTCAGGCAATGCTAGCTTCGGTTTTTGGTCTCTCACCTATCGAGAGAGTTTAGATTTTGGTGGGGCAATCGGCAGCCCTTACGAGACCGTATTTAATATCAATCCGTTTGAATTTTTCTTCGGCACCAGTAATGACGGGCAACGTCAACTTGTTCCAGGCGAAGAACTTGAAATGACAATCTCATATATCCGTGAGCGTTCATCAACTTCCAACCTTTTCGCCTCATCGGCGTCCTCGACTAATCGACTTGTTGTTCCTTTGAGGCCGATCGAAGGGTATCGCAGCTTTTCAGCGCTACAGTTTGGAATTATGCCTGATGGAGGTTACCCTCCTGGAGCAAAGCCAACTGACGATTTCGATAATGATGGGCGTTCAAATTTGCGGGAGTTTGTCGCTGGTAGTAATCCTCGGTTGAGCGACGCTGATCCCGTTGGATTTATCTCTCAGGACTTCCTGCCGGATGGTCGAATCAGCTTCATTGTTGCCAAGCCTGATAGTTTTGGTTCCTCAATTAATTACACGCCTGAAGTTTCGACTGATATGGTCAATTACACGGTGATCACTCCGAATGATCCCGACTGGATCATTACTGAGCAGAATGAGCAATTCATTGTCACAAGCGTCGATCCAGTCCCTGGGGCAGTATTTATGCGTTTCAAATTTTCAATCAACGACTGAGGAGTCATTGTTTCGAGAATTAGAGTCAGAACGACTTCGTCGATCAGCGTGGCTTAGGTCACTTTCAAATCTACCTACCGGGCGCTTCTGCGCCCGGTTCTTTTTTATTCATGTCTTCCTCTTCAGATCATTGGTTCATTGAGACCAGCGCCGACTTTAAATCCTTTGTTGACCGCCAGCTAAGCACCGGTAAGCCAACTATCACCTTAGACTTTGAGGCTGATAGCATGCACCGCTACGGTGAGTCGCTCTGTCTCATCCAATTTAGTGATGGCGATGATGAGGGGTTAATCGACCCTCTAGCGATCGATGACATGACGCCGCTCCTCGATCTGATGAACGAGAAGACCGTTTGGATGCATGGTGCGGACTATGATATTCAGCTCCTCAAGCAGACCTTCGGTGAAGTCCCTGCGGGTATCTTGGATACTCAGACTGCGGCGCGTTTCTTGGGATACACTCGATTCGGCTATGCGGCGATGGTTGAGGAGATGTTTGGCGTGAAACTGAGCAAGTCGTCGCAGCGTGACGATTGGGCAATCCGTCCACTGACTCAAAAGATGCAGGATTATGCTCTGAACGATGTCCGCTACATGTTGCCGATGGCTGAGCGTCTCGCTTGCCGATTGAAGGATGAGGAGCGCTATGACTGGTTTTTGCAAACCTGCGAGGCGGATCGACTGCGCGGTGAGAATCGAGAAGGTCCGGGCCCCGATGACATCTGGCGCATCAAGGGGAGTGGTCGACTCGATCCAAAAGGCTTGGTATTTTTGCGTGCTCTATGGCACTGGCGGGATGAGCAGGCCAAGAACTGGGATCGACCTAGTTTCATGGTTGCTAGGAATCAGGATCTCATCGATTGGTCGCAGGACTTGGCTGATGGTAAAAAGGTCAATCCTCGCCCGAAATGGCGCGAGAAGCGCAAGAAAGCGTTCTTCGAGGCCATTCGGGAAGCGCAGGCAATCGATCCATCCAATTACCCGAAGAAGGCCAAACGCATGCGGCGCGCTAGGGATCCAGAATTTGATGCGGTGGTCGACCGCCTCATTGCGGCGAGAAACAAGATCTCTTCGAGGTTGGAAATTGAGGCGTCATTCATCATTTCGAGGGGTGTCATTGAGGCCCTGGCCCATCGCGAAACCTTGCCTGAGGTGCAACTCTTGCCTTGGCAGGAAATGCTTCTAGCGAAGGATTTACCAGAAGCTTACGGGGCGACTCGCTAGGGTGAAGGATTCGCCTTTGAGCGAAGTGTGAGAGCGGCGAATATTTTACCGCTTTTTCGACCGTTTTCCCTTGTTCTAAACGGCGTATTTTCTGATTCTATCTGAACTTATGTCGGATAGCGAAATTCCACGGAATGAAGAGGATAGCTCCACTGAGACCCAGGTCTCAAATCAGCAAGAATACGGAGCCTCCCAGATCGATAAACTCGAAGGTTTGGAGGCGGTCCGTAAACGCCCAGGGATGTATATCGGGGATCCGGATATCCGAGGTCTTCACCACTGTGTTTTTGAGGTCCTAGATAACTCTATCGATGAGCACCTAGCGGGCTACTGTGATACGATCAAAGTCGCCATCAAGGCGGATGGCTCGATCTCCGTGGCTGATGACGGTCGAGGCATTCCGGTGGACATGCACCCGAAGTTCGGTGTTCCCGCAGTCGAATTGGTTCTGACGAATCTTCACGCAGGCGGTAAGTTTGGTCAAGGTGCCTACAAATACTCCGGCGGCCTTCACGGGGTCGGCGCGAAGTGTGTGAACGCTCTTTCGGATTGGTTTAAGGCGGACGTCCGCCGTGATGGTAAAATCCACCGCATCCTATTCGAGCGAGGTAAGACGACGAAGCCACTTGAGGTCGTCGGGGAGGTTGATGAAAACGTCACTGGAACTGAGATTACGTTCTATCCCGATGCCACGATTTTCGTTGATACGATTTCTTTCGAATTTGATCGTCTGGCGACAAGGTTGCGCGAGCTTGCTTTCCTTAACCCTGGTCTGACAATCAAGTTGGAGGATGAGCGCCCCGAGAGCGCCAAGAAGGAAACGTTCTTTTACGCCAAAGGGATCGAAGAATTCGTGACCGAGCTCAGCGAGAACAAGACCACCATCCATGAAGCGCCAGTGGTGCTGAAGGGGAAACGTGAGATCGAGATTGATTACGATGGCAAGGTCACCAAGGACGATGTCTTTGCTGATATTGTTTTTCAATACAACGATGGCTACAAGGACCAGATCCTCTGTTTCGCAAACTCAATTCCGAATGCCGATGGCGGCGCTCACCTTACCGGTTTCCGCGGAGCGATGACTCGCTCGATCAATAATTACGCGAAGACGAATAAGTTGCTAAAAGACAAAGATCCCGGTCTTTCCGGTGATGATGTTCGAGAGGGAATTGTCTGTGTGATCAGCGTTAAAATGCCGAACCCGCGTTTCAGTTCGCAGACCAAGGACAAGTTGGTTAATGCTGAGATTGAAGGGGTGGTGAGCTCGATCGTTTACGAAGGCCTTCAAGAGTATTTCGAAGAGCACCCAGATCTCGCCAAGCAGATCATTGATAAGGCTGTCAACGCCGCACGAGCTCGCGAAGCCGCGCGTAAGGCACGCGAAACGGTGCGAAAGTCGGTCATGTCCGGTGGCGGGCTCCCTGGCAAGCTGGCGGATTGCTCCGAGCGCGACCCTGCCAAATCCGAAATCTACATTGTGGAGGGTGACTCCGCAGGCGGCTCGGCCAAGTCCGGCCGAAACCGAACCACTCAGGCCATTTTACCACTGCGTGGTAAGGTGATTAACGTCGAAAAAGCCCGACTTCACCGGGCTCTCCAGAACAAGGAGATTCAAGCGATGATCACGGCGATTGGCGCTGGTATTGGCGAAGGCGACCAAGAAGGCGCCTTCAACATCGAGAAAGTGCGCTACCACAAGGTCATCATCATGACTGATGCTGATGTCGATGGCTCACACATTCGAACGCTTCTCTTGACCTTCTTCTGTCGCCACATGGCGGACCTGGTAAAGGCTGGCTATCTCTATATCGCCCAGCCGCCACTCTACAAGGTCACGCGGAAAAAGCGTGAAGAATATATCAAGGACGATGCCCATCTGAACGCGATTCTTATCGAGCTAGGCTCTGATGATGTCAGCCTCCGCCCGGTTGGTGGTGGCGAAGTGGTCCCTAATGACCTGGTTAAGAACGTGCTTGAGCAGTTGGCGGCGATGCGCCGTTTCACCCAAACCATCGAAGGCCACGGTGGTGACTTCAAAGAGTTGATGGCGCAACGGGTCGATGGCAAGCTGCCCGAATACTTGGTCCGGGTCAGAACAGGGAACGAAGAAGTGGTGAAATACTTCTCGAATGAATCCGAGCTTCTCGAATTCTCCAAGGACAACCGCGACCTTCAGCTCTTCAATGAGGAATTGACCGAAGAAGAGGTTGAGGAGTTCAAGGAGAAATACGAAGGGCGCTTCCGCCGTGCAGTCTCCCACGAGCTACACGAATGCCATGCGATCCAGCGGATTTTGTCACGGATGCAGGAATTTGGCCTTCAGACAGATCCTTTCTTCTCCGAGGACAAGCCGATCTACGAGATTGTGGAAGGTTCTGGCGATTCCGAGCAGATCATCCCCATCTTCAGCCTCTTCGATATCCTCGACCGAGTCCTTGAAATTGGTCGTCAGGGCATTCGTATCCAACGATTCAAAGGTCTTGGTGAGATGAATGCGAAAGAGCTCTACAATACCACCATGGATCCGGCCACGCGATCGCTGCTTCGAGTCCGCCTGGACGAGGATAACTTGGTCGAGGCCGATAAAATGTTCGATGTTCTGATGGGTGACATCGTCGAGCCGCGGAAGCGTTTCATTGAAGATAATGCCCTCAACGTCCGCAACTTGGACGTTTGATTCGCCTAGTCTTTTAACCCATTTTCCTTCTAAGAATTTATGTCTGATCACGATAAAATCGAACTGATCAATGTGGCCGAAGAAATGTCGAAGTCCTTCTTGGACTACTCGATGTCAGTCATCGTTTCACGTGCCCTTCCTGATGCCCGAGACGGGCTCAAGCCTTCGCAACGGCGTATCCTTTACGCGATGCACCACGATCTGAGCCTCTCTCCGAGCAAGGCCCACCTCAAGTGCGCTCGTATTGTTGGTGATACCATGGGTAAATATCACCCCCACGGTGATGGTGCCATTTACCCGACGCTCGTCAACATGGCCCAGCCATGGTCGATGCGTGAGACTTTGGTGGATGGACAAGGTAACTTTGGTTCGGTTGAGGGGGATGCTCCCGCAGCAATGCGTTATACAGAGGCCCGTCTGACGCACATGGGAACCGCCATGATGACGGATATCGAAAAGGATACCGTCAATCACCAGACCACTTACGATGAAAACTCTAAGGAGCCGGTCGTTCTTCCCGCTTCGATCCCGAACTTACTGATCAATGGTGGGACGGGGATCGCGGTCGGTATGGCGACCAATATCCCTCCCCACAATATGGGTGAGGTCATCGATGGCGTTTGCGCGAGAATCGATGACCCTCAGATCGATATCGAGGACATGAAGATGATCATCAAGGGGCCGGATTTTCCGGTGAGATGTCAAATTCGTGGCTTCAAGGGGATCGATAGCTACTTCCGCACCGGTCGTGGCAGCGTGCGGATGCGCGGTTACATCGAGATCGAGGAAAATGCCTCGGGAACTTCGACTTTGTTGATCACAGACGTGCCATTTGGGGTCAACCGAGCGACACTCCAGCTGCGAATTGCCGAGCTCGTTCGTGAGAAAGTCCTTCCCGAGATCTCGGGGATGCGCGATCTCTCCGATGAGCAAACTCGCATTGAGATTACTTTGAAACGCGAGGCGCGCCCACAAGTGGTTGCCAATCAGCTCTACAAGCTCACCGCGATGGAGACCTCCTTCGGGGTCAACATGCTGGCAATTCACGAGCGCCGCCCGCGTCAGCTCGGTCTGCTTGAGGCTCTGGACTGCTTCATCGAGCACCGCCGAGAAGTGGTTATTCGCCGCACTCGCTTCCTCCTAGAGAAGGCGGAGAATCGTGCGGAGACACTGGAAGCCTTCCTTCTTGCGCTTGGGCACTTGGATGACTTCATTAAAATGATCCGTGATTCACGCAATCGCGACGAGGCTCGTGAGAAGTTGAAGAAATACGACTTCTCCGTGGCAACAGCCGAGCAACTCGGCATTTTGATCCGTAGCCAAGCTTCCGTCCAGGGAGACCGCTACGTCTTCACCGACAAACAGGTGAATGCCATTCTTGAATTGCGACTTTACCAACTCACAGGCATGGAGGTTGATAAGACCCAAAATGCTTACGCCGAGGTGCTGGAGGAGATTAAGGACTACCTCGATATCCTCGCCAAGGAAGCTCGGGTTCTGCAAATCATCAAAGACGAGCTTAATGAGATCAAAGAGAAGTTCGCTACTCCGCGTAAATGCGAAATCGTTCCTGATGATGGCGAAATCGCTATTGAGGACCTGATTGCCAATGACACCATGATCGTGACCATCAGTCACCGTGGTTACATCAAGCGCACTTTGGGCAGCGAATATCGCGTTCAGGGGCGTGGTGGTAAAGGACTACGGGGCATGGAAACTCGCAGCGCCAACGATGGAGAGGACGACTTTGTCGAACAGCTCTTCAGTGCGCAGGCTCATGATTACCTGATGTTCTTCACCAATACTGGTCGAGTTTATGTCGAGCGTGTTTATGAGATCCCTGAGGGATCACGCACCTCGAAAGGTCGTAACATCAAGAATGTGATCAACCTAGATGCTGATGAATCGGTCGCCGCAGTTCTTCGTCTCGAGCGCAGTCTCGACGAGGACGGCAATGACAATACCTTCGGTGAACACAGCGGATTTGTTCTCTTCGCGACTCGCTCGGGTAAGGTGAAGAAGTCGCCACTCAACGCCTTCAAGAACTACCGTAAAGACGGGATCATCGCGATTAAGCTCGAAGAGGGGAACCATCTCATCGATGTGCGTCGCACCAGCGGCACCGACGAAGTGGTCCTCGTGACACGCAACGGTCTCAGCTTGCGCTTTAATGAGGAGAACTCTCGCCCTATGGGCCGAAATACGGCTGGGGTCACCGGCATCAAGCCTCAAGAAGGAGACTACGTGGTCGGCATGGCGATTGTTGATCCGGAAGGGCGACTTCTCGTTGCCTCTGAAAACGGTCTAGGCAAGCGCACTCCGTTTGATGATTATCGTCTCCAAAGTCGTGGTGGTAAGGGCATTATTACGATGAAGTGCACTGAGAAAACAGGCTTGGTTACTGGTGGTTTGATGGTGCACGAAGATGACGAATTGATGCTCATGACTTCCAGCGGTCAGTCGATTCGCATTCGAGTTTCCGAAGTCCGCGAGACCGGTCGAAATGCTCAAGGGGTCAAGCTCTTGACGCTGAAGGACGGCGAAACGCTTATGGATATCGCAAAGGTGATTCCTGATGACGAGGATGCCGTAGACAATTCAGAAGAAGAGAACGAGTCCGCTGATGCCGACGAAGCCACTTCCGAAGAGTCGGTTGACGACTCCGAATAAGAGGCGATATTCCGTCGTATGAATTATCTCGCAATGATCCCAAGGTCGTTGACCTTGGGCCTGTCCCTCGTTTTGGCCTCATGTGCTAGTAATCCTGTGGTTCTTTCAGAGCTACGTGCGCCGACCTCGACTGAGTCTGCCAAAGAGCGAGAAATTCTCAGCAACGTGAATTCGTATCGTCAGGCTAATTCAAAGAGACGTCTGAAAGCGGATCGTAACTTGTCTGATTTGGCCAGATTACACTCTCAGCGAATGGCTCGAGGGGAGACGGATTTTGGCCATGATGGCTTCGGTTTCAGGTTTTCCCACGCGCGCAACTTGCTTGAATACGATAGCTTGGGTGAGTTAGTCGGCTACTCGACAAGGAGTGATGCGACTCCTTGGATCCTCAAGCAATGGAAAGGGTCGTCGGTGCACCGAAAGCAGATGCTCGGTTCAGGACAATTCGCTGGTGCAGGAGTGGCTCGATCCGCTTCAGGCACTACCTACGCCACCTTCGTGATGGCCGTCAAAGCGGATCCCATCGAAGTTAAGGGGCCTAAGGTGCTGATGGACGGCTTTGGTAATTTACGCTGATGGGCACGCATTTCATCCCGGACCTGTGCCGCGAGAACGAGCTCAGGGGGAGATTTAAACGGATCGCGGGGATCGATGAGGCTGGCAGGGGGCCGCTTGCTGGCCCGGTTTCTGCGGCTGCAGTTGTATTGCCTGAAGGCTTCAGCCACTCGGTGCTGACTGATTCCAAAAAGCTATCTGAGCGCAAACGAGAGCAACTTTTTGAAGAACTGATGGCTTTACCGGGGCTGATTTCAGCTGTGGAATTTGCGGATCCTGATGAGATCACCGAAAAGAATATCCTGGGTGCCACAACTGCCGCCATGGAGCGCTGCGCTTTGCGGATCGAAGCGGATTATTGCCTGATTGATGGGAGGCCCTTGAAGAAGTTCGCCGTCGAGCATGAAGGAATCATCAAAGGTGACTCGAAATCGCTGAGCATTGCAGCCGCGAGCATTTTGGCAAAAGTCACTCGTGATCGCTTGATGATTGCCTACGACACCGAATTTCCCGAATATGGCTTCGCCAAGCACAAGGGTTACGGAACAGCCCAACATTTGGCTGCCATTCGTCGCCATGGTCCTTGTCCTATCCATCGTTTATCGTTTCAGCCCCTTGCTCAGATGGGCCTGCCGCTTGACGACTAGGGCTGGAGAGCCTTTGAAGCGAAAGCAAATTGGTGATTTGGGCGAAAAAATTGCCGCTCACTATCTTCGCTCTCATCGAGCAAAGGTGCTGGTCAGGAACTTTCGTGCCCCGAAGGGTGGTGAAGCGGACTTGGTGGTCAGACACGAGGGAGTGCTTTGTTTTGTTGAGGTGAAAACTCGTCGCGAAGGAACCAAATACCGACCCTCGACAGCAGTGAATCGTAAGAAGAGGCAACTGCTACGCAAGGCATCGAGGGCGTATTTAGGAATGTTGCCTGACCCCAGTATGCCTGTTCGGTTCGATATCGTTGAGATCCTTCTGGCAGACGGCCAGTCGCCAAAAATCAATTGGATCAAGCAGGCATTTGGTGATGAAGAAGAGGTATCAAGGAGGTAAAATGGAAAAATATTTAAAAACCTACAATTTTCGACTTGCCACGCGTCCCGCATGATTCTAGCGTCCCGCCCCCGAACGGGAACCAGCGACGCGCAGATAGCTCAGTTGGTAGAGCAGTTGGCTTTTAACCAATTGGTCCTGGGTTCGAGTCCCAGTCTGCGTATTTCCCGTTATTTTTGATAAGGCCGTCACGAAAGTGGCGGCTTTGTCACTTCAACTCTGATGGAAGTCACAGGGAGCTTTTAATCCGCCGCGGCGGATCCTGGGTTCGAGTCCCAGTCT
>CAXIBU010000001.1:0-49237 GCA_964021555.1 uncultured Verrucomicrobiales bacterium | reverse complement strand
ACAGCCTTGCGATCGAACATGAACTTGAGGGAGCCGTTCTCCAATGGCTCGCCGCCGTTCTTATTGAAGGCGGTCTTGATGTTGGAGACGGTGCGCGTGGTATTGTCGGTGGCGCACTCGACGAAAACCATGACGCCGCCAGGGCCCTTGCCTTCGTAGAAGACCTCTTGGAAATCTTGGGCATCGGTATCGGTGGCGCGCTTGATCGCGTTGTCGATATTGTCCTTGGGCATGTTCTGCGTCTTTGCAAAGGCAATGGCAGAACGCAGCTTGGCATTGGATTCAGGATCAGGTCCGCCCTCCTTGCAGGCCATGGTGATGCTGCGGATCAGCTTCGGGAAAATTCGGGACATTTGTCCCCAACGTTTTTCTTTAGAAGCTCGGCGGATTTCAAAGGCGCGTCCCATAATTCAAATTTGGTCTCGGTTAAAGTTGGCGGAAGCTAATCAGGTTGTCGGCGTTCCTCAAGAAATGCTATTGGCAAATTCGCAGATTTATTCTGCCGCCTCGACGCGTGCCCCTGCAAGCACCGTGAAGCCAGGATTGCTGCGGGTCTGCTTGGTGACAGGCTCTTCCGTGATGACGAGGTTGACCCCGCGGTTAATCAGGGGGGAAATGGCCTTTTCAAAGTTTGGATCGAGGTCGAACCAGACATTGAGCTGGTTGACGTGATGATTGGCGTGACCGCCGATGCCGACCCAGCCGGACTCCGCCTTTGCTCCGTCTTTAGCGGGTTTCCACCCGACACAAACAAAAGCGGTGGTGCCTTTCTCGTGATGCTTGAAGAAAGAGGTCTTAGCGACGCCTTCGCCGATGACGATGCCGGCGCGGATCACGTAGAGTTTGCCATCGGCTTCTGAGTAGAGGAAGGAGACAGGGCCTTCGGGGCTCTTTTCAGGGGTCCAGCTGAAGGGTGCTTCGACTTTCTGCCCGTCTGAGCGGACGAAGACCGAGTGCCCTTTCGAGTGATGGACGGAGGGTGAGGAATCGGTCACTACGACGGTGGTTCCTTTGTGAGTAATGCCGAAGAGAAGTTTCGAAAATTCGAAGGGCAGGTGGATGCAACCGTGTGAAGAAGGGTAGCCCGGAAGTGCGCCTGCGTGGAGAGCGACGCCGTCCCAAGTGAGGCGCTCGGAGTAGGGCATCTTAGCGTTTCCGTAGGTTTTACTGCGGTGGTCTTTGTCCTTATTGAGGATATGGAAAATGCCAGTTGGAGTCTTGTGGCCCGGTTTGCCGGTGCTGACCTCGCATTTTCCGATCCGGACGCCATTGCGATAGACCGCTGCCGTTTGGGTTTTGAGGCTGACGGCGATGACGACTGGCCCCTCTTTGGAGAGCTCTGGTTTCCATTCGTAACTTGATTTGTCGTATTGGCGATCAGCAGCTTGAGTGGCTACTAATCCTAGCAGCGACAGGAAAAGGATGGGAATGAACTTCATGATTACAGAGCTTGGCAGGAGCTTGTCCGACTTGCAAGTCAGGATAGCGCTACAGGCTTGTGCTCGGGGCGGTCCCAGATAGAGTCGGGGCAAGCTCGATCCATGGATGACATCACGGACATATTGAAACGCGTGCGCAAGCTCGAGATCCGCACGCGGAAGCTGGTGCGGGAGTCCTTCTCGGGCGAGTATCTTTCGTCGTTCAAGGGGCAGGGGCTCGACTTCGATGATTTCCGCGAATACCAAGCTGGGGATGAGCCACGCTTCATTGATTGGAATGTGACGGCCCGAACCGGAGTCCCGCATTTGAGGCAGTTTCATGAGGAGCGGGAAATGAATGTGCTCTTGGTGGTCGATGTCAGCCAATCAATGGACTATGGATCGCGTCATATCAGCAAACGGCGCTTGGCCGCGGAAGTGGCGGCATTGATTGCATTCTCCGCTCTGCGCAATGGCGATAAAGTCGGGCTCTGCTTGTTTGCTGATCAGCCGATCAAATTCATGGCTCCGCGCAAGGGTAGAGTCCAAGGGCTACGAATATTGAAGGAGATCCTTAGTGCCGAGGCTCCGCGACAGGCACCAACCTCGATGCCTGCGGTGAGCCAATTTTTGATGAACCAGCTCAAGCGGCAAAGTCTGGTCTTTATGATCAGTGATTTCCTCTCGGACGACTTCGAGAAGCCCCTGGGAGTGCTCTCTCGCAAGCACGACCTGGTGGCGATCCATACTCTCGATCCTGCGGAACGTGAACTGCCCGATGCCGGGCGGATCACCTTGAGGGATCCCGAGACCGGCTGGCTGGCCGACGTTAACAGCAGCAACGCGAATTTACGCATGGCCTTTCAAAAGCTCACTCAGCGCCAGCGCGAAGGCCTTCGGGGCCTGATGGCGCGGTTGCAGGTCGATTACGCCCTGCTGTCGACAGTGGGCGATTACCTGCCCGATCTACACAAACTCTTCAAGTCACGCGGGCGTCGACAGTTTCCGAGTTAAATGAGCGAATCGACGACAGACGCTTGGGTCGCGCCACCAGCGCCAGCACCCATTGGCCCGGAAATGCTGGAGCAACCCTTCCCCTGGCTGGAGCTGGGGCTTTTGCTGGTTGGCTTGATCATCCTCGGGCTGCTCGGCTTTTACTTGTGGAAGAAAAGAGCATCAAAAGCCCAGCCAGAGCCAACAGCTGCCGAGCTGGCCCTGCAATGCATTGCCGAGGCCAAGTCCGAGGATGGAGCGGTGCCTGTTGAAGTGCTCTCCCTGATCTTTAGAAGTTATCTAAATGCAGTCATCGACGACCCTGCCGTGTATCAAACGGTCGAAGAATTTCGCCAGCGCGAGCAGTCCTTGCAGAAACTACCGCAAGTGCTCCGAGATGAGAGTTTGCGATTACTTGGCAAGTTGGATGATCAGAAATACCGAGCCGATGGTGATGAGGCATTCGAGAAAAGCTCGCCGCCGCTAGTGCGAGAAATAATACTCAAGATCGACGAAGCCATGAGGCAAGGCCCTGAAGTTTCCCGATGACTCAAGAGGTCTTAGTGCACCTGCTATTGAACTGAAGGAGGTCCGACTTTGGGGCGGGGGAAAGGAAGCATTGTCCTAGTTCCCGCATTCCTCAAAGTGCTGGGAGCATGGGGTATTTCGCTGCGCTGGTATTATATTCTTCTTTTGCTGCTTCAAGACCATCAGCGAGCCACTTTCGCTGGAACTTTACGACCAAGTTCGAAGCGGAAAACGGAGCGTTAATCTCGCTAATTTCGACCATCATCTTGCGGAGTTCAGATTTCTCATATGCCTGGCGGATCTCCGACTTCTGGGGGTCATTGATTAGTGCCGCGATAATCACATCCTTAATTCCGTAGCTGCCCGGGAATTGCTTGGCGTATCGGTTGCTCTCGTTGAAGCATTTGATAAGCAAGGGGTCATCCTTAAGTTTAGGGAACTTGAGCCGGGCCAAAATGACGGTTTCGATGGCGGAGAGGCCGCGCAATCCATCACCGAGCCAAGCTTTGAACTCATCGTTTTCGCGCAGTTGTTTATCGATAAATTGATACGCTAGAGAGTCGACGTAATTATCCTGAAGGGTGCTGCATGGATACTTTTCAAAGGCCACTTTTAGCGAGGTGATCTCTTCCTCTGTCGGAGCCTTACCCGTCCACTGCATCACGTTCCATTGATAGTTGACCGAGCGGGTTTGAGCGATGGCTTTGAATTTGTCCATAGTCATGTTCTCAGAGAAACGGTGCATGGAAGCGAGGCTGTCTTGGATCGATTGTTTGATCTCCTCGCGGTCGATGTCCTCGGTTTCGGCTAGCCACTCTTCGAAGGCTTTCTCATCATTAGCTGGAGCGGTTAGAAGGTATCGTTGTTTGACCTGCTTGAGGAGCTCAAGATCACGAGTGGACCAAGCGACTTGATAGGCCAGAAGATTGGTCGACGCACTTTTCGGTGCCAGAAGCATGGCGCGGTCGAGCAGTTGACGCCCCTTTGCGAAATATGGCTGGGAAGTCAGCTTTTTGATCAACGCAGTTCGGCTTTCCTCGTCTTGGTAGCACCAGCGCAGATCGGTAAAGCTGACACCAGTTTGCAGCCAATGGGGGTCTATCTGGGAGCCGATGGTTTCTCTCAAGGCCGCCGTGAAAAATTCTGAAGCAGCATTCTGACAGAGGATGCTGTCATTGGGCTCCATTTCGACTGCCTTGGACATCTTTTCTAGTCCGTAGATGTAGTCATTCTTTTCACCGGTGATGCTATAAAGCTTAAGGCTGATCAGGGCATTGTTATTAAGTGTTGAAGAGCTCTGTTGTAGACCTTTGTAGCCGACCAAAGCTTTGCGGTAGAGAGATTCGGCAAGCTTTTCATTGTTATCAATCATGGCCTTATTGGCCTTGGCCTCATTCAAGCGGACTTGAATATGAGGGAGCGTTTGATCTGCCTTTTCAAGCCACTGAATTTGCTCATCGTTGGTCGCGGCCAAGATGGAACGTTCCGTTGCGATGGTGCTCCGGATGGAGTCTGGATCGGTTTTGAGTTTCTCTGCCTGACCATAGGCTTTTTCCAATACTTCGATGGCCTTGGCCTCTTCTCCTACCTCGCGCAGGCTGGTAGCCACTTTGTAAAGAAGGACTGGATCATTTTCTTTATTAATGACTTTATCGAACAGAGCCTCGCCTTTGTCTGGCTTGCCTAGCCAGTAGTAGACTTGGGCAAGGAAGAATTGAAAGTCGGTGCTCTCTCCTGCGTAATCGCCGATCTTAAGGAAATTCTGCTCCGCCTTTTTTAGCCAGGCATCCCGCGATTCAGGCGCTGCGCTTTGGCCACAGCGGAGGCAAGCGATCCCGAGGTCCATCATTGCTCCGGGGGTGTCTTCGAGTTCGCCGAGGTCTTCCTTCAGTTTGACCAATGCCTGATCTTTGAGCATTCGCTCGTTGATGAACCGATCTACCATCTCGTTCTGGGCCGATTCGATGGAATTTTCGTATCGATCATAAAAGGCCTCGGGGGCATTGCCGTCCTGAAGAAACTTCAAGGCCCGTTGGTAGGCATTCTCGTAAAGCTGGTCTTGTGATTGAACTAGCTTCTTCCATTTGGGTAAGCGAGGCCCAACGTAAAGCTCCAACAAGGACGCTGATTCTTCAAATCTACCGACGTTCAGGTAGGCTGTGCCGAGATGGTAGTTTAAGGGGCTGCCGTCTTCGAAGGGTTTTCGGTGTTCAAAGGTCGAGATCAACGAATCGGTATCTCCCCACTGGATCTGTAGCTCAGCTAGCTCGAGCATAAGTGACTCGCCGACCATTTCATCTGAGTTGACCAGATGAGTCAGGATCGCCTTTTTCAGTTCGATCCAATCGGTGCGAGAGCCTGCCAAGGGTTGGACTGCGTTTGTGATTTGAAGAGCTTCCCAAGGTGAGGACTCTTTTAGGGCGGCTGCCCGCTCGATGTTATCCTGGTAGAAGTTAGGGAATGACTGATCGAAGTTGTCGATCATCCATCGGGTTTTGACTATTTGTTCAGCCGCCGCAGCTTGGACATCGGGCCTCGGGTCATCGAGTGCTTCTTTGGTGGCTTTGATGAACCCTGCTGCACATTCTTCGGAGCGAGAGCCAAACTCGCGGTAGGCGCTCACATAGGCTGCTGCTTCAAGCAGCTTATTCCCGCTCTGCGCGGTCTCTTCGATACTTGCGAGCTCTCTTTTCCATCGTTGCGGCTCACTATTTTGATAGATCGACCACTGGGCCGAGCCGAAGAGCAGGGCAATCGCGGCGATCGCGATGAAATTTTGAATTTTGCCGAATTTGCCCAGCTTTTCTTTGCCGTGGAAATACCATCCTCCATCTGGAGAATCGGTAACTCGATAAGACGTGAAATTAAGGATGGGGATAAAGACCAAAGTGAAGGCGTAGCTCTTGAGATAGGTCTGAGTTTCATGATCGACCTTGCGCTTGCCTACGACACCCAGGCCACAACCATTCAGGCGAAAAAGCCAGGGAGCTTTCCGAACGGGCCGGAAGTCTGGAAATTTGTCGACTAGGATCTGTTCGAATTGCTCGGGTGTGACCGGCGCGGGAGGCGGGGTGTTCATGAGTGAAGGGATTCTTGAGAGGGTGAAGATTTTAGGTGAGGACTTTGTCTGGCCCTGTTAATTTGGTCAAACTTTTGATAGTAAGAGTCAAATGTCGTAAGAAATCGCGATGATAAAACTCTCGGATTCGTCGGTGTAGAGTTCCCAATAGAGGCCTCGGTCATCGTCGCTGGCTTGGTAGCCTTTCAGTTTGATTGAGCTGTGGGGGAGTTCGATTTGAGCAGGGCTCGACGGGCTGTATAGGATTCTGATGAGTTTCTGACGTGGAGAGTGATCGATTTCCTGGTAGTTCTTTTGTTTGAGGAGCTGTTGAAGAAATCCTTCGGGAGCCTCGAACTGATAGACATGGAGCTGGTCGAACCCGCCGGTGTGAGAGACCTTAAGTTCATTGACCTGTTCAGGAAGCTCGACTTCGAAAGCATTTTTGAACCGAGTTCGATCAGTTGTGGTAAGGCTCACGAACAGAACGTAGCCTCCGAAAGAAAGTGAAGGGATGAGGCTGACCCAAGTGAGGCGTGGGTTTGTGATCCTTTTGCGTAGCGTGAAGTGCAAGGTGGCCGATAGCGGTAGCAATATGATCAACCAGAAGGCACCGCAAATGATAGATGGAAAGAGCCACCCTCCGGAGATGAAAAAGTCCTCGATTCTCGTGGATCGAGCCATGGTAATCAGCAATGGAAGGACGACCGAAATGAGGAAACTGTAGGATATAGTCTTCATTTCACTCCATATTGATCACTTCAAAGTCAGCGTCGCGATGCACTCGAGGTGCTTGGTCTGGGGGAACAGGTCGACTGGTTGGACATCGTCGAGCTGGTAGCCGGCGGTGATGAAGTGGGCGAGGTCGCGAATTTGGGTCGCGGGGTTGCAGGAGATGTAGACTACGCGGTGGGGCTTGAAGGCGAAAAGCTGATCGAGAAAGAGCTCGTTGCAGCCCTTGCGGGGAGGATCGATGAGCACGGTGGTCTCGACGGCGGGGTAGTCGATTTGTTCGAAAATGGCTTCGGCGCTGGCGGCGAGGAAGTCGGCGTTGGTGATGTTATTGGTGCGCGCATTTTGGCGTGCCCAGTCGGCGGAAGTCTCGCTGACCTCGACCCCAGAGACTTTCTCGAAGCGGTGAGCGAGGCTCAGGGCGAAGAGGCCGGAGCCGCAATAGGCATCAACCAAGTAGCGCGAGCTGCCCTCGGATGCTTTGGTGCCCGCATAGTCGACGAAGGCTTGAAGGATGAAGGGGTTATTCTGGAAGAAGTCGCCAGCGAGGAAATTGAACTCAAGATCGCCGACTTTCTCCGTGGCGACGGCTTGTGGATTGGTCTCGACGCGACCTTCGGTGGCCCGCATGAGCAAAGTCGCGCCGCGTTTGTAGTTCTTAACATTAGCCCGTGCCTGATCGCGCAGTTTCGGCAGTGCGCTGTTGATCTCCTGCATGGCGATTGGGCACTGCGGGACGTCGATGATCTCCTGGCGTCGGCCGATCTTGAGGAAGCCGATGTCAGTGATCTTGCCGCTCTGGGGCTTTTGGAAATGCGGCGTGAGTTTGGAGCGATAGTGATATTCGGCCGGGGAGGGCAGGGTATCGTTGACCGGTGCCTCGATTTGAGCCATGCGCAGCAGCAGTTCGGCGACCTGATCGCGCTTCCATTCGAGCTGTTTTTTGTAGCTGAGGTGTTGGTATTGGCAGCCGCCGCATTGAGTGAAGAGCGGGCAGGGGGCTTCGAGCCGATCTGGCGAGGGCTTGACGATCTCGATTAGATCGGCAGTGGAGCAGTTCTTGTCGTTGCGGAAAATGCGGGCCTTCACGACTTCGCCAGGCAGGCAGAAGGGGACAAAGACGACCCAACCATTGTCGCGTCCAACCCCCTGGCCCATGTTGCTCAAGGAATCGATGGTGAGCTCGATCTCTTGATGATACTCGTAGGGTTCGGCGACGAATTTTTTGGGTGGGCGGAAGCTCATGGTGCGACTGGTGATTGGCGTTTAATCAGGCCCCGCATAGCCTGATGGGTTTCAGAAAGCGACTGAAATTCCTGCTGCTTTTTCTTGTTGTGGCCGTTGGTTCAGCCTCGCCGCTCAGTATCCCATGCGCTCGGTTAGCTTGGATAGTCCTTCGAAAGCCTCACCGAAGGCAAATTCGTAATTTTTCCACCGATCGACCGCCCCCTGGTGAATGGGTTTGGTGACCTCGAGGTAGGTCGGAGAATTGACGGGATCCTTGCGGTTGGATGCTTGGTAGTCCTGCATGGAGACTTCTTGATCGAGACCCAAGAAATCGATGATGCGAGAGCACTCCTTCGCAGGTGACTTTACAAAATTTTCGTAGCGGATGGATGAGAAGATTTCGGAGGGGAGCCTCTCTTGCATTTCCAGGCCTAGCGTCAGCTCGCGAGAGACGTATCCGATGGTCGAGTTTGGTTCAAGAAATGCAACGCTCACCGGGTTTAGTGGGAGAAAACGAAGGAAGCAGCTGATGGCGATGTCTCGTGGGTCCCGCTCGGCGAAGAGAAGTTTAGCGTGGGGGAACATCCTTAAGAAAACAGGTAGGCGGCCCGTAGCCGAGGGGTTCTTATCGAGCAGGACGCGGGTGTCTTTGCTTGGTGCCTGGTGATTGGCGAAGAGCTTCCAGTATCGCTTGCCTTGTCGTTTCAGCCACGACTTTGGAATGCCCTCCAAGGCTTCCTCGCCGGTGGCCTCCGGACTGGCTGATTGAAGTAGGGCGCCAGATAGAAAATACGGATAGATATCAAGCTCGTCGAAAGCCTGAACTTGAGGGTGCCCCCCGAGCATTCGTTCGAATAGCGTCGTCCCTGAGCGGGGGCATCCCGTGAAGAAACACGGTGTGATCTCGCTGGGTTCGGCCTGAGATTGCCAACTCGCCAATCGTTGAGGGGTCATGGCCTCGAGCAAGCGCTGGTTTTGATCATCGAAATTGGCACTCTGATCGATCAGGCCTTCCGCCATAGGACGTAGCTGGTCCTTTGCTTCAAGCGCGCTCTGGTAGGCGCCCTTGTAATCGCCTTGCTTGTCCTGAAGGTTCGCCAATTCGAATAGGGCGCTCGCCCGGTGGTAGGCGTGGGCATTTTCATTGGAGGCAATGTCGCGGTAGCGCTGGATCGCCTTATTCATCTCATCTCGGCGGAAGAGTCGGCGGGCTTCCAGGAGTTGTAGGGCGGGGATCTCGGGATTGCGTTTGAGCGCTGGACCCAGAACGCGTTCGAAGTCTTCTAGTTGGTGACGGCGTTCGTAAAAGATGGCCAATTCGATGGCTGATTCGATGCAGTTTGGGTCAGTGATCGACTTTTCGAATGTGGAGCGGGCTTCCTCGTGCAGGCGAGCCATCCGGTAGGATTGACCGAGCTGTTCAAGTCCTTGCGGTGTTTTGCTTAGCTGAGTGGCTGCGCGCTGCAAAAGCGAGCGCGCGGCAGGCAATTCGTGTGCCGTTCCGAGGGCGCGGGCAGCATCCAGGATCGCGGTTAGGTTTCTAGGATGACGCTTGGCTGTCTTTTCGAAAATCTCAAGTGCTTGAGCTGGCGACTGATCCCACAATGCGCGAGCTTTCTGCAGTTCGGGTAGATCATCGGTGGTCCAAGCGATAGGGCGTCGGGGAGGCATTGCGTGAGGGTAGCGGATAAGCTCAGATAAAAAAAGCCCATCCACGGAATGGATGGGCTTTTGAAAGTGGTAGGCGCTCCGCTTACTTGCGGCGGCGCAGTAGAAGGCCTAAGCCTGCAAGTCCCACAAGCGCGCTGCTTGATGGCTCAGGGACGATATCGACGACAACATTGTCGACATACCAATCGTTACCACCATTAGCAACGTGCCCGGTGCCAGCGACGAAATCGACTGTCGCGGATCGAGCGCCGACGGGAACGTTGGTTTGAATTTCAAACAGGCGCCAGTAATCAGGGTCTGTCTCTGCGGTTGTCGCACCAGCTCCTGCGCCGTTGACGAGGAATTCGGCAGAAGTCACGAAATTAGTCGTCGTGCCGCTATCGAGTAGGAAGGTTCCAAGTGCTGACCCGCTGCCGTCGGTCGATCCGAAAAACTGCAGCCGTGTGGCGACAATGTTGCCATCGCCAGACCATCCTGCCATCCATGCACTGAAGGCGAATGGTGCTGAGCCTGAATCAATGGTGCTGATGACACTACCAGGCAGAGCGCTGGTCAGATCAACGGTTTGGGATGGGCTGTTATCGACGCCTTTGAAGGTGTCGGTCACTGCGGTGTCGCCCAAGAGAATGTCGTCGTTAACCCCATAATTCAGCTGGCCAACTTCGAAAAGCTTAGGTCCCTGAGTTCCGTTGTAGGCGTGGGTATACATCCGGGTGCTGCCCCAGCCGCTAATTGTTTCAGTTCGGTTAGTCGCCGTTGATCCATTACCAGAGTCATCGTCGAAGCCAGAGTTGACGATTACGTTGGCAGCCGAAGCGGTGCTGATAAAGGCCGTCGCGCCCAGAAGCGCGGTGAGACCCATGGAGGTAGTGTGTTTCATATTTCGATTCTGTAAGTTTTGGTGGTGGACAGGACAGGTCAAGCCTGTGTCCTGCATCCATATAGTCATACTTTGCCTGAGCCGAAGAAAGGCTTCACGTTGCAAAAGTGAAAAGAGCCATGCAAAAAGGTAAATGCGAAGCTGGCTTGTCAGGTGAGTGTTTGAAGGTTAGGATTTTGCAATGAAGCAGATGATTTTATCCCTAGTGCTCTCGCTGCCTTGTCTGGTATCAGCTGACGAGCTCGAGCGCTGGTATAATGCCAGCGGTGAGATGGTGGCGGTGCAAATGCGAGAAGAAGCTCCAAACAAGGAAAAATTCGTTCCAGCATGGGTCGAAAGAGAAAGAGCCCGCGATGCTCGTGAGAGCACGGCATCTCGTTTTCGCTCCACCCGGCGCTCTCGATTTCAGAGGTGGGGGCGAAATAACTTCAGATGTGGCTTTGGCGCTTGGGGTGGCGGTTATGGATTCGGGTTCGGTGTGCCGGTATGGTCCCAGCGCATGCGCTACGGCTATGGTAGCGGTGTTCGCTGTTATCCTGTGGCTCCATGCCCGGTGCCCTACCGGTCGCGGTAGCTTGCAATTATTGCCGATTTGACGATGTCTCGCCTTGAATTGAGAGTTCTGTCGCTTTTCCGTTGTCAGCTTGCTTAAGTTTTCTTAAAGACTTGGTGAGCACTTGAACCGGGTGCTCTAGAACGAAGAATCATGAGCGAAGAAAACGACATCCCGACCGCCCCTCTCTCGGTGAAAGGGATGTATTCGGACTATTTTCTGGATTACGCTTCCTACGTGATTCTTGAGCGGGCCGTGCCGCATTTGATTGACGGTCTGAAGCCCGTTCAGCGCCGGATTTTACACGCTCTGGAGCGCATGGATGATGGTCGTTACAATAAGGTGGCGAATGTTGTGGGGGATACGATGAAATACCACCCGCATGGCGATGCCAGTATCGGTGATGCCATGGTCGGGATCGGTCAGAAGGGGCTTCTGATCGATACCCAGGGTAACTGGGGCAACGTCCTCACTGGCGATCCCGCGGCTGCCTCTCGATACATCGAGGCTCGACTGACTCCATTTGCGAAGGAAGTTGTCTTCAGCCCGAAAATCACGCCGTGGCAGCTATCCTATGACGGTCGTAACCAGGAGCCGGTGACCTTGCCGGTGAAATTCCCACTGCTCTTGGCTCAAGGAGCCGAAGGGATTGCTGTGGGCCTGGCTTGCAAGATTTTGCCGCATAACTTTGTCGAGCTGATCGATGCCTCAATCGCGGCACTCAGGAAGCAGACTTTTGAACTTTATCCCGACTTCCTCACTGGCGGGACGATGGATGCCTCCGACTACAAAGACGGGCTACGCGGTGGGCGAATCAAAGTCAGGGCGAAAATTGAGGTCGAGAGCAATAAGCTGCTACGCATCGTCGAGGTCCCAGCTGGCGTGACCACTGGTAGCTTGATGGATAGCATCGTCTCGGCCAACGAGAAGGGTAAGATCAAGATTTCCAAGATCGAGGACAATACAGCAGGCGGGGCCGATATTTTGGTTCACTTGCCCGCAAAGTCTGATCCTGAGCAGATGCGCATGGCCTTGTTTGCCTTCACGGATTGTGAGGTATCGATCTCGCCGAATGCTTGTGTGATTTTTGAGGACAAGCCGCGTTTCATCGGGGTGTCTGAGATGGTTCGCCTGAGTGCTGAGCAGACCAAGGACTTCCTCCGCCAAGAGCTGGAGATCCGCCTCGGTGAGCTGAAGGAAAAGTGGCACTTTTCATCGCTTGAAAAGATCTTCATCGAAGAGCGAATTTACCGCGATATCGAGGAGTGCGAGACTTGGGAGGCCGTGATCAAGGCAATCGATGACGGCCTCAAGCCATTCACCAAGATGCTGGTCCGTGAAGTGACGGTCGATGACATCGTCCGCCTCACCGAGATTAAGATTAAGCGAATTTCGAAATTCGACAAATTCAAGGCGGACGAGCTGATCAAAGGGCTCGAGGCTGATATTGAAGAAGTCGAGAAGCACCTGCGCGGTCTCACTCGATATGCCATTCGCTACTTCGAGAACCTGAAGAAGAAATACGGTAAAGGCCGCGAGCGACGCACTGTGATCGACACTGACGGCTTCGAGCAGGTCAGCCGCGCGGAGGTTGCAGTAGCCAATGAGATGCTCTATCTGGATAGCAAAAATGGCTTTGCTGGCTACGGTCTCAAGAAAGAGGAGCCTATCGAAAAATGCTCTGACCTTGATGACGTCATCGTGGTCACGCCAGATGGTAAGCTTAAGGTGATGAAGGTGGCGGAGAAGTTCTTCGTCGGCAAACGCCCGATTCACCTGCAGATCTTCCGCAAGGATGAGGAGCTAGTCTATAACATGATCTATCGCGACGGGCGCAAAGGGCCGCTGATGGCCAAGCGATTCGTCGTCGGCGGGGTGACCCGCGATAAAGAATACGAGCTAACCAAGGGCACCCCCGGCACGCGAATTTTCCATTTCTCCGTTCACCCGAACGAGGAGGAGAGCGCCAAGCAGGTCCTGGTGGTGCACTTGAAGCCGGCGATGCGATTGAAGAAGCTCTCCCGACCCTTTGCCTTCTCTGAAGTTGGCGTCAAAGGCCGTGCGGCCAAGGGCAATATCCTGGTAAAGCATGAGATCGACCGCGTCGTTCAAGCGAGCAAGGAAGTCGCCGAAGACACGCTGCAGGACCTGGCCGAAAAGGCCGGCGATGAGCAGCAGGATCTGAAATTGGACTAAGCTCAGATGGCTAAGTATACCTTCACTGAGGCCGAGTATCTTCGAGGATGTGCTGAGATCCAGAAGAAGCATTTTTTGATTAAAGTCATATTGATATTGATCATCAGTTTCTACCTCGGATTTGTTGTGGCCAACCCTCCTGCCCTTGTTTCGAAGTTCGCAATAGCGATCGCGCTTGCAGGAGCGATGATAGGTTTACGATTCTATCTGCAACGACGCCGACTGAGACAGGTCTTCATCAAGCAGGAGGCTGGTGTCAACGAGACCTCCATGAAGGTAGAGTCCGAACGAGTTTACATCGAAAGCAAGCGAGGAAATGTGACCTTCGAGCCGAAGCACTTATTTAAAGTGGACGAGAGAAGAGAGTTTTTCCTGCTGTATTCTCAAAAGAGCTTGGCTGTGATTGTTCCCAAGCGTGCCCTATCCGTGGACGAGACGTCTAAAATGCGTGAGTTTGCCAAACAAGTCTCCTAGGAGACCTGGCAGGGTGCATAAGATTGGAGGAGGACGCTGAGGATGTGTGGCCTCAGTGGTCCATCGGGTTCTCGCCTGAGGCGTCGCCCAAGTGGGCGTCTTCCTCGGGGAGGAAGGGCTTGAAGCGGGTCTTGTCGATGGCTTTCATGTAGGCCTCTTGCGGGGTGACGATGCCTTGTTGGAGCTTTTCCCAGATGGCGTCGTCCATGAATTGCATGCCCTCGGCTTTGCCACCGATGATGACGTCGTAGAGCTTCTGCGTAGCGCCTTCACGGATAATCGCGGAGGAGGCGGAATTGGAGAACATGATCTCGTTGACCGCGACCCGGCCCGGGCGGTCGGCTCGTTTCATTAGGAGCTGGGCGACCACGCCGCGCAGCGAAGCGGCCAACATGGTGCGAACCTGTCCTTGTTGGTCGGCGGGGAAGACGTCGATGATCCGGTCCACTGTCTTACGAGCGTTGTTGGTGTGCAGGGTGCCGAATACGAGGAGTCCAGTCTCTGCCGCGGTGAGGGCGAGAGCGATGGTTTCGAGGTCACGCATTTCCCCGACGAGGACGATGTCAGCATCTTCCCGAAGAGCGGCCCGCAGGCCATCGGCGAAGCTTGGAGTTTGGATCGGGACCTCACGTTGGGTGATGATCGACTGCTTGTTGTTGTGAACGAATTCGATCGGCTCCTCAACGGTGATGAGGTGGCGGTTGAAGTTGGTGTTGATGTAGTCGAGTAGTGCCGCGAGGGTGGTCGATTTTCCAGAACCGGTCGGCCCGGTCACGAGGACGAGCCCGGAACGGAAGCCGGCGAAGCGCTTGACCACTTCGGGAATGCCCAGATCTTCGAGGCTAGCGATCTTGGTCGGAATGAGACGGAAGACTGCCGCGTAGCCGTTCTTTTGTTTCAGGTAGTTGCAGCGGAAGCGCGACTTTTCATCCATTTCGTAGGCAAAGTCGAGGTCGCCGGTCTCTTTGTATATCTCAAAGGCGCTGGGCTCGCAGATCTCAGCAAGCATGCGGTGGAAGCTTGCGCCGTCCAGAATGTCGGGCTCGATTTCGGTGATGCTGCCGTGAACGCGGAGCTTGGCAGGTTGACCTTCGGAAAGGTGAAGGTCGGAGCCGCCTGATTCGACGAGCATTTTGAAGTAACGATCAATTTCAGCCATGGGATGTGTGCAGAGAAAATTAGAAAAAGGGAAGAGTGTGGGGCGGATTAGCTGGTGAAGAATTCGCGCATGCTGGTCTTGTCCTCACAGCGGTAGAGGGCCTCTTCTTGGGTGATGGTGCCCTTGATGTAGAGGTTCTTGATGGATTCATCCATGGTAACCATGCCGACGTTTTTACCGGTCTGCATGACGCCTGGAAGCATGAAGGTCTTGCCCTCGCGGATACAGTTGGCGGTCGCTGCGGTATTAACTAGTAACTCAAGGGCGAGCTCGCGGCCTTCTCCGTCGGCTCGCGGAATGAGCTGCTGGGAAACAATGCCGCGCAATGATTCTGATACCATGATCCGAATTTGCTCGCGCTGATCGGTAGGGAAAACGTCGAGCACCCGGTCGAGTGTCCGAGCGGCATTACCCGTGTGCAGGGTGCCGAGAACCAAGTGACCTGTCTCCGCGGCGGTCAGGGCGAGGGAGATGGTTTCCAAGTCGCGCATTTCACCAACCATGATGACGTCCGGGTCTTCCCGGAGGGCGCCACGCAGGGCCTTGGAGAAGGACTCGGTATGAGTGTGGACCTCTCGCTGGTTGACGTGGCAGTTTTTGGAGTCGATCACGTATTCGATCGGATCTTCCAAAGTGATGATGTGGTCCTCGCGGTCCTTGTTGATGAAGTCAACTAGGGCGGCGAGAGAGGTGGACTTGCCTGAGCCGACTGCGCCGGTAACCAAGATGAGGCCGTTGTGGTAACGGGTTAGAGGAATGAGGGAATCAGGGAGGCCAAGCTCTTCCATCGACCGCATGTTGGTCGAAATGATGCGGAAGGTTAGGTCGTAGCCGAGACGTTGTTTGACGACCGAAGCACGGAAACGGCCAAAATCGGTCGCGTAGGCAAAGTCGACATCACCGCGCTTCTCGAGGATCTCTTTCTCTTTTTCTCCGAGAAACTTCATGGTCAAAGTCTCGGTTTGAGCGGCGGTCAGTTTTGGAGCCTCCGGCCAGATTGGTGAGAGGGTGCCGTAGCGGCGCCAGGTGGGAGCGGCTGCGGTCGCGAGGTGAAGGTCAGAGGCATCGTATTGCTGACAAATCTTAAGGTAGTCGTCGACGCTGGAGAGTGTGTATTCAGACATGGTGAGAAAAAGGAATGGCCTGTTAGTGGCGAGCTCCGCCCCGCGGCGATGCCTTGAGCGTATAAACCAAGACGGATAGAGGAAGACGTGTCGTCTTGAAAGGCGGAATTTGCCTTTTTCGACAAAAAGGTAGCCGACTAGCGAAATCCGTCTGACAGGCGATGAAAAGACTTCTCATTGCCACCTTTTTGGAACAAATTATCGCTCCCCCATCGTTCTATAACTGATCAACTTTGACATTGTATGAAAATTCCATCTAATCCGACCCCGTTCCGCTCCAATAAAGGCTTCTCTCTTCTGGAGATGGTCATTGTTATGGGTATCATTGCTCTCATTCTTGGTGGAGCGATTTTCATGATGGGGGGTGTCGGCGAGGCAGCGAAGATCCAAAAAGCTCAGTCTGATCTCAGCTCGATTTCCACCGCGATCATGCAATACAAAACGATGGCCAATACCTACCCATCGGACAATCAGGGGCTCCAAGCTCTGGTCGAGAAGCCAACTTCAGCACCGATCCCACAGAACTACGTGCCAATCATGGAGGACGGCGTGCCGAAGGATCCTTGGGAAAATGACTACGTTTACAAGCGCAAGGGCACGATCAAGCCGAATCGTCCCGAGATCATTTCCATGGGACCGGACGGAGAACTTGGCACCGAGGATGATCTCTCGAGTCAGAAGAAAAGGACTAACTAAAGTCAGGCGCTCATTCTGAAATACCGTCCCACATTTTCTTCGAAACCCGGATCTGCCAAAGCTGCTCCGGGTTTCAGCTTAATAGAGCTGGTCATTGCGATGTCCATCGTGGCGATGATCTTTGTCGTCGGCATCGTTGCCATGCGCAGCGGAGATGATGAGGCGAAGTTTCGGGAATCAATCACCCAAGTCGAAGGGTTCTCCAAGCGGGCTCGGTCTCTGTCACTGATGCAGCGGAGGTCTTATCAGCTGGTCTTTGACGAATTTGGAATCACGCTGGAACCTGTTTTTGGCGATCCACTGGAGGAAGAGGAAGAAGAGCTGAGCTTATTCGATCAGGATGAAGAAATACAGCGCCCTCAACGGTTCGAAATGATCCGTGATCGCTTCGATCTGCCAGAGGGAATGACGCTCGAGGTCAAGGGGTGGAATCAGGATTGGCTGGTGCTTGAGCGAGATAATACCTTCGTCTGGGAGTTCCGCCCTGAGGGATTGGTAGAGCCAGTGGAGGTGAGGATTCGTGCCGAGAATGGCTGGATCAAACATCGGTATAATCCCCTGACGGGCGCAATGGCGGAGGAGCGCTACGAATTTCGATGAAGGGTCGTCGTCTCAAACGTAAAGGTTTTGTCTTGCTGGAGGTCCTATTGGCCTTGGGGATTCTTGCAGGGGCAGTGACGGCATTTACTCTGGCGATGTATCAAGTCGCCCAGTTGTCCGATTACGGGCGGCGTGAGGGCGAAATTCAGCGGATTTTGGATAGCGCACTGACTGATGCCGCGATGCTGCCAATCCTCGAGCCGATCGTTTACGATTATCAGCTCGAAGAAATGGACGGTATCGAGATGCAGGTCGTGGTCGAAACAATCGAGGATCTCGAGAGTCAAGAAGGGCAAGTGGTGACGGGGCTCCTGCGGGTGCAGGTGATTGCTCGCTTCAATGTGGATGGTGAGCCAGTCGAGCGAACCGCTGAAACCTGGCGCTACAGCCGACTATATCAATGAAGGCTTTCAATCCACGATTTAGGCGCAGAGCTACAGCAGGTTTCGGTCTGCTGGAGATCATTTTTGCTTTGGGGATTCTGGCCGGAATCTCTGGCACGGTATTTCTCCTTGCCCAGATCATGTTGCAGCACAGCAGTGCCGTGGTGGAGAAACAACGTGAGACCATGCACCGGCAGGCCTTCTTTGATCTCATGAAGAAGCAGTTCTCCGAATTGCCTGGAAATGCGGTGGTCGACCTGACTTTTGATGATCCTCCAGGCAATGGGCCATACTTGTCCCAGTTGACCCTGCAGAACTTCCCGATGATCTTTTCGTGGGGTGGTAATCAGCAAGCGGTGAAGTCAGTGCAGATTGATACGGTGATCCGCCGTGACGGATTTCTTGACGTGGTCTTGAAGTATTACGACATCGAGATTCTTGAGGAAAACAATGAAACTCAAGATGGAAATGAAGAGGGGTTCGATGAGCAGGCTGAGCCAATCGCCTCGGTAGTTCTCTTGGAAGGGGTGCGGTGGTTCGAGTGGCAGGTGCTTGACCAGCGAACGAGTGAGTGGATTAACGAATGGCAGAATCCAGCTCGCCAGCCAGTTCTACTTCAGCTGGACGTGGCTTTTGGTGACAGTGAGGAGAATTTTCGACAGATCTTCTGGATCCCCCCCAAGCAGAATCCCGTCGCGCTGATGCGCCAGCTCGGCACTCGACAAGGTGGTGCCGGAGGGGGTGGTCAAGCCCCTGGAATTCCCGGAGCCCCCGGAACCCCGGGCCAAGGCGGGGGGCAGCCGGGCGGAGGTGATGCTCCGTCTCAAGGGGGCACACCTCCACGAGTGCCTCCCACAAGACAGCGATAAAAACAAACAAGGAGCCCGCTCTACAGGCGCTCTACGAATCCAAGCATGTATCTCCCGGATCCTAACATCGATCATTCCGTGCGCCGCTCAGCGGTGATGCGCGGCAGTGCTTTGGTGGCTGTGCTTTGGTTGATTGGGATCCTTAGTTTGGCAATCTTTGCAGCCATGACGGTAGTCAGCTTTGATACCGACCTCATGACCTCGAGAATCCACGGTGTCCGCGCCCGACACTTGGCTGAGCGCGGAGTCGCGATTGCAGCAAATGCAGTCATCGAGCCGGGAGATCCACTGCTGGAACAATACTTTGAAAACGAAGGCGGAGGTTTCCGCGCAACCATCGAGTCCGAAGGAGCGCGTTTCAATCTCAATGCCATCCTCCTCCAAGAGGACCGTGATCTGATGATTGGACTGTTCGTCGATTGGGGCATCGAATTAGACGATGCCGAGATGATCTATGATTCGCTGGCCGACTGGGTAGATGAGGATACCTCGATCCGCTTGAATGGGGCTGAGATCGACTACTACGAGCGCAAAGGCTACTCGAACCGCCCCTTCAACCGTCCTTTCTATGATCTGTCCGAAGCCGAACTGGTTCGTGGATTTGGCTTGGTGATGGAGGCAAGGCCCGATTGGAAGAATTGGTTCACTATCTGGAGTTCGGGTCAGTTGGACATCAACGAGGCTGAGCCTGAACTGATTGCGGCGGCGGTCCGGGGGAGTGTCGAGGCAGCTCAAGAGCTGGTTGACCGCATCAAGGGGCCGGATGGAATTCGCTTCACCGAAGACGATGTCCCAATTGAAGATTTGAATGCAGCCTTTGACCTGCTAGGCGTTCCTTTAATTGATCGCGAGCTGGCCACTCCCCGTCTGACCGTTGAGGACGGAACCGACCGCATCGTTAGTATCGGCGAGGTGGGGGAAAGCCGCTGGAAAATCACATTGGTCTTGCGTAACCGAACGGGTAGGCCATCAATTTTAATGAGAAACGAAGAAATCCTTCCGTGAGCAAAAAAAACAATCAGCACCTGCTGGTTCCCGGCGCTAGTGGCTGGGAGCTGTGGTCAGGCAATCAATGCACCGAGACTTATGAGGTGGAGCGTGCATCGGAATTGCCGAAGCCGCCTCCCGCGCCATTCGTTTTCGCCTTTTCGGTCAAGGAGGCAACAGCCCTGCCTTTCGTGGCTCCAACCACTGATGAGGAACTGCTCGTCGAACTGAGCGAGATGCACTACGAGCGCCTCGGGGTGATGCCTAACCCGGGTGCCGGTAAGCTTAGTGATCATTACATCATCAGTCGTGGTGAGGAGAGTAGTCGCGTGCTCGCGGTGGTGCTGCGATTGCAGACGGAGCGGGACATGCCACGGCGTTCGCCTGCCAATTTCGAGCTGTCTGCCCGCCTATTCCGCCCTCAGGGGCAGGTGGTGGCAGTCTGGATGGAATTCGGGTCTTGGGTCTTTGCTGTCTACGATGAGGGTGAAGTCGTGTATTTCCAAGCGCTCAAAGAGGCGCGGCTTGGGGCTTCGGTTGCCCGCGAATTGCAGTTGGCTCAAGCCCAGTTGCAAATGCAGGGCCTGATCAATGACGACTTTAGGGTGGTGCTGTGGGATACCAAGGTGCCCGCAAGCGAATTTGAACAGGCGCTCGGAATGCCAGTCTCTCAGGAGCCCAAGCCCGCGCCTACCTTGCCTGCCCAGCTTGGCGGTCTGCTCCCTGCGGATGTTGCCGCTGAGCGCCGGGAATCACGCAAGCGCCTGCAGATGATCGCGGCAGGGGTCGTTCTTCTTTTGGCCTTGATTGGTGGCATCTTGTTCGTCGGCAAGGATTACCTGAAAGATCGTGAGACTCTGGCTCAATTGAAAGAAGATGTGGCCGAAACCCAGGCGGATGCCAGCGATGCCAAGGAGTTGCTCGCCAAGGCAGATGAACTCCAGCCCCTGATTGACAATGACATGTGGCCGCAACAGTTGCTCTTGGAGTGCGCCATGTGCTTGCCTGCCGGGCGCAAGGTCAGATTTAGCGAATTCAGCGTATTTTCCGATGACAAGGGCTTGCCTAGTCAGATCGAGATCAAAGGGCAGGCCCAGGACACCAATCGCTCGGCAATCGGGTCATTCCAAACCTTGCTTGAACGAAACCGTAGTCTCCGAGACGCTTACACTTTCGAGACACCGACTTCGGAGCAAAACAGTCGGAAAATGTGGGAGTTTACCTGGCTTCTTAATCTCAAAACTTCTGAAAAGACCGATTCATGACCACCCGCGAACGTAATTTATCCATCCTGCTCGGCTCGGCCCTGCTGGTTGTTGGTGCGCTGGTCGGTTTCAAGTCGTTCCAAGCGAAGGGCGAAGAGCTGCGAGCTGAGATCAGGGACGCCGAAGCTGAGCTTAAGCAGAACGAGTTTGCCATCAAGTTTGCCGAGGGCAGGGACGATTTGGCCGAATTCTTAGAGAAGAATGAGCCCAAGGAAGCTCAGCGAGCCATTATCGTGGAGGATCAGTTGCTGAAAGTCTGCCAACAGAAACTCTCGCAGAACCGCTTGGAAACCATCAAGTCACCTCGAATTTCAGATCCAGCGCCTGGGGAATACTACCACCGAAAAAGAGTGAGCCTCAATGTCAGAGGGGTGGAGCGGGACATGATCTTGTTTTTGACCCAGCTGTCGGATCCTAAATCGTTCCGCAGTGTCACACGCCTGACCTTGAAGCCAATGCCAGGGGATGAAACCAATACCAAGGTGGATGCTGTGGTTGAGGTGGACCAATGGTTCATCCCTAAAGGAAACGAAGCCGTCGAAGACCTTCCGGAAGAGCCAGCAAATTCAACCCCGGCCCCGACTAGTCCGCCTGCTCCGACTACACCGACCCCTCAACCAGCAGCCCCTACCGCCCCGGGTCTCCCGCCAGGTCTTAAAGCCTCTCAATCCTAATTTTTTATGAAAGCGTATCTCTTAATCCTACTTTCCCCAGTGCTCCTAGGCTTGGCCTCGGCAGATGTTGCCCGCCAGCAGACGCTGATGCATTATAATCGCCTCCTAGGAAATTCGCCATTTACTCTGCCTCCGATTGTCGAGCCCAATAAAGGCCAGGAAGTTGAGCAAGCATCAGCTTTTGAGGATTGGAATCTTTCCGGGATCCTGCCGCTGGGCGATAGCTACTTTGTGACCCTTCGCCACAAAAAGGAAAAAGAGCGCAGCGAAATGATGCGCGGGATCGGTGAGCGCAGCGAGAGCGGGTTCGAGTTGTTGCAAGTTCAGACAAATGCCGACCCAACCAAGACACGCGTGCAGATCAAGTCTGGCGCGCGCACCGAATGGCTCAGCTTCGATCTTGCCGCCCTCGGTGTTCCCGAGCCGCAGGCGATGGTTTCGCCCAGCAAGGGAGGCAAGAAGCCAAGCGGTAATCAAAAACTTCCGCCGGGCGTCAAAGGAAAGGACCCCCAGCAGCCCGCACGAGCACTCCGCTCACGAACAAATCGATAAGCTTCCTCACCTTGCCATCACTCCTCTGACCCAAATCTCTCAATGAAAGTTCTTTCTCTCACCCTCATCGCTGCACTGGCCGCCGTCGGTTCTGCACAAGCACAGGCCCCCGGCGCTCCGCCAGCTCCACCAGCACCCGGAGCACAAGGTGCCGCGTTTTTCCAACCTAAGATGACGGGCACCGAGCTTGGCGCCTACTATTTTGCCCAGACTGGCAAACGCGTCATTGTCGATCCCGAAGCCGCAATCGTTCAGGTCAATATCACCATTCTTCAAGAAGCCAATAATGATAAGGCCGCTCAGATCGCTGCCGTTGAAAAGGCTGCCGCTCTGAACAATCTCGTCTTCATTCCAAGCGGTCCCAACGAGGTGAAGTTGATGGTGGTCTCCGCAGGGGATAAAGGCAGTGCAATTCCTTTGGTGGTAAATGCGGACGATCTTCCTGATGGTGATAACTTGGTTAGCTACGTAATGAAGCTAAGCTACATCAGACCTGAGGAAGCTCAGCGAATGTTCTCACAGATGACAGTTTTGCACCCATACGGCAAGATTACGGTCGTCGAGAATGCCTCTGCGCTGGTGATTAAGGAGACATCATCACTGATTAAGATGTTCATCGAATTGAAGACTCAGATCGATGTGCCCTCCAGCACTTTGGACCGAAAATGGTTCGATCTCGTCAATGCTGATGCAGAGTTGGTCGCAGAAAAGCTTACGGCAATCACTCAGGCTCAGCGGGAGGATCAGAGCCCTGCGCGGTCCGCCAGAGCGGGAACACCACAGACCAATAACAATTCTGGGAATAATCGTCCTCCCGGATTACCCCCAGTCAATGGCGCTGCGAATACATCCGGTGCTGCTAGTGGCGGAGGGGGGACAGCTGCTCCGACCATTATCACCACGGATGCTCGTCAGAACAGCATCCTGCTTATCGGGCCGCCTAGTGAGCTTATTTTCCTTGGTGAATTGATCGGACGCTTTGATGCGCCAACTTCTCGCGATGGATTCTTTTCTCGTAAGCTTCGCTTTTTGACGGTGGTCGATTTTCTCGATGTCGCTGAGAACGCCCTCAGTCGGGTGGAAGTTTCGAGCAATAGCCAAGCCGGTGGCGCCGGTAACCGCACCAATAATCGGAACAACAACACACGAAACACCAACAATCGTGGCGGCAACACCAACGGCGCAGATGGCGGTGGTGGTAACCAGTTGAGTGACCCCGGGCAGACTGGCGCTCCTGAATCCCTCTTGGTTGGCAAAACCTTCCTCGTTGCCGATACAATCACCAACAGCATCGTTGTCCAAGGCCCGCCACAGAGCGTGAAGATTATTAACGATCTGCTGGATGAGATCGATAAAGCCGGACCTCAGGTCGTAATTTCTACCGTTTTCGGCCAATACACGCGCAATGATAGCAACGAGCTGGGTCTCGACTGGATCAGGACTTTGAGTGAGGGTGGAAGTATTGCTGGTTCGATCCGAAATCCCCCGAGTGATGTTAGGCCCATCAATGACGCTAATCTCGGACAGGGTGCCATCGGAACTGAGGGAGGTCCCTTTGGTCTTGCTGGTCTGAGTCTCTACGGCCAAATAGGTAATTATTTGAACGTCTACCTTCGTGCCGCAGCAGTTCGGGGGGATTTCACCGTGCTTTCTCGTCCGACGATCTACACTAAGAACAACACGAGAGCAGTCATCTCTTCAGGAACTCGAATCGCAGTCCCGACTAGCACCATCAACCAAGCAGTAGGTGGCACCGGAGGGCTCGCCCAGAATACCAACATCGAATACCGAGATGTCGAGTTGCGCCTTGAGGTAGTCCCGTTGGTAAATTCGGACAACGAGGTCACAATGGAGATCTCCCAGTTGAATGACCAGATTATCGACGATGGCCAACAGGTAGATGGATTGTCGGTCCCGACGATTGCTAAGCAGGAACTTCTGACAACGGTAACGGTCAAGAACCGTCAGACCATCGTTTTGGGTGGTCTGATCACTCGTGAGATGACCGACAACAAAAGCGGGGTGCCTTTCTTGAGCGATATCCCAGGCTTGGGCTCGCTCTTTAGCACCACGAGAAAAGCTGAAATTACTCGAGAGCTGTTGATCTTCATTCAACCCGAGATCATCAATAGCGATGAGGATCTTGACCAAAGCCAGCGCGAGATCGATGCGCTCTATGAAGTCGACGAGCGAATCATGGACTTTAATCAGCCTTACGCTCCCTCTGCAACGCCTGTCGAGATTAACGACGGAAAGGGCGGTGACCCGGTAGTGAAGCAGCAGCAAATCGGCCGTCACAGCCCAGATTGGGCGCGTCGCGTCATTCGTCACCGCTGATGACCTGGACCGGTGCCTTCGGGTGGACTCGATAGGTCTTCCCATCGCTAGCAGCACACCTGAAATACTTTCTCAGTCGAGGCCCCTTGGTGAAAATCAAGGGGCCTTTTATTTTGAAGCGGCGGCCTTCTGCCAAGGATTCAAGAGTTCCCTTCTCGGGTCGGCTTGATGTTATTGTTTCCATAACTGGAGCTGTCTTACTCACTGATTGAGCTTTTGCTCCAGCGGAGATGACATACTCTTGGCCTTTGAGGTTGGTGCAGAGATAGCGAGTCCGGCGGAGTATGCCGCGCCGAAAGTGTTTGCCGTCACCCAATTGAAACCAATGTCCCATCGGCACATCTTCAACTCTAAGGCTCGGTGCATCTGGATCCTGTTCAATTTCTGAAAAGGCACGTTCAAGGTCACTATCGACGCCTGAACGGGCTGCCGGATTTCTAGCGTGTCTGAGTAGAGGTCCCCTCAAGGCAGGGCTGAAGAGTTCTAGCTGAACCGCTTTCACGATAATTTCTCCAAAGATGGTCTTCCACTCGAGCCCATGAGGTTTCAAGCGTCGGCCATGATGGCGAGTGTCGGTCAGCGCGTGAGCGATTTCATGGATCAAGGTCAGGTAGGAGCGATCTCCAGTGCCCTTGGGGTCAGGTTGAGTGAAGGTGACCTGAAAGTGAGAGCGATCCGAGCTGAGGCCACAGTCGCCCAGCTTCGTCTTCCGTGGACGCTTGGCGACGAACCTGATCGGCACCTCCACGATGAGCCCCGTCGCGAATTCCACCCTTTGCTGATTGAAGTGCCTTGAAAGGACTCGCCTGGCCTCCTGAAAAAACTGTTCCTTACTTGCAGACATGCTCTTTACCAACTCGATTTGCCTTGATAGGTAGTCCCATGTCTAGCGCCCTGCGACTCTTTTTATCGGTTTCCCTGCCGCTTTATCTCCTCGATCAGGTTACCAAATTCTGGGTTGTTTTTGACTTTGAGCCGCCTGTCTACGTTGAGCGGGATGGAGAGGTGTTTCTGAGCTATATTGACTCCAGGCCGGTGGTCGAAGGCTTGTTCAGCTTCACCAGAGTTCACAACACGGGCGTCGCCTTTGGTTTTGGCAACGGGACGGCTTGGGCGCCGATTGTGTTCTTCTTGATCCCATTAATCGCCCTGACCCTCATTGCTTGGTATTGGAAAAAGGGAGGCTTCAATGGATTCTTGGGGAAAGCGGCGGCTTCATTGTTAGTCGCGGGGATCCTGGGCAACCTCACTGATCGCATGGTTCAGGGTTTCTTTCTCGAAGAATTTAAGGACGCCTCGTTCTGGACCCGCCTGAGCCAAGGCTACGTGGTCGACTTTCTCGATGTGATCATCCCTTTCATCAACTACAACTATCCGGTCTTCAACGTTGCCGACTCCTGTATCTGCGTGGCTGCGGTCTGTTTCTTTATTCACGGCCTGCGTAATCCGGATGGCCCAAGCGATCCGCCGGTCGCTCCCGAAACAGCAACGGCCTGATTAGTTCGAGATCGAACCAAACAGGCCGTTGGAGAGGGGAGGGGATTTCGAGCGCTCGCTTCGAGTAATAGCTTAGCGGGGAATCTTCAGCTTCTGACCGATGCGGATGGTAGTGCCGCTGATTCCATTCGCTGACTTGATCTTGGAAACCGTTGTTTTGTATTTCTGGCTCAAGCCCCAGAGCGTTTGGCCCTTGGTCACGGTGTGGTAGCGGTAGCTAGGAGTAACTTTGCGTGAGCTCTTCTTGGTGGTCGACTTTTTCGTGCTCGTTGACTTCTTGGTCGAGGCTGTGGATTTCTTAGTGGTGCCCTCAGGTTCGTAGAAGTCTGGTGCCTCAGGCTCTTCAAAGGTGTAGGTGCCATCCTTGTCCCACGCGGCGACATAGTTACCGTCTCTGTCAAAAGGCAGACTAGGATCTGGTCGGTTGCTGCAGCTGCTTAGCACCGCGAGAGAGAGCCCTGCGACACAGAGTGGCAGGCGGACTTTGGAAAGAGTGGAAAGTTTCATGACGTCTCTTTGCCATACGAAACGTCATTTGTTAAGTCTTACAAAATAAATTTTCAGGCCCTCAATTTAGTGGATCTAGGGGACTTTTTCGGTTTTTTTGAAAAAAGATCAAAATAAGACTTGCGGTGACAAGGTTTTTTCCTAGTCTCCGCCCCCCTACATCGCGCCCGAAAGCCCTTTTGGACCTCGAGCGCTTAATCCAGTTACGCATAACTATCGGGTGCAGCTCCGGAAAACAGGCTCCTGCGAAGAATTCGCGGCCTTCCGATTGCACCCTACAACCTAGGGTCAATGCCCGAAATTCAACCAAGCAGGAAATCATGCCTACCATCAACCAACTCGTCCGCAAAGGACGCAAGACTCCCGTCGTAAAGTCGAAGAGTCGCGCGCTGCAAAACTGCCCGCAACGTCGCGGGGTCTGCCTTCAGGTAATGACCCGCACTCCGAAGAAGCCTAACTCGGCTCTTCGTAAAGTGGCCAAGGTCCGTTTGACCAATGGTGAAGAAGTCATCGCATACATCGGCGGTGAAGGTCACAACCTCCAAGAGCACAGCATCGTTCTCGTCCGTGGTGGACGGGTTAAGGATTTGCCTGGTGTTCGCTACCACATCGTTCGTGGTGCTCTCGATACGCTCGGCGTAGACGGCCGCAAACAAGGTCGTTCTAAATACGGCACGAAGCGCCCTAAGAAGTAACTCTTTAATCTTTAACTGACTTTTACCATGGCACGCCGCAAACGCGTTTACAAAAAGCCCGAAGTCCGCGACCCACGCTACGATAGCCCGGTTGTTGGGAAGCTCATCAGCAAAATCATGCGCGACGGAAAGCGTTCTACTTCAGAACGCATCGTCTACGCAGCAATCGACCGCGCCAATGAAGGCACGGACAATGTTGATCCTCTTGAAATCCTTAACCGCGCGATCGAGAACGCTAAGCCTCGCGTCGAGGTTAAGTCACGCCGCGTCGGTGGTGCTACCTATCAGGTTCCTCTCGAAGTTGATCCAGGTCGCTCCGAGTCACTCGCCATGCGTTGGCTCGTCGGTTTCGCTCGCAAGAAGAAAGGCGTGCCAATGCACGTTGCTCTCGCCGCTGAAATCAAAGACGCCTCAACCAACCAAGGCAGCGCCGTCCGTAAGCGCGACGATGTGCACAAGATGGCTCAAGCCAACCGTGCCTTCGCTCACTTCCGCTGGTAATCCCGAATTTTCGAAGCCTATCTCACTAGTCCCTGCCTGATTCATCAGGCATCCCACCATGTCCAAATCTGCAAACAGCTCGAGCCGTCCCTACCCGTTGCGCAATACGCGTAACATCGGGATCGCTGCTCATATCGACGCTGGTAAGACGACTCTTACCGAGCGCGTGCTGTTCTATACGGGCATGATCCATAAGATCGGAGAAGTCCACGATGGTGCGGCGACTACCGATCACATGGAGCAGGAGCGCGAGCGGGGCATCACCATCACTTCTGCCGCTGTCACATGTCAGTGGGTCCAGAAGCCTGATGATGGAGTGGTTAAGCTTTTTGAAAACGAGGATACTCGAATCAACATCATCGATACCCCAGGGCACGTCGACTTCACCGCTGAAGTCGAGCGTTCTCTTCGCGTTCTCGATGGTGCGATTGTTGTCTTCTGCGGTGTGGCCGGTGTTCAGCCTCAGACTGAAACGGTCTGGCGACAGGCCACACGCTACGGCGTCCCACGCATCGTCTTCGTTAATAAGATGGATCGCACCGGCGCCGACTTCCAGGCGGTGGTCGACGACGTTCGCAATAAGTTCAAAATCCCAGCCTGCCCGATTTTGATCCCTATCGGTTCTGAAGAGAACCTTCGGGGGCAGATCGACGTGGTCAACCAGAAGGCCATTCTATACAATGAGGACGAGAAACTCGGTTCAACCTTCAGTGTTGAGCCGCTTTCTGCTGATCTCGTTGAACTGGCTGAAGCCGCTCGATCCGAGTTGATCGAAATGGTTGCCGACCTGGATGATGAGCTTGGTGAAGCCTTCCTCGCTGAGGAAGAGATCACCGCTGAGATTCTGAAGCAGGCCGTGCGCCGGGTGACGATCTCCAATCAATTTATCCCTGTGACCGGGGGCTCCGCCTTCAAGAACAAGGGGGTTCAATATTTGGTTGATGCTGTGGTTGATTACCTGCCCAGCCCAATCGACATCGAGCCTGCCAAGGGTCTTCATCCTGCCGATGAGGACACTGTCGTTCCAACCGTCACGGCTGATGATCAGCCATTCTGCTCACTCGCCTTCAAGCTCTGGGCTGACAAATTCGTCGGCAAACTGGTTTTCTTCCGCGTTTATTCCGGAACGATCAGCAAGGGAGACATGGTCTTCAACCCGCGCACCAAGCGCAAAGAGCGCGTCAGCCGTTTGATCCAAATGCAGGCTGACAAGCACGAAGATATCAATACGTGCTACGCCGGTGATATCGCAGCTTTTGTCGGGCTTAAGAATGTCGTCACTGGCGACACCATTTGCGAGCAGTCCTTCAATATTCTTCTCGAGCCACCTCAGTTCCCCGAGCCCGTCATCGCGATGGCCGTCGAACCAAGAACCAAGGCGGACTCCGAGAAAATGTCTACCGGCCTCAGCCGTCTTTCAGAAGAAGATCCGACTTTCGTGATCAAAACGGATGAAGACACTGGTCAGACCATCATCGCAGGCATGGGTGAGCTTCACCTCGAGGTCATCATCGACCGTCTCCGCCGCGAATTTAAAGTCGAAGCTAACGTCGGTAAACCACAGATCGCCTACCGCGAGACCATTCGCCAAGCCGCTGAAGGTCTCGGTGTTCTCAAGAAACAGTCCGGCGGCCGCGGCCAGTTCGGTAAAGTTAAAGTTGCGGTCCGCCCCAACGAGAGCGGCAAGGGGATCACCATCGAGAACAAAGTCGTCGGTGGTGCGATTCCTAAAGAATTTATCAACTCCGTGCTTGCAGGTATCAAAGATTCCACTAGCAACGGCGTCATCGGCGGCTATCCCGTCATCGATGTCCACGTTGATGTCCTCGATGGAGAGGCTCACGACGTTGACTCCAACGAGAATGCCTTCCGCATGGCAGCGATCTTCGCAATGCGTGAGGCCTTCGAAAATGCATCCTCCGTGCTCCTCGAGCCCGTCATGGATGTCGAAGTTTCCACCCCCGAGGAATACCAAGGAGATATCCTTGGAGACCTCAACCGCCGTCGCGGCAATATTGCCGGGATGGACGCCAAAGCCGGCGTTTCGATCTTGAAGGCCACTGTGCCTCTTGCCGAAATGTTCGGATACATGACAGCCCTCCGCACCGTTTCGTCCGGCCGCGCTTCCTTCACTATGGAGCCAGCCGCGTTCGAGGAGGTGCCCAAACAAATCGTAAACGAACTCGTCGCCGACCATTCACTCAGCGTCTGAACCAATCATCCAGCCACCATACGACCATGGAAAAACAGAAAATCCGCATCCGCCTGCGCGCCTTCGATCACCGCGCCATCGACCGCTCTGCACAAGAGATCGTCGAGACCGCTAAGCGCACCGGTGCCAAAGTTGCCGGGCCTATCCCGCTCCCTACCCGTATCGAAAAGTTCTCTGTGAACCGTTCGGTCAACCAGAACAAGAAGTCGGCCGAGCAATTCGAGATCCGCACGCACAAGCGCGTTCTTGATATCGTTGAACCAACCGCACGCACCGTCGATGAGCTCAAGAAGCTTAATCTTCCTGCCGGTGTCGATATCACCATTAAAATCTGACCTTAAGCGTCGCTAACTCTAACTTTCTTTATCCCATGTCTCTCGGACTACTAGGTAAAAAAATCGGCATGACTCGCGTCTTTGATCAAGAATCAGGCGCCATGATCCCGGTCACCGTCGTTGACGTTGCCAATAACCAATTTCTCCAGGTCAAGACCACCGAAAAAGACGGCTATGCTGCTGTTCAGATCGGTTATGACGACCAAAAGGAGCACCGCGTCAACCAAGCTCAAGCTGGCCACTTCAAGGCCAACAAGGGCACTGCGGCCAAGCTCATTCGCGAATTCCGCTTCGACTCTGACGAAGCCGTCCCAACTGAAGGCGAGCACCCAGGTGCAGCTGTCTTCCAAGACGGTCAGTGGGTCGACGTCATCGGCACAACCAAAGGCAAAGGCTTCCAAGGTGTCGTCAAGCGCTGGGGTTTCGGTGGCCTTCCAATGTCACACGGTTCCATGATGCACCGCCGTCCTGGTGGTATCGGAGCAGGCACTTGGCCTGGTCGCGTCTGGAAGAATAAGAAAATGCCAGGTCGTCACGGTGTCTACCGTCGCACCGTTCAGAACCTCAAAGTGGTTCAGGTCCGCCCTGAAGACAACGTCGTCCTCATCTCTGGTGCCGTTCCTGGTGCTAAAGGTTCTTACGTCGTGGTTCGCCCAGCCGTTAAAAAGCCAGCTCCTGCTGCGCAGTAATCTCAAACCCTATCTGACATCATGTCTGCAAAAGTTCTTACTATCGACGAAGCCAAGTCAGCCAAGCTTCAGCTGGTTGAAGGCCCTAAGGGTGATCAAGCCGTCCACGACCTAGTGGTTGCTTACCACGCTAACCGCCGCACCGGCTCTGCTAACACCAAGACCCGTGGTGAAGTCCGCGGCTCAGGTAAAAAAATCTACCGCCAGAAAGGCACCGGTAACGCTCGTCACGGCGACCGCGGTGCACCCATCTTTGTTGGTGGTGGTGTTGTCTTCGGTCCTCGCCCTCGCGATTACCGCAAAGACGTTCCCAAATCAGTGCGCAAACTGGCTCTTCGCCGCGTCCTCAACGACCGCATCAACGAAGGTTCTGTTTTCACCACTTCAGAGTTCGTCGTAGCCGATGGCAAAACCAAGTCTTTCAACCAAGCCATCGCTGGCTTGACCGACGCCAAAAAAGTCCTCGTAGTCGCTGAGTCATTTGACGAAGCCACCTACCGTTCAGGTCGCAATGTTCAGAATGTTCTGCTCATGACCGCCGCCCAATTGAACGTTGAGCAGCTCCTCCACGCTGATGCCATCATCATCGTCGAGAATAGCTTCGAAACGCTAGCCAACCGCACCGCCTAATACCCATGAGCGATCTTAATATCATCCAGTCAATCCACTTGACCGAAAAGGCGACTTTGCTCAACGAGCAGAACAACGAATACGTGTTCAAAGTCGACCGTAAGGCCAACAAGCTCGAGATCAAAAAAGCGATCGAGTCCGCCTTCGGCAAGAAAGTCATCGGTGTCCGCACCGCCAACTGCCTGGGCAAAGACAAGCGTAAGCGTCGTGCAGACGCCGGACGCACCGCCCATTGGAAAAAAGCCATCGTCCGTCTCGCTGACGGTGAGACCCTCGACTTCGTTTAAGTCAGACGTCTCCATTAACCTTAAAACCTGATAGGACACATCATGCCTCTCAAAAGTTTCAAACCAGTCACTCCAGCTAACCGCTACAAGGAGCACCCGACCTTCGAAGAGATCACTACTTCGAAGCCTGAAAAATCACTGCTGCGCACTAAAAAGCGTAGCGGCGGTCGCAACAACACCGGGCGCATCACCTGCCGTCACATCGGTGGTGGTCACAAGAAGAAGTATCGTCTGATCGACTTCAAACGCCAGAAACACGACGTTCCTGCCGAAGTCAAAACGATCGAATACGATCCTAACCGCACCTGCCGTATCGCTCTCGTGCAATACGAAGATGGACAAAAGAGCTACATCCTCGCTCCTGTCGGTCTTGAAGTTGGCGCTACCATCATTTCTTCCGCGCAAGCTGCCCCTCCAAAGGTCGGCAACGCCATGCCACTGAACAAGATTCCTCTCGGAACCGCGATTCACAACATCGAGCTTCGCCCAGGTTGTGGCGGCAAAGTTGCCCGCTCCGCTGGTCAACAAGCTGTCCTTTCCAACCGTGAAGGTGGTTACGCTCTCGTCCGCATGCCTTCTGGCGAAATCCGCCGCTTCCACGAAAATTGCTTCGCAACTGTCGGCCAGGTCGGCAACCGCGATCACATGAACGAAGTCTCCGGTAAAGCTGGCCGCACCCGCTGGCAGGGCGTTCGCCCAACCGTCCGCGGAATGTGCATGAACCCTGTCGATCACCCGAACGGTGGTGGTGAGGGCAAATCCAAATCTGGTGGTGGTCGTCAGCACCTCAAGTCACCTTGGGGCCATGTCAAAGGCCAGAAGACCCGCAAGAAGCATAAGGCAAGCAGCAAGATGATCGTCGAAGGACGTAAGTCTAAGCGCCGCTAAGTCTTCCTAGCCCACTCTCAATCTAAAGATAATAACCAACCAGTTCTATGGGACGTTCACTCAAAAAAGGCCCTTTCGTCGATCAGAAGCTCCTCGTCAAAATTGATGCAGCAGCGGAATCCGGCAGCCACAAACCAATCAAGACATGGAGCCGCGCCTCCATGATCACGCCTGACTTCGTCGGCCACACTTTCCACGTTCACAACGGCAAAGCATTTGTCTCCGTTTACGTGACTGAAAACATGGTCGGACACAAGCTCGGTGAATTTGCGCCAACACGCATCTTCAAAGCACACGGCGGTGTCGGCAAAAAGTAAGCCTTAATCTAGCAAAAGCCAAATTACTCTCCACTAGTCATGTCTTTCATCACTTCCACATCTCTCAGCTTGCTCGCGGCTATCGCCGTTGGCTCTGCTAGTGTGGCCAGTGCCCAGGACGTGACCAAAGAGCAGCTTCAGCAGAAACTCCAGCGCCTCGAGCAACAGCTCGCGAAGCAGGAGCAACGCAACCGCGCCCTGACCGCCAGCTATGCACGGGCCACCCGTGAAGCTGCCGAACAGGAGACTGCCTTGAAGGAGGCACGTCAGACGCTCGAAGCTCTCGGAGTAAATGCCATCGCCGGTCGCGACGAACAACTCGTTCAAGCCACCGCCGAGATTCAGTCACTTAACGATCGACTTCTCAAGGTCGAAGGGGCAGCCATCCAGCTCTCCCAAAGTGTGATTGATTTCCTCAAGCAGAGCGTTAATTCCGATCCCGAAGCCCGGTCCACCGTCGAAGCCCAGTTGCGCGCCATGGAGCTCGCCCTTGGCTTCCGACAAGCACCGGACCAGCCAGGGGCAGGGGAGCTTAGCGATGCACGCGTCGTCAGCATCGATGATGAGAGCGGCCTGGTCGTTCTCAATGTCGGCTCCGCTGGTGGTGCCCGCATCGGGATGCAATTTGGCATTTTTCGCGGCGACGAACGCGTCGCTCAAACAATTGTTACCGACGTCCGCGATCGTATCTGCGGCGTCTTTGTCCAAAAACTCGATCAACAGGATGACGGTGTGCGCCACGGTGACGTCGCGTCCGTCACCACCGTCAACCCTTAACGAATCTATACAGGAGCAAATCCCATGGAAGTGAAGTCCGTCTACAAATACGCCCGCATCTCGCCCAAAAAGGCACGCGATGTCGCACGTGAAATTCAAGGTCAACCGGTTTCGACCGCGCTTGACATTCTCACCTACACCCCCAAGAAAGCTGCCCAGCTCATCGGCAAGACTCTCAAGTCTGCTGTAGCTAACGCAGAAAACAACCACGACCTGATCGCTGACGACATGATCGTTCTTTCAGCAGTGGTTGATGAGGGCCCCGCCTTCAAGCGCTTCAAGCCACGTGCCCGTGGTTCTGCAGGTGCGATCAAGAAGCGCAGCAGCCACCTTACTATCATCCTAACTGACGAGGTCCCAGAGCCGGCGTCCAAGTAAACCAACGAACCAAAACCTACACTGAATTATGGGTCGCAAAGTTAATCCGATCGGCTATCGCCTCGCAGTCAGCAAAGACTGGCGCTCAAAGTGGTTCTCCACTGGCACAGAATACGCTGAAAATCTCCACGAAGATCTCGCCATTCGTAACTACATCAAGGGCCGCCTGCAGTTCGCAGCACTCTCTAAAGTAGTCATCGAACGTGCTTGGAATTCCGTCCGTGTCACCATGCACACCGCTCGTCCAGGTCTCGTTATCGGACGCAAGGGTGCTGAGATCGAGCAAATGACCGCTGATCTTACCAAGATCTGTAAAGGTTCTCCGGTCAAAATCGACATCGTCGAAATCCGTCAGCCTGAGGTCGACGCACAACTCGTCGCAGAAAACATCGCCGTTCAGCTCGAACGTCGTATCGCTTTCCGCCGCGCCATGAAGCGCGCTATCCAAACCGCCATGGAATTCGGTGCCGAAGGCATTCGTGTCCGCTGCGGTGGCCGCCTCGGTGGTGCTGATATCGCCCGTGCTGAATGGTATAAAGAGGGCAAAGTGCCTCTCCAAACTCTCCGTGTCCCAATCGACTACGGTTTCGCTGAAGCCAAGACCGTCTACGGCATCATTGGTGTCAAATGCTGGATCAACAAGCGTGACGAAAAGATCGCTGCTAAGTCCCAGGGACGTGGTGGCAGAGATGATCGCCGCCCCCGCCGCCCACGTAACAACGGCTGAGTCACCTCAGTTTAACTAATAATTTAACGAAAGGAAAATATCATGCCATTGATGCCCAAAAGAACCAAGTTCCGCAAGTCGCACCGCGGCAGCCGCGCCGGTAACGCGCAGCGTGGAACCAGCGTCGATTTCGGTGATTTCGGTCTGCAGTGCCTCGGCCGCGACTGGATCAGCAACCGTCAGATCGAAGCTTGCCGTATCTCCATCAACCGCTACCTCAAACGTAAGGGTAAAGTCTGGATTCGCATCTTCCCTCACAAATCCGTCACCGGACGTCCGCCAGAAACGCGGATGGGTAAAGGTAAAGGTGCTGTTGACCGTTGGGTCGCAGTTGTCCGCCCTGGCACCGTCATGTTCGAGATCGCCGGTGTTCCCGAATCCGCCGCTCGTGAGGCTCTCCGCCTTGCGTCCAACAAACTCGGGGTCAAAACCCGTTTTGTGACCCGTTCACATCACTAATTCAGCCCCAACCGAATCACCGTCATGGCCCAAACCAAGATTAAGGAAATCCGCGACCTCAGCGTCGACGAACTCCACAAGCGTCTCCGCGACCTTCGCGAAGAGAGCCTCACCCTGCGCATGCAGCAAGCGACCGCACAGCTCGAGAATTCTGCTCGTCTGCGCCTCGTTCGCCGCGAAGTCGCCCGTGTCCAGACCGTCCTCAATGAGCGCAACCGCGCTGACCAGAACGGCTGAACCCTAACTACCAAAGTAACAAGATCATGAGCGAATTATCCTCAAAAGCCGAAGCCACGGCACTTGCCAAATCACGCGTTGGCTTGGTTGTTTCTACCGGGATGGATAAGACCATCGTCGTGGAATACACCAACCGCGTTCCTCACCCACGTTTCAAGAAGATCGTTAAGCGCACGAAGAAATTCTACGCTCACGACGAAAATCAGGAAGCTGCTGTTGGTGACAAAGTCCGCATCGTCGAAACCCGCCCGCTTTCAAAACTGAAGCGCTGGCGTTTGACTGAGATCCTCTCGCACTAATCCGCGCTGGGAAGACTCGAAATTCTAGTAACCACTCAACCAACCGTTTATCATGCTTCAAATGGAATCCAGCTTTGAAGTCGCCGACAACACCGGCGCTCGCAAAGCAAAAATGATTGGTGTCATCGGCAAGCGGACCAAGTCCGCCCACGTCGGCGACATCATTACGGCCCACATCCGTGAGGCCATCCCAACTGCCTCCATCAAAAAAGGCACCGTGGTCAAGGCTGTTATTGTTCGCACCGCTGCTCCGATCCGTCGTGATGACGGTTCGATCCTGCGCTTCGACAAGAACGCTGCCGTGATCATTGACAAGGACGGCAACCCCAAAGGCACTCGTATCTTTGGACCTGTCGCCCGTGAGCTTCGTGAAAAGAAGTTCATGAAAATCGTCTCCCTCGCTCCTGAGGTTCTCTAAGAACGCTAGGCGAAGGAAAAAATTCTAAAGGAGGGCTTGCTAAGTGGGTTTCACTTGGTTAAGCCCTCCGCCCCTTCTCAAGTGGGAACCTTTCCCTCCCGAGAATCCAAGCAATACTGCAACCTGCAATGAGCAAAACCAATACCCACGTTCAGAAAGGCGATAACGTCTCCGTCATCGCTGGCAACAACAAGGGCAAGCGTGGCACCATCCTCGAAGTCAGAACCACCAAAAAAGGTGTTTTTGTCACAGTGGAAGGTGTTCGAATGATCAAAAAGGCCGTCCGTCCAACCGAAGAGAACCGCGAAGGCGGTATCGAGGAAATGGAAGGTCCGATCCACATCTCAAATGTGAAAAAAGTCGATTGAGACCCTGGTGGTTTCAATTGCGCGCTTAAGCCATAAACCCGAGCTGACCCGCTATTATGTCTATTCTAAAGAAAAAATATCAGGAAACCCTCATTCCCGCTCTCAAAGAGAAGCTGGGCGTGAGCAACATCCACGAGGTGCCACGCCTCGAAAAAATCGTCGTGACGAGCTGCATGGGCTCACAAACTGATCGCAAACAAGCGGTCGAAGATGCTGTCGAAGAGATCTCCAAGATCACTGGACAGAAGCCCTCCGTCACCTACGCCCGTAAGTCGGTCTCCAACTTCAAATTGCGTGAGGGTGAAGCCCTCGGCGCACGCGTTACGCTTCGCGGCGAGCGCATGTGGGAGTTCCTTGATCGCTTCGTTCACGTCACAGCACCGAACATTCGCGATTTCCGCGGTATCTCACCTAAGTCCTTTGATGGTCGTGGGAACTACGCCCTCGGGATCAACGATCAGGCTATTTTTCCTGAAATCGAGCTTGATAAGATCAAACGCCAGATCGGTTTCGACCTGATCTTCGTTACTTCCGCTACGGACAACGAGAGTGGCTACCAGCTCCTCAGCATGCTCGGCATGCCGTTCCGTGAGATTCAAAAGAAGTCTGACTCAGCTGAGCCAGCCAACGCCTAACCACTTATTATCATGGCAGTTCTTAGTGACCCCATTTCCGATTTCCTGACCCGCTTCAAAAACTCTTGTCGCGCTGACCGGGAAACCTTCACCGCCCCGCATTCGAAGATCAAAGCAGAGATCGCCCGTATTCTTACCGAAGAAGGCTACCTCTGGAGCTACGAAGTCAAAACCGACGGCAAATTCCCTGAAATCAAGGCCAAGGCCAAGTTCAACGACGGCCGCCCAGTGCTTACCGACCTCAAGCGGGTCTCCAAGCCAGGTCTTCGTAACTACGTCAGTTCAGCGGAGATTCCTTCCGTTCTCAACGGGCTTGGTATTTCAATCATCAGCACCTCTAAAGGTCTCATGAGCGGTTCCCAAGCCAAACGCCAGAAACTCGGCGGCGAAGTCATCGCCTTCGTTTGGTAATTCCAACCCAATTATTAGGAGAATAATCAAATGTCACGCGTAGGCAAAAAAGTCATCACTCTTCCCGAGAAGGTCAAATTGACCGTTTCCGGACAAGATGTTTCCGTCGAGGGCCCAAAGGGTAAGCTCGATTGGACTCTTCCCGAGGGAATCGAAGTTTCCGTCGAAGAGAGCGAAGTTACTGTCGCTCCGGTTCAAGAGAATCGCCGTCTTAAGGCGCTTCACGGGACCGCCCGCAGCCTCATCAACAACATGGTTGAGGGGGTTTCCAAAGGCTTCGAGAAGAACCTTGAAATCATCGGAGTTGGTTTCCGTGCCGCTGTAAAAGGCCAGGCACTGGATCTTAACCTCGGTAAATCTCACCCGATCCTTCACCCAATCCCAGCTGGTGTTAACGTCACTGTTGACGGCAACACCAAGGTCAAGGTTGAAGGCATCGATAAGCAGGCCGTCGGTCAATTCGCCGCGGAAGTTCGTTCCTATTACCCACCTGAGCCATACAAAGGCAAAGGGGTTCGCTACACAGACGAATACGTCCGTCGTAAAGCTGGTAAGAGCGTCGGTAAATAATCGATAACCCTTTCATTAATACGATGAGCACACTCAATCGCAAAGAAGTCCGCCGCAAGGTCCACCGCCGCATCCGCCGCAAGATCTCTGGCACCGCCGAGCGCCCACGCCTGGCGATCCATTTCTCAAACCAACACGTATACGCCCAAGTCATCGATGACGTGGCTGGCAAGACTCTCGTCGCTGCCTCCACTCTGGACAAGGAAGTTGAAGTTGGTGGTTCCGCTAACAAAGCAGCCGCTGAGAAAATCGGAGCCCTTGTCGCAAGCCGCGCCAAGGAAGCTAAGATCGAACAAGTTGTTTTCGACCGTGGCGGTTTCGTCTTCCACGGTAAGGTTAAAGCCCTGGCTGACGCCGCCCGTGAAAACGGCCTCCAATTCTAATCCAGCCCGCATTTAAACATGTCTGAAGAACAAGCAAAAAATTCCGAAGAAAAGGCGGCTGGTAGCACTCCGGCCCCGACTCCATCTGCCACTACCGATAAGCCAGCTGCATCTGATCAGCGCGGTGGCGGTCGTGACAATCGTGGAGGTGGTGATAACCGTGGCGGTGGAAACCGTCGTGGCCCACGCCCTCAGCAACAACGCCAAGCTCCTACCGCTCCGGATGGTAAAGAACTGACCGAGAAGGTCGTCTTCATCAACCGTTGTGCCAAGGTAGTTAAAGGTGGTCGTCGTTTCAGCTTCTCAGCCCTAATCGTTTCCGGTGACCACGAAGGTCGTGTCGGCATCGGCTTTGGTAAAGCTAACGAAGTCGCTGAAGCGATCCGCAAGTCCAGTGAGATTGCCAAGAACAGCCTCGAGCGTATCACCATCGTTGATGGCACACTCACGCACGATGTTTACGCTGAATACGGCGGTGCTAAGGTTCTCCTTAAGCCAGCCTCTCCCGGAACGGGAATCATCGCCGGTGGTGCCATGCGCGCTGTCTGTGAGTCAGTCGGCGTCAAAGACGTTCTTGCCAAGTCTCTTGGCTCCAACAACCACGCCAACGTCGTCAAAGCCACCATCAAAGCACTTTCTCAGCTTCGCACCCGCGAGCAGATCCTCAGTGCCCGTGGCAAAAAAGTCGCCGAAAAGGCACTCTAACCCCAAACACTAGTTACAGGTTATGAAACTTCATGATATCAAGCCACGTCCCGGCGCCAAGCATCGCATCAAGCGTCTCGGCAAGGGCGAAAGCTCCGGTCTCGGTAAGACATCCGGTAAAGGACACAAAGGCCAAAAAGCCCGTTCCGGTGGCACCATCCGCCCCGGTTTCGAAGGTGGTCAAATGCCTCTTCACCGTCGTCTTCCCAAGCGCGGATTCAACAACTTCACTTTCGCGACCAAATTCGCGATCGTTAACGTCAATCAACTCGAAGAGAAATTCGAAGGCGGCGATACCGTCAACGAAGAGACTCTTCGCGAGAAAGGCATGGTCCAAGGTCGCTTCGATGCGGTCAAGGTCCTTGGCGTTGGCGAACTGAGCAAGAAGCTCACCGTTGTTGCTGGCAAAGTCAGTGCCTCTGCTAAGAGTAAGATCGAAGCAGCTGGAGGTTCCGTCGAACTTCCAGGCAAGCCTGCCTGACCCATCCCAGCCGAGCCCTCGGCTGAAGCTTAACCGCTTTCAATCACGGGCCGGAGGGTGCAAGTCTGCGCTCTCCGGCTTCGTGCTTTCCGACCACTCGGAAACTCAATCAGTATTTTCTGATTACTTTTACCTCAGGGCTTGCCCACTACGCACGCCCTACCTATAAGCCGCCCAATCTTTTAGTAGCTGTCCGATGATTTCCGCCTTTGCGAATACCTTCCGCGTTCCCGAACTTCGTGAACGAATCCTTTTCACGCTAGCCATGATCGTCATCGTCCGTTTGGGCGTTGCCGTTACCCTCCCGGGTGTTGATGCCAGTGTCCTTGACGCGTGGGCCGACTGGTCTGCCGATAACGAAGCAACCGGTCCAGGCGCCGCACTTGGTGCAATGCTCGCGGTTTTCTCCGGTGGTGGTCTTCAAGCCTGTGGCATTTTTGCCCTGGGCATCATGCCCTACATTTCGGCATCGATCATGATTCAGCTCATGACTGCGGTGGTTCCATCGATCGCCAAGATTGCCCGTGAAGACAACGGCCGCCAGAAGCTCAATCAATACACTCGCATCATCACCATCATCATCGCGGTGGTGCAGGGCTTCCTTCTCGCTAAGGGAATGGAAAATCCAGGAAGTCTTCCTTATTTCCCCGGCATTGATCAGGTGATGCAAGAAGAGGGGCGTCGACTTGTCCCTGCTTCGGCCGGTATTTCCTTTGAGCTAATGACCGTTCTCACCATCACCGCGGGCACCATGTTGCTCATGTGGATTGGTGATCAGATGACGGAAAAGGGGGTCGGTAACGGCGTCTCCATCATCATTACCGTCAACATCATCGCTGGTCTTCCCGGCGCTCTTGTTGTGGCTTGGAACGTCTTCACTGGCGATGCTGCTGGTGCAGGTGGAGCCATGAAGCTGGTTCTAATGCTGGCCTTCCTTTTGGCGGTCATCATGGCGGTCATCGCAATTACTGAGGCCCAGCGCCGAATCGCGATCCAATACGCCAAACGTGTCGTTGGTCGCAAGCAATACGGTGGGCAAACTCAATACCTGCCACTTAAGGTCAACTATGCGGGTGTCATGCCGATCATTTTTGCCTCAGCTATCCTGACTCTTCCTATCTTCCTTCTGCAACAGTTGGCATCCTTCGAGTGGGTTCAGAAGTCCGACTGGATGATGAGCTTTATTCCTCGTGTTTCTGAAATCTTCAGCGGCGTCTCCCCATGGTATTACGTGGTCGCTGGTGTGATGATCTTCTTCTTCTCCTTCTTCTGGGTCGCAACGATGTTCCAGCCGAGCCAGATTGCAGAGGATCTCAAGCGCGCAGGTGGATACATCCCCGGCGTCCGCCCAGGGCCTCCTACCTCAAAGTTCCTCGACTTCACGATGACCCGCCTGACTTTCGCTGGTGCGATTTTCCTGACCTTGATCTTCATGATCCCTTCCTTGATCTCAAATTCCATGGGCCTCCCCATGTTGGTCACCCAGTTCTTTGGTGGGACCAGCCTTTTGATTCTGGTTGGTGTCGTGCTTGATGTCATGCGCCAGGTCGAGACTCACCTCTTGCAGCGCCACTACGACGGTTTCCTCCGTCAGGGCAAGATCAAAGGCGGTCGTTTCGGTGCAAGCGGCACGGCTACCAAATCTGCCAAGAGTGGAAAGATGGTCTACCTTTGGGTGCTGTTTGCGATCCTGGTCTTGATTTTCGTTACGGCGAAAGCATTCCAGTAAAGCCAACCTACGCCTGACTTACCCCATGCACCTTGTCTTTCTCGGCCCACCGGCTTCAGGCAAGGGAACGCTCTCGCAGCTCCTCGCGGAAAAATTCGAATTAATCCCGGTCAGCACGGGGGTGATGCTCCGGCAACATCTGGCTGAGGAGACCGAGCTCGGCCTAAAGGCCTCCAAATATCTGAGCTCCAGTCGTCTGGTTCCTGACGAGATTGTCAATGGGATGCTCAGCGACTGGTTTGATCAGAACCAGGAGTCCAATTGGATTCTCGATGGCTTCCCTCGGACCTTGTCCCAGGCTCGCTGGCTGACCGACGAGTTGGCGAAGCGTTCAATCACCCTGGATGCAGCGGTCTCTCTTGAGGTTAGTTATGATGAACTGCTCCGCCGCATCGGGCGCCGAGTCCAGTGTGATCAATGTGGTCTGACGACGGCGCTTGATCTGGTTGAAAATGGCCTCCACTGCCCTGAATGTGACGGAACCCTGCGGCCCAGAATCGACGATGCGGAGGAGCGCTTCAAAAAACGCTATCAAGACTTCACAGACGAAACCGTTCCGGTGATCGAGTATTACGCGGAGCGGGGGGATTTGACTAAGGTCGTTGCCGAGGGTAACCCTACGGAGGTTTGTGCAATGGTTGAGAGAAGCCTATCGGCCGAAAGTCAGTAATTTTATTCAAGGAACACACCATGGGACAGATACCGATCAAAAATGCCGCAGCGATTGCAAAAATGCGGGTGGCTGGTGCCGCAGCGAGCCGCGTGCTCCAAGGCCTCCTTAAGGAAGTTGCGGTCGGAGTGACCACAGGTCAGATTGATCAGAAGTGCGCCGAGCTGATTGCGAAGGAAGGGGGCAAAAGCGCCTTCCTCGGCTACCGTGGATTTCCCGGCCAGGCTTGTATTTCGGTCAACGAAGAGATCGTTCACGGCATCGGCGGCCCGCGCGTCCTGAAAGAGGGTGACGTGATCAGCATCGATGTCGGGATCGTCAAGGACGGCTGGATTGGGGATAACGCCTCGACGGTTGCCGTTGGGGTTATCCCTGATGAGACCAAGCGTCTCTTGATGGCCACTGAAGAGTCACTCTATGCGGCAATCGAGCAAGTCAAAGCAGGGGTTCGCCTCGGCGATGTTTGTGGAGCGGTCGAGGCTCACATTAAGCCATTCGGCTTCGGTGTGGTGCGTGAATTTGTCGGTCATGGAGTCGGCAAGCGTCTTCACGAAGAGCCTCAAGTGCCAAACTATCGCCCTCAGGGACGAACGCCTAAACTGAAGGCCGGCATGATCCTTGCGATCGAGCCGATGGTGAATCAGGGCACAGCCAAGGTAAAGATGCTCGATGATGGCTGGACCGTCATTAGTAAGGATAGCAGTCCCTCCGCTCACTTCGAGCATACGGTCCTCGTGACTGATGATGGTGCCGAAATTCTGACCGACCGACCGAGAGTCGCGACAGCTGAACTTCTCGGCTTGGAGTGAGCCAGGTATGGATTACGCACTATTGATTCATTTTTTCGCGGCATTGTTCGCGATCATGAATCCGTTGGGGAACTTACCGGTCTACATCAGTGCGACGGCGGGTGAGCGCATTGGCACCCAGCGTTTCCTGGCACTTTTCCTCTCCGGATTTGTAGCGATCTTTTTGATCGTCTTTCTCTGGTCTGGCAGCAGCGTGCTGCATTTCTTCGGCGTCTCGCTCCCGGCCTTTCGAATCGCAGGGGGAATCTTACTTCTCCTGACTGGTATCGGAATGGTTCGTGGCCAGAATGCTCATCAGGTGGCAAAGATGGCTGACCGTGTTGGGGATGAAAGCGACTTGCAAGCAGCGGAGCATCGGTTTCGCACGCTTTTGATTCCAGTTGGAGTCCCGCTTTTCGTTGGTCCGGGATCGATCAGCACCGTGATTCTATTCTACGGGCAGGCTGATGGGCTAATGACCCGCTTGGGGCTCAGCGTGGTAGTGATATTGGTCTCACTAGCCACTCTCGGTCTGCTACTGCTGAGCGAGCGGATCGGCAGGGTGTTGGGGCCCATGGGCCTGGACATTGCGGCCCGAATCCTTGGGCTGATTTTGACAGCCATCGGCATTCAGTTCATGTTGTCGGGTCTCGAGGAGGTGACTAATGGCTTTATCAACTTCGACGCCCTTAAGGCCTGAAGCTATTTTGCGAGGGAAATACGCGCATTTGATTTTCCGCTTTGACTTTCTCCGGTGGATTGATTCCTCTTCTTGCAATGAATGCCACCAACGTCCTCGCTTCCGGAATTGAAATCACCGGCTCCATCAAGTTTTCTAACGACATGATCATCGACGGTAAGATCGATGGGGAGATCAAATCTGAGAAGGGCAAAGTCACCATCGGTGAGAATGCCACGGTTACCGGCGATATCCAGGCTGGTGAAGTTAAGGTTTACGGCAAGGTAGACGGTAAGATCAAATCGGACCGCTGCGAGCTCAAGAAGAATTCAATTCTCAATGGCGACATTGAAACCAAGGCCTTCTCATGTGAAGAGGGTGCCAAGTTGTCAGGTAAGACGGCCATCGGCGGTTAATTGAGACCATTTTCCCGAAAGGCGTAGTCCTCACGAAGGGCTGCGCCTTTTTTGTCTTCCGATCCTAAGGACCTCATCGTAACCTTGGTCAAATTCGTCTATGATCCTTGATTGTCGGGATCGACTCAAAGTTTAGACGACAGCCACGGCAGGCGGCGCTCATAGGTTGCTGCCATGCTTGAACAAACGACTGCATCAAACGTGACCCAAGAAGATACCTCCAGCGCTCCAGCCTCGTGGCGGGAGTGGGTTGATGAGCATGGAAACAAGCTCCTGCTGTTTGCTCGGCAGCAAACTCGAAGTTTGGCTGACGCCGAGGACGTCCTTCAGGAGGCTCTCATAAAGTTGGCTCGTAAGGTGCACGACGGCGTTTTCGTTGGTGGCCAGCAAGCTTGGTTGCCTTTTGTTTACGCGTCCATCCGTCGCTTGGCGATCGACTTTGGTCGCAAGAGCGATCGTCGCCAAAAGAGGGAGGACCGCGTCGTTCAAGACGAGGAGATCCACAATCCCAGTGATGATCCTTGGTTCGAGTCCGAGGGGGCAGATGATGAAACTCGTCAGCTTCTCGAAGTCTATCTCAAGGAAATTCCAGCCAAATTCAGTGAAGTCATCGTTCTGAAAATTTGGGGTGAACAGACTTTTGCTGAAATCGGTGAATCTCTCGAAATTTCTCCAAACACGGCAGCCTCTCGGTATCGCTATGGCATCGAAGCCCTGAGGAAGAAACTCGAAGTCGCCCAGAATCGCGGCGAATTCTAAGCCTCAGTCATATCCCCACAACTCTCCAGTCCATCATGTCTATTTCAACTGAAACCATTGAAACCGCTCTCAGCGGAATGGTTCCCCGTGCTCTCAACGGTAACCTGCCGCTCACGCTTGCCGCTGAAATGGATGCCTTTTCGGAATCCGCACACCACCTCTCGCCAGCGCAATCAGCGGTGGAGGCTAGACTGCGTCTCGGTGTTCCGCAGCCGCTTCATCCACAACAAGCTGAGACTTTTGAAAGTGCCCAACGAGATGGAATCACAGAGTCCGAATGGGCCCAAAAATTCCAGCCAAGCCCGTTGAGCTTCACCAAAGGCCAAGAGGTGGTCAATCAGATGGACGCTTCACGCCCGCTTTCCCAAATTACACCAGCTTCCCTAAATCCTGCGCTTTTCGAAGACTTGATCAGCAAAATGGATGCGGTTTCTGGGGGGGAGACGTCTGAGAGCGTCGGCGCACCAGACGAAGGCAAAGTTCTAGCTTTCCCCGGGCGACCTTTGCCACAGACTTCAAAGTCCAGTCCATTGATCAAAGTCGCTGCTGCTGTCGCAGTCGTCGGGGCTGTGCTAGGTGTCCTTCTGCCAGGCTTCCAGGAAGCCACACCGAATCAATTTGTAGCAACCCCTGTCGAATCACCCGCTTCCGATGCACCGAATTTGGATTCAAATCTTGAAGCAGTCCCTAGTCTGCCTGCTTTTGCCAGCCTGATGTCGCCACAACTGGTTCCGGCAAGTTTGGAATCCGGAGTCCGTTCACCCCAGGACCAAGGTCTTGTTTTGGATGGTCAAAACCAAGCGCACCGCCAGTTTGAGTTCGAGCAGGTCGAGCGCATGATCTTGATCGACGAGCAAGGGCGTCAGCGCGAATTTGAACGACCACGAGGCAAGCGCCGTTGCACCGTTCCTGTTGAGACTCATTAACAGGAAAAAGGGCCTACGACTATCTTTCGAATTTCTTTCAAAAAAAGGTTAATCGATTAGACAAACTACTCAGATAATCCCGCTTACTTGTTGTAAGCAATTAAGTTATGAATATCAAAAAGCAATTATGTCTATTGGCTGTCTCGGGTATCTTACCCGCCATGGCAATCGAAGGTTCCGGTGAGGCAGATCCTGCTGCTCCTAAGAACCCACCAGTGCCAGCGGCAAATGAAGCCGGAGAAAAGGAACAGCAACCGGGCTATTTGGGAATTTACACCACTGACCTCCCAGAGCTGTTAAAAGCGCAGATGCCTGAGCTGAAGAAAGGCGCAGTCATTCGAGGAGTGGTAGGGGATAGCCCCGCTCAGTCCAGCGGCTTGAAGAAGAATGACATCCTCCTGCAGGTCGATGGCAAAGACATCAAATCACCGCTCGACGTGATGAAGTCCATGTCCAAGCGGAATGCGGGTGACGAAGTCACGCTCCAGGTTTTGCGAGGTGGCGAAGAACAGGAGCTCAAAGCAACTCTCGGCGAACGCCCTGCTGACCAGAGAATGGCCCAACTAGGTAACGGCAATATACAGCAAGAAATGCTCCGCCAGTTGGAGCAGGTCATGCCCGAAGGTGAGTTCGATCAAATGCGCAAGCAGCTTCTTAAGCAGGCAGAGCAGCTTGAGGACCGATTTGAAGGAATCGAGGAACGCTTCGAGCTGCATGTCAAACCGGGCCAAGAAGTTCAGCGTTTCGAATTCCGCATGGAAGGTAACAACGGTCAGCAATCTTCAGCACGCATCATCCCTGACGCCGATGGGAAGATCGAGCTTAAGAGTGAGGGTGATCAGACCAATCTTCTTATGTTTGATCAGGAAGGTAAGCTCCTTTATGAAGGTCCTTACAACGAAGATGCCGATCTTGACGCGATTCCTGATGACCTGATTGAGCGCCTCAAGAGAAATAATCTTAAGCCTGGAGACGCAGGCATGGGGAACCTAAGGATTATCCCTCGCCGATAAGTTCGCCTCGAATTTTAGCTTTCAAGCATCGCCTATCTCTGGGCGATGCTTTTTCATTTCCAAGCTCTTGGTCTTTGACAAGCCCGCTTCTGAAGACAGAGTTGACCCCCGACTCATGAGTGATCCCAACCTGCCAACCACACCTACCGTCCAGCCCTTGGGGGCGCTGGTGATCGTGATTGGACTGTTGGCTCTGACGGTCGGCTTGGTCGGGGAGTTCTCGGGGATTTTCGAACCACTTGAATTCGAGATTAGGCACTGGATCTTAGGTTCCTCAGAATTCGGAGATCGAATTAGCTCCGCGCCATCTTGGTTTCGGTTTGCTTATGGAGCTGGTGCTGCCTTCCTGACCCCAGCCGCATTGCTCGCGATTCACGGCCGATGGCGCCGTGTCTTGTGTTGGGTGGTCGCCGCCTTTTTGACTCTGAGCTTATCTCTGGTGCTGCTCTTTTTTGATCTATGGTTCAGCCCGCTGACCACGCTACTCACCGGGTTGTGGGCTGGGCTGGGTTCCTTTTATCACCTCTCTCATTTGTCTCGTAGCACGGCGATTGTTGGCAAAGAACCACTTAAAGAGGAGCTCGGTGACCCCCTTGATTTGTCAGAAGAGTCACCAAGCGTGGCAGAACTTGACGAGGACGATGAATGGAAGGAGTTTCGAGCTAAGAAATGAAAGCCATCGATTTCCCCCTCCAACTAAAAGCGCTGATTGGTGAACTTCGGCGTTTGCCAGGCGTCGGGCCGCGCAGCGCTGAGCGGATCGCGATCTGGGCACTTCAAAACAAACGAGCCAGGCCACTGGACCTGGCTTCCGCCATCATCGATGCGACGGAATCGATTCGCCCCTGTGGAACCTGCGGATTCTTCACTAGCGACGAATGCTGTCAGATCTGCGAAGATGAACAAAGGGACCGCAGCTCGATCTGTGTCGTCGAACAGGCGACTGATGTGATTAAGATCGAGCAAAGTGGCAGCTTCAAAGGTCTCTTCCACTGTCTGGGGGGCAAGCTCTCACCGCTTGACAACGTCGGGCCTGAGGATCTGAAAATTCATCAGCTTCTCAAGCGGGTAGATGAACTACAGGTGACTGAAGTCATTCTGGCCGTGGGCAGCGACGTCGAAGGGGAGGCGACAGCGAATTATCTGATCGATGAACTCTCTGGTCGCGACTGCCAGATCAGCCGGATCGCCCAAGGCCTGCCAGCTGGCGGAGGGCTCGATCACGCGGACGAGCTGACCCTGCTGCGAGCGATGAATGATCGCAAACGCCTATGATTTCGATGAACGTTGGTTTAGCACCGCCAGTATTCCGAGCCATAGGGCGACGATGAAAAGGCCACCCGCCTCGTTGGTTTGCTGCACCATCTCCGTTCCTGTAGAGTCGTAAAGCCAGCGCCCGGCGAATTTCTCAAAGGCGAAATTTCCAAACTCATCCTGCATGCGGAAGACAAAGGCCCCCAAGGCAAAGCCCGTGGTGCCCCAGAGCAGTGACGAAGCCAGCGGGCGAAAGGCGCGGTAGTATGAGATTGCGGCCGTTGTCAGGTAGATGATCACCCAGCTCCACCAGTCGCCATTCTTGTATTGAGTGGCGTCATTGTGCTGAAGGAAGGTGAAGTAGAGGAATAGGGTTCCGAAGATTAGGCAGGCGATTTTCATAGAGCGAATAGGCGCAGTTGACTTACCGAACGCAATTACACTAGCTTGGCTGCATGAAGCGCGTTCTCTTTGTTTGCACAGGAAATACCTGCCGGAGCCCCATGGCGGAAGCTTTGTTTCGCGAACAAGTGAAATCACGAGGTGATTTCGAAGTCCAGTCCGCTGGCGTCTCCGCCTGGCCGGGCCAGCCAGCAAGCGCCGAGACCCTGAAAATTCTCAAATCTCGAGGAATCGACCTGAGCGACCACCAAAGTCAGCCCGTAACCGAAGAGCTGTTAGCGCAGTCCACCCACATCTTCGCAATGACCAGCGCCCACCTCGGCATGTTATTAAGCGAATTTCCAGAAGTGGAAGACAAGGCCTTCCTCGCTGGCGAATTCACCGACGTGCAAGGAGTCGGTATCGGAGCTGACATCCCAGACCCCTTCGGGATGAGCGGAGAAGCCTACCAAGCCGTAGCCAGCGTGCTCGATGAAGTCATCCCCAGCCTGGTCGCCTACATCGAGCAGACGGATGATTCTTCGAAGTAAAACGCCAATACATCTTCCTCTAAAGGATGTGATCGGAGCTTCCAGCCCTCGGCCATTGAAACACTTTCTGGATGCCGCCACCTTACTGAAAAAGGTTCTCCCTTGGGTAACCTTGCAGCTGGGCTAAGGTCTTAGATAGAATTCCCGTTTCCGTATGAAGGCCCTTCCAAAACCATCAATCGCTCCCAAATTCCGTCGCTTCTTACGTTTAAATAAAACTGAAAAATGAAAATATTGTTAATCTTTTGTATTCTTCTAGGAGCTGATCTTCTAGCCCAGGATCCTTTCG